>JBEKWE010000112.1:0-8364 GCA_049513335.1 Acidobacteriaceae bacterium | reverse complement strand
GTCCCACAATCCCCAGTCGCATCTTTTCCAGCAGTTGGTCGCCCGTCCCTCCGCCCGCCGACCACACCGCCAGCTTGTTCCCCGTGCGCTCGATCAGTTGCGGCGCGCGCTCCATAATATTGCCCACCTCGTCCTTGGTCGCCTTCATCGTTGGGATCTGCTGGAACAGCTGCACCATCAGGTCCACGCTCACCGTGCCTCGCGACTGCACAATCAGCGGCAGGTCGGTGGCCGCGGCGATGGCCTTGTAGTAGTCGAGGATGTCCGCATCGCTGCGGTTCCAGCCGTTGTTCAGCGGGATCGCGCCGATGGCGTCCGCGCCGTGCGCCGCCGCGTGTTTGGCGTAGCGGACGGCGGTCGGCGTGTCCCACGCATTGTTCTGCACCTCGATCACAATGGCCGATTTGCCACCCTTGCCCGCCGCAAGGATAGCCTCCGTGCCCTCAATCCGCTCCGCGTCCGACATCGTCGCCCAACTGCTGGCCCACGCCGGCCAGATCATCCCGGCCACGCGCCCTTTGTTCAGCCACTTCACCTCCGCCGCCAGCGCGTCCGTGTTCAGTTTGTCCTCCGGCGTGAACGGCGTCTCCATGATCGGATACAGACCCCGCAGCGGCTTGCCGCTCGGCGTCTTCAGGTCCGCGCCCTTCACGTCGGCAAACTGCGCCGCGGCAGCCTGCGCCTCCGCCACAACCTGCGGCAGCGCGGCAGCCAGCCCCACCATCCCCACACCCTGTAGGAAGTCCCGTCGGTTCAAACGATTTTCAGCGGCAGCGTCGCGCATAGTCACTCTCTGCTCCTTAGGAATTGATCTCGTCGTTCATGGTTCACATCGCCCGCAGATGCGCGGCCGCGAATGCCTGGCAACGCGGTCGTACGCTCTCTCCCGGCATGAATTCGAAATTATACGCGACCCGCAACACCCCTGACGCGCGTGGCCCGGCGAGCCAGAAAGTCGCCGCGTGTCCTCCTCACAGATCGGTAATCCGGCTCAGCGTCTTCGCCGGAATCAGCAGGTTCAGCGCCTGCGGCTCCACTTCAATCCGCACCGGCAGTGTGCCCAGCAGCTCGCCGTCCGCCTCCACAAACAGTTGCTCCGCCGAGCCCTCCCGGTTGCGGCACTCCACCGAGATGCACTTCACCAGCTCAATCGTGTGCGCGTAGCTGTGCCGCCCGAACATCACGGCAATCAAAAATCGCAGATACCGCACCCGGCTGAATGTCTTGAATGCAATCACCCGCAGCTTTCCATTGCTGATGGCCGCGCCCGGCGCGAGGTTTCCGACCAGCCCGCCAAAGTCGCTGATGCGCACCGCCAGCAGTTGCGACGCCTCCACCTCGCGCGGCATCTCGCGTCCGCTCTCCGTGAACGATGCGGTAAACATGGGAAACTTGTACGTCGCCCACAGGCGCAGCGCCTCCACCAGGTACACCACATAGCCGAACCGCTGCTTCAGCCGCGAGTCCAGCCGCGAGAAGAAGAAAGCGTCCGCGCCCACTCCCGCCGCCACAATAAAGTAGCGCGAGCGCGCGCCGCCCTCCACGCTGCGATAGAACAGATGCCCCACCGATACCCGCACCGGCGTCGCCCCCAGCAGCATCTTGACCGCCTTCACCGGCGACGACGGCAGCCCCAGGTCCGCCGCCAGCGCATTGGCCGTCCCCATCGGCACCACGCCCAACGCCGCCTCGCCTCCCACCAGCCGCTGCAGCACCTCGTGCACCGTGCCATCGCCGCCGCACGCCAGCACCGTGTCGCAGCCATCACGCACCGCCTCCTGCGCCTGTCTTCCGGCGCTCTCCGGCGATTCGGTCGCAATCGCCCGCACCTCGATCCCCGCGCCCACCAGCGCTGCCGCCACATCCGCCACCAGCTTGGCCCGCTGTCCCGGATGTTGGCCGCTCATTGGGTTGTAGATCAGCGCAACACGACGCATCGCTTATGACCTCTCGTTCCCGTTGGTCTGCCTGCAACAGAACTTCCGCACTATTCTTACACGCCGGCGTTGACCCAATACCTCACACCGCGCCGCAACGAATACAATTCCTCCATGCCTTCAGCCCCCCGGTTTCTCGTCCTCTCCTACTCCGCGCTCATTTGCCTCTTCCTCGCCAGCCTCATCGCCCCAGCGCAAAGCATCCCCACCGCCGCGCCCGCCCAGTCCATTGTCATCGACGCCGCCAGCCCCGGCCGTATCTTCGACGGCGTCGGCGCCATCAGCGGCGGCGGCGGCAACTCGCGCCTGTTGATCGACTATCCCGAGCCGCAGCGCAGCCAGATTCTCGACTACCTCTTCAAGCCCAACTACGGCGCCAACATTCAGATCTTCAAGGTCGAGATCGGGGCCGACATGGACTCCACCGACGGGGCCGAGTCCAGCCACAGCCACACCGCCAGTGACCAGAACTACAACCGCGGCTACGAGTGGTGGCTCATGGAGCAGGCCAAGGCGCGCAACCCCAACATTAAATTCGCCGCCCTCGCCTGGGGCGCGCCCGCCTGGGTCGGCAACGGAAACTACTGGTCGCAGGACATGATCGACTACATCATTAAGTGGCTCCAGCACGCCCAGTCCGACCATCATCTGACCATCGACTACCTCGGCGGACGCAACGAGCACGGCTACAACGTCCAGTGGTACAAGCAACTCCGCGCCGGTCTGCGCGCCAACGGCCTCGGCTCCATCAAAGTCATCGCCTCCGACGACTGGGAGCGCAACAAGCTCTGGAACATCGCCACCGAGATGACCAAGGACCCCGCCGTCAACGACGCCATCGACATCGTCGGCGTGCACGGCCCCGGCTGGGGAGGCTATCCCACCCCCGACGCGCTCGCGCTCAATAAGCCGCTCTGGGACAGCGAGGGCCACTTCGACCAGAAGCCGGGATACAACGAGATGGCGCGCAACATCAATCGCAACTACGTCGCCGGCCGCGTCACCGCCACCGTCTTCTGGCCCATCATCAGCGCCATGTACGACAACCTTCCCTACGACGACATCGGCCTCATCAAATCCAACCAGCCCTGGTCCGGCCACTACGTAGTCACGCCATCCGTCTGGGTCATGGCGCACACCGCGCAGTTCACGCAGCCCGGCTGGCAGTACCTCGACTCTGCCTGCGGCTTCTTCTCCTCAGATACCACCGGCGCGCATGGCAGCTACGTCACACTGCGCTCACCAGATCGCAAGAATTTCAGCCTCATCATCGAGACCGTCCAGGCCAAGTCTCCCGAGACTGTCCACTTCACCGTCGCCGGCTTCCCTCGGCGCAAGCTCCATCTCTGGACCACCGATCTCACCTCCAGCGATCCCGCGCAGTGGTTCGTACATCAGTCAGACATCGTCGCCGTCAACGGCAAATTCTCCCTCGATCTGCAACCCGGCCGCATGGTCACCGTCACCACCACCATCGGCCAGTCCAAGGGCACCGCCGTCCCGCCCGCCTCCGCGCCCTTCAACCTTCCCTACGCCGACGACTTCAAGTCCTACGCACCGGGCCACCTCGCAAAGTACTTCTCCGACATGTACGGCGCCTTCGAGACCGCGCCCTGCGACGGAGGCCGCAGCGGCATCTGCCTCAGCCAGCTCGTCCCACGCGAGCCCATCGCGTGGAAGCGGACCGACGGCCGCCCCTTCACCATCCTCGGCAACCTCGACTGGACCAACTACACCGTCTCCACCGATGTTCTCTTCCAGCAGCCCGGCTCCGCCGATCTCATCGGCCGACTCACCGGCATGAGCGGCGCCGACATCCCCAACTCCTACGTCCTCCGCGTCGCCGACACTGGCGCCTGGTCACTGCGCCGCACCTCCACCGACCAGGACAAGCGCACCAGGCAGAGCGACACCATCCTCGCCGCCGGCTCCGTCTCACCACTCGGCGTCAAACAATGGCACCGCATCTCGCTCGCATTCAACGGCAGCTCAATCGTTCCGCAGATTGACGGCAAGCCCGTAACGATCTACGGCAAGCCAATCAACGCAGTCACCGACGCCACCTACGCAAAGGGAATGGTCGGCCTCGGCGCGCCCAACTACTCCCTCATCCAGTTCGACAACTTCCAAATCATCCCGTCAGGCAACTGATGAAAACCCAGCTTTGAAGGGGACGGGCTTCAGCCCGTCCGTAACAAGTCCAGTCTTTGATAGGGCGGGACTTTAGTCCCGCCATTCGCGCCGATACAGAATGGGGGCTTTAGCCCCCGAGGGAATATCGAGCCCGCTCTAGTACGTCGCCAGCGTAACCCGCAGCACCACCGGGTCCCCCCCGAACTTCAGTCCCCAGTCCGTCTCGTCTCCGTTCCACATCCTCTGGAACTTGAAGACGCCGTTCTCGTATGTTCCCTCCTCCACGCGCACAAACTGCCGGTGCACCCACTTGCCGTCGATCAGCGCCGACGGGTTCTGCCCGTTCCCAATCGCAATCGTCTGCGACCTCCGTTGCTCCTCCGTCCCCGCCGGCCGGAAGTCGATGCGGCAGTAGAATCCGGTAATCAGGAACTGGTTCTCGCTCAGTTGCGCCACCATCGCCCGCCCCGTCGGCGTGGGATTTCCCACCGCCGGCCCGCGTCCCGTCGCCCCATACCCCACCAGCGCATTCCACGTCCCAAACGGCAGAGTCTCGCTCACCTTGCCCTTCTCTTCGGCCACGGCCTGCAGCTTGCCTTCGAAGTTCAGCCGCGCAACCTCGCGCTGCATCGGCCCAATCAGCCGGTAGTTCTGCGCCCATGGCTCCAGCGCGTCAAACCGCGCCTTGGATCGGTCCGTCGGCGCGAACTCGGCCTCCGTGTTCCCTCCCGACGGCGAGAATCCGATGCCACCCAGCCCCAGCACCTTGAAGAAGAACCTCGCATTCTCCGGATGTCCCGTCTCGGGCAGAAACAGCGCATTGTCCGCGCGATGGTACAGCTCCAGGTCCTTTAAGTACGCCGCCGGGTCGGTCTGGTAGTTGTCCGGCGCCAGCAGGTCCAGCGACGGCGCAGCCGCCTTCCAGATTGGCAGCACGTTGTCCGTCGGCCCGCCACTCTCGTAGCCGCTCGGCGGGCCCGGCGTCAGCGGATTGCGCAGCGCCGCGTTGGCGTACATCGGCAGTGGATAGACAGCCTTCCCCGCCGCCGCCACCTGCCCAACGTACTTCGCCACAGCCCATGCGTTGAAGTACTCGTCCGCATCCGCGCCAAACGCCTGCTGCCACGTCGCATTGGGCGTGGCCGGCGTCACATGCATCGCGCGCAGCACCTCCAGCGGCACCGGCGCATCGAAGAACTTCTGCGCCGCAGGCGAGAAGTCCCTCACCGTGCCATAGCTTCCCGGCTCGTTCTCCACCTGCACCATGATCACCGTGCGCTGCGCGTCCACCTCCTTCAGGTGCCGCATCAACGCCGCAAACGCAGCCTTGTCCGCCTCCAGCGACGCGATGGCAAATGGCGACGGCGAATCCACCGTCTCCCCGTTCTTGTTCACGTCGTGCGCATAGCGCGCAGTGTCCAGCTTCATCCAGTCCGGCATGAAGTGCTGGCTTCCGTTCTTCCACGTGGCAAACCACAGCGGAATCACATGTACCTGGTGCTTGCGCGCCTCCGCCAGAATCATGTCCACCACCGTGAAGTCGTACTTTCCCGGCTGCGCCTCCACCTGGTTCCAGTACACCGGGACCTCTACCGTGTTCACGTGGTCATACTCCAGCGCCGGCCACAACAGCGGCAGCCGCGACGGCCACGCGCTGGAGTTCCGTGTCTGCGCCGCCAGCACCAGGTACGGTGCATCGTCCACCATCAGCGCGTACCGCCCATCCTTCTGCACAATGCGTGGGATCGGATGCTGTTTCACCTGCGCCTGCATTGTTGCCGCCATCAGCGCGGCCGCCAGCGCGGCGCGAATCACGGATAAGACTTTCATTTTTTGCACTCCTGTTTGGTGTCTGAAACTCCAACCTTGCACAGCCTCAAAAAACTATACTCCGGGTGCCCCCATTCATCGTGCTTATGTGATGAACGGGAATTACGACCGTGCGTCCGCCCTCCTGCAATCGCGCGCTTACCAACCAATCCTTGCCCCTGCCCACTCGCGTCCACTAAGCTATTCTCATGTACGAAGATTTCACCGTCACTGATCGCTGGACCGGCGAGCCGCTGCACTGCGTCTGGAAGGGAACCATCGTCGCCATCGCCACGCGCCACGCCGACGCCACAGACATCCGCTTCGCCGTCAACGGCAAGCCCGTCTGGATCGCCCTGCCCAACCTCGCCTGGGTCGAGCAGAAGCGCCGCACCGGCAACGTCATCACCGACGCGCTCGCCGCCCAGATCGCCGGCCGCTACCTCAAGCAGGCCATCGAGTCCGGCTACGACAACGGCCGCGAGATCTACACCCTCACCGTCGACGAGGTTCTCGACCTCGCCAATGCCGTCGTCCGCGAGGCCGGGGGAACCACCCGGCTTCCCAGCCTCCCCATCATCCACCAGAACGAGCAGCCCGAGAAGGAGCTTGGCATACGCCTCCCCGGCGAACCCGCCGCATAAATCCGTTCCGCTGAACTGGCCCTCGGAGTCACCGCCAATGTTCTCCCGTCGCCGATTTCTTCTCACTCTACCCGCTCTCGCAGCCGCTCCGCGTCTCGCGGCAGCCCAATCCTTCCTCACGCCCTTCCGCAGGAAACCCCTACCTGTACAGCCCGTTTTCGTCTACTTCGGCACCGACACCGCAAAGGGAGTCGCCAGGGGAATCTATCTCTCCCGCTTTGACCCTGCCTCCGGCCTTCTCACGCAGCCAGTCCTGGCCGCCGAAACTCTGCGTCCGTCCTACCTCGCCCTCTCGCCCAACACCGTAGGCCGTCGCCGCCTCTACGCCGTCAATGCCGTCAACGACGCCTCCGCCTCCATCACCAGCTTTCTTATCGCCGATTCCGCAACGGGCGCGCTCAGTCCCATCAACCAGGTGCCCTCCGCCGGCGCCGGCCCCTGCTACATCTCGCTCGACGCCACCGGCGAAGCCGCCTTCGTCGCCAACTACTACGGCTCCTCCATCGCCAGCTACCGCGTCCTGCCCTCCGGCGCGCTCAGCAATCCTGTCGCCAGCATCGACTACAAGAACCCAAAATTCGGCAAGCGAGGCCCCAATTCAGCCCGCCAGGACATCCCCCATCCCCACTCCGTCCACCTCTCGCCCGACAACCGCTTCCTGCTGGTCAACGACCTCGGCTCCGACCAGATCTCCGTCTTCCTCATCGACCCGGCCACCGCCCGCCTCGGCCCGCCCGCTCTCTTCTCCAACGACCGCCCCGGCTCCGGCCCGCGCCACATCGCCTTCCATCCCAATGGCCGCTGGCTCTACTCCATCAACGAGCTCGACTCCACCATCGACCGCTTCCTCTGGACCACCACCAGCTCGCGCACCGCGCCCCAGGGCCTGCTCGTCAACACCGGCGCGCCCGTCAAGACCATCGCCCCCAGCTTCCCCGTCGCCAAAAACACCGCCGCCGAGGTCGCCATTTCGCTCGACGGCAACTTCCTCTACGCCTCCAACCGCGGAGAAGACACCCTCGTCGTCTTCCGCATCGCCCCCACCGACGGCGCCCTCGCCCTCGTCCAGCGCATCTCCTGCGGCGGCCGCACCCCGCGCCACTTCACCCTCGACCCCTCCGGCCACTGGCTCCTCTGCGGCAATCAGGACTCCGCCTCCATCACCATCTTCCGCCGCGACTCCGCCTCCGGCCGCATTGGTGGCCCCACCCAGTCCATCCCCCTCGACTCCCCCATGTTCGCCCTCTTCGCCTAGTCCCCAAACCGGGTGCCCAATCCATCGAAGTCGGGTGCCCCCTCCTCGCGACGGCTGCGGGTGCCCCATCCTCGGCGCGGCTTCATCGTCGCAGGGTGGGGTATCGAGTGCGGAAGCACTCGACCGCCGGGTGCCCCATTCATGCGCGTTATACCGGGGTCCCCGGCGAGCAGCTCTTGCTCGCTGGGGTGGTTGAGCGCATGGGTGGGGTTTTTGTCTTTGGGAGGGAGCAGCGGGTGCCCCATCCTCGGCGCGGTTTCATCGCGACAGGGTGGGGTATCGCGCTCCGCGCGACCGTCTTTGCCGGGCGCCCCATCTTCGCGACGGCAGCGTCGTCATCTTCGCAAAGTTGAAGCACCCGTCTTCCTTCAGACTACTGCCCGGCTGCTGGGGCCGGGGTGGTGGTTGGAGGGGCTACGTCCGTGGCCTTCGCCACTTCGACGGCGTAGATGTAGCTTGGCCCAGTAAAGTTGCCGGTGAAGAGGACCCACTTCTGGTCGGGCGTAAAGCGTATATTCGGCTCATTCAGGTAGTTATCCTTGGCCATGTCGAAGATATGCTCTGCTACCAGTTTGCCCGATTGCAC
>JBEKWE010000111.1:0-8438 GCA_049513335.1 Acidobacteriaceae bacterium | reverse complement strand
AAAGGTTCGGTCGGTTGTGGAGGGGCCAGCTTCATCGGGGTCTTTCGACTACGCCTCTCGCGATGAGACCGCGAGAGGCTCCGCTCAGGATGACAGCACGAACAACCTGCAACCAGCAACTGCTTCCCCGCTCACCTTTTGGCGGCGCGGCGGTCTATTGAAGTGACCCATTTCCTGGCTCCGGAGTCAGTGACGATGAATGCAAATGCTTTAGGTCTGGAGACCGGCGGAGAGTTTTCGCCGGTGCTTTCGGCGATGGTTGGCGGCGGCCGCGCGCGAGGCGCGAAGGCGTTGCCCCCGGCGCTGCGCCTCTCCGCGCTGCTGGACGCGTCGGCCCGTGTGGGCGCAAGTCGCTCTGGAGCGATAGAATCGTCCCCAGCGATGGCCAAGCCCGCGGCTCAATTCGGAACCAGGACCGACAGGAACGGCGGTAAGCTGACCCAGGAGCAGCTGGAAGCGCGCGCCCAACAGCGCACCGAGGACGACGACCTGATCCGAGAGGCGCAACGCGGCGACCGCAGCGCATTCGACTCGCTGGTGCGACGCTACGACCAGCCCGTCCTGCGCCTGGCGCTGCACATGCTGAGCAACGAGCAGGACGCCCAGGACGTGCATCAGGAGGCGTTCTTGAAGGCGTATCGCCACCTGGGAAACTTTCGGTTTGAGTGCTCGTTCTACACCTGGCTCTACCGCATTGTGACCAATCTGTGCCTGGACCACCTGCGGCGGCGCAAGAGCCGTCGCGAGGACCCGGCCACGGTGCTGGACGCGCGCGGCGACGAGATGGACCTGCTGTCGAACGTCACGGACACCCGCGCTATGGCCAACCCGGCGCGCGAGCTCGACCGCAAGCGCATGGGCCAATGCATCCACCAGGCGCTGGACAAACTGACCCCGCGCGAACGCATGGTCTTCGAGCTGAAGCACTACCAGGGACTGAAGCTGCGCACCATCGGCGAGATGCTGAGCACCACCGAGGAGACGGCAAAGAATACGCTCTTCCGCGCGACTCGCAAGCTGCGAATCGAGCTGGCGGAGTTGAAAAGTTAGGTATGAGGTTCAAGGTTCGAGGTTCGAGTGGCAAGTGAAGACGGCAGGGTAGACGGGCGATGGCATAGACCCGGGACGGCATTTTGCAGAGGCAATTGTTTGAGGCCGGATGAGGTAGAGCGATGAAGTGCGAAAAGGCGCAGCAAAATATAGTTCTTGTCACCTACGGCGAGCTGCCGGATGAGCAGATGGCCTCGCTGGAGGAGCATCTGGCCGGCTGCGAGGCGTGCAGCCGCGAGCTGCAGGCGCAGCTTGACCTGCACGAGGCGCTGGCCTCGAACCCCGTGGTCGATCCCTCGCCGAACCTGCTGGCAAGCGCGCGCATGCGGCTGGATGAGGCGCTGGACACGATTCCGCCGCATGGCCTGCTGAACCGCCTGCGCAGCAATCTCTTCGCCTGGATGGGCCACATGCAGGGCGCTCCGGCGCTGATGACGCTGCTGATCGGGGTGGGCTTTCTGGCGGGCAACTTCACCAACCGCTACCAGGTGGCACACCAGCCCAGGCTGCCGTCGCCGGTGGTGCTGAGCAATACCACCAACGGGACGATCGCCAACATCAGCGGCATTGTGCAGACGCCCAACTCGCAGGTCGTGCAGGTGACCTACAACCGCGTGGTCCCGGAGACGGTGCAGGGCTCGCTGGACGACCCGCAGATTCGCCAGTTGCTGCTGATTGGGACCAAGGCCCCGGCGACCAATGGAGTGCGGATGGACTCGGTGGCGCTGCTGGCCAACGAGTGCCGCGCGGGACACCAGTGCGTCGGCGGACCGGATGGCGGGGGCATTCGCAGCGCGCTTCTGGTGAGCCTGCGCTACGACAAGAGCCCGGCCGTGCGGATGAATGCGCTGGATGGGTTGCAGCCCTACGTGGTCGAGGACCAGAGGGTCCGCGACGCGGTACTGGAGGCCCTGATGCACGACTCCAGCCCGCAGGTGCGTACGCGCGCCATCAGCCTGCTGCAGCCGGTCGAGTCGGACTCCAGCGTGCGCAAGGTGATGCGCACCGTCTCCACCACGGACGTGAATCCATACATCCGCACCGTCAGCACACACGCGCTGGCCGGAACCGCGGACATACAGTAGGCGCGAGGTTCAAGGTTCGAGGTTGAGTCAATGAAGAGGGCACTGGGCTACGGACTGGTACTGCTGGCGGCTTCGGCTGTCGCGACCCAGTGCGCCCATGCCAGTGGCCCGGAGGCTGTCAGCGCTACGCTGTTTTTCCTGAGCGGATCGGGCGCGCCTCCCGCGCGCGTCGCTCAGGGCTATCTCGGCGTCGGCATACGCGACGTTCCCGCCGACCAGGTAGCGCCGCTCAAGCTGAAAGAGGCGCGCGGCGCGGAGATCGTCCAGGTGGACCACGACGCCCCGGCCGGCAAGGCGGGCCTGCGCGAGTACGACGTCATTCTGCGCGTGAACGGCCAGGCCATCGAGGGCGCGGAGCAGCTCAGCCGATTGCTGCACGAGTCTCCTCCGGGAAAGACCGTCGTCCTCGTCATCAGCCGCGATGGTCAGCCGATTACCGTGACCACGCAGCTGGCCAGCCAGGAGGAGGTCGAACGGCAGGCGTGGGAGCAGCACCTCACCGTCCCCGAGCCGCAGGAGCAGCCCTCCGAGATCGAGGGCAGCATCTACTTCGCCGCCCCTGCCGCTCCCGCCTCTCCCGCCCCACCTGTGCGCGGCAACAGCTTCCTCGGCCCCCTGCTGATGAATCCCTCCTACACCGGCGCCATGCTGGAGACGATGAGCTCGCAACTCGCCGGCTACTTCGGCGTGCCCGGCGGCGCGGGGCTTCTGGTGCGCAGTGTGGAGGCCAACTCGCCCGCCGCGCTGGCCGGAATGCGCGCCGGCGACGTGGTGGTGCGCGCCAACGCAAAGCCCGTGGCCAGCTCCGCCGACTGGACCAAGGCGATCAAGGACAGCCACGGACGTCCCCTCGCCGTCGTGGTGCTGCGCGACAAGAAGGAGCTGACCCTCACCCTCACTCCCGACAACAAGCGGCGCTCCAGCCTCGAGCAGCCCTCGCAAGACTTCCAGCGCGCAGTACTGGCACCCAACGGATTCTTCTGGCTGCAGCTCTCCTAGCCGGCGATATGGAACACGGTCGCCGCAATCGCTTCCGGATACACTAGTCTTGATGACGCGCCACGCCGCACTCGCGCTCGCCTGCATCCTGTGGGCAACCCCGGCGACGCTTTCACTCGCGCAGGGCGCGGCACAGAATGCACTCGCGCCGCCGGACTCGACGAGTGTCGCGCCTCCGGCTGCCGATGCCGCGCAAGCCTCCACTCTCACCACCCGCTCCACTCTGGTTCTTGTTCCCGCCCTCGTCCGCAATAAATCCAGGCAGCTCATCTTCACCCTGAAGGCCGACGACTTTGTTCTCACCGACGACGGCGTCCCGCAGAAGCTCACCCTGGAACAGGACACCGGCGGCGAGCCGCTGGCGCTGGTCATCGTGCTGGATGGCGGAGGCGCGGGCGCCGATGAGCTGGACAGGTACCGCGCGCTGGCTCCCATGCTCAGCTCCATCGTCGGGGCCGTCCCCCACAAGATTGCCGTCGTCGGCTTCGACAGCTCGCCCGTCCTCGTGCAGGACTTCACCGCAGACAACGACCTCGCCGCTCATGCCATCAACGCGCTCATCGCCGACGACAACGGAGACAATGGGGCGGCGATTCTGGACAGCATTGGCTTCGCGGTCGACCTGCTGCGCAAGCAGCCCGCCGAGTACCGCCGCGCCATCCTGCTGGTCAGCGAGAGCAACGACCACGGCAGCAAGCTCCGGCTGGACGACGCGCTGCGCGAGATCAGCGACACCAACACCGTGATCTACAGCTTTGGATTCTCCAGCGGCAGGGACGAGCTGAAGAACGGCTCCGCCAAGGCCCTCGCCGACCCAACCCCCGGCCCGGCCCACGGATGCATGAGCCGCGATCCCAACGACCCCAACGTCAACCTCAAGGAGAATCCCGCCGAACAGGCGTACGGCTGTCTGGAATTGCTGGCGCCGCCGCTGGCGCTGGCCAGGGCTGCCGCCATCGCCATCTTCGACGGCCTGCAGAAAAATATTCCCGAGACCGTCGCCCGCTTGACCGGGGGCGAGTACTTCAAGCTGGGCAACCAGAAGGGCCTCGAACGCAATCTTCAGACCATCTCCAACCACATTCCCAATCGCTATGTGCTGAGCTTTCAGCCGCAGGCGCCGCACGCTGGCTTCCACGCTATAGAGCTGCGCGTGCCTGGCTACGCGGGCCTCGTGGTCTCCGCGCGCAATGGCTACTGGGCCGACAGCGCAGCCCCATCCGCGAATCCATCTCCCGCGCCGAAGTAAGCAGACCGCTGCGCTCTACGCCTTGCGCTCGGCCAGCGCGCTGCGCATGGCGCTGGCGTCGTTCCAGGCCAGGCGCAGGCCGCTGGAGACCGGCGCGGCGCCCAGCAGGCGCACCATCGCCAGCACCGCGCTCAGATAAACCGGCGCGTGGCCACTCGTCCATAGCTCCGAGAGCTGTCGCGAATTCCCCTCCGCGTCGGGGTGGAAGACGCGATCGTCCCAGCGCCGCGATCCCTCGGGGAAGTCTGGATAGTTGCGGATGGCGGCCAGCGTGGAGTTCAGGATGCGGTGCTTCCACGGCTCGGCGTACTGTGGCATGAAGAGCACATGGCTCTGCCGTTCGCGCCGCACCTCATGCACAAACTCAGTGAAGCTGACGGCGCGCGTCAGGTTGAGGTTGGCGTTGGGCTCCACGCCGTGCCGGTCGCCTCCGCTGATGAGCACCTGGTTCCACTGGCGTGCCAGCGTCGCCGCCTCGCGGTTCTCGTCCCAGTTGCGCAGGCCGTTCAGCTCGACGGCGTGGCAGAACTGGCCGTATACGGCGAGAAAATCATTCACCAGAAAGCGGTGCCGCTCCTGGCCGATGCGGTAGAGGTCCCACAGCGGATGGTTGAAGACAATCAGCACGCCGGGCAGCTCGTCCAGCTCGGCCAGCATCTCGGTCAGCAACTTTGCCGGGCGCTCGCCCACCGGGACAGCCGTGAACGCCTCCATGCGCCGCATCCACTCCGCTCCGGTGGCGCTGGGCAGGTTGTGGATGCCCAGGTGGAAGGCCGACTGCGCCGCGTAGGATCCATACGGCACCGTCCACTCCAGCGAGACGGGAATCTGCCGCGCCGACGCGAGCGAGCGCAGCAGCATCGGCGCCTGAATGTCGTCGTGGTCGGTGAGCGAGACCATGGCCGGCATCTGTAGCTTCTCCTCTATCTGCGTGCGCTCCAGGTCGAAGGCCAGGCGCGGCGTCAGCGGCGGAGTCCAGTAGCTGCGCGCGTAGTCGGGCCGGATGCCGGTGGTGCGCCGGCAGCGCCGCTCCGCCCAGCGCATGAGAGGTTGCAGCACGCCCCAGTCGGTGGAGAGCTCGGCAATAAAGTCCAGCGTCTCCCTCGACTGGTTGGTGTGGCTGTGCAGCGACACCCCGGCGGTGAATCCCTCGGCGGCGCGCGGCTCGCGCCATAGGTAGGAGACGCTCTGGACCATGGTGGTGCCTCCGGCTCTGGCTCAACTGCCTGCGCCTCCAGTCTTGCGAAGGCAGATGAAGGGAAGATGACTGCACCAAGAATTGTGCGCAAAGCCGAACCAAATTGGGCACGGGGATGGAGTGGCACATAAGCTCAAACGCGCCGGGTGCCCCATCCTTCGCGATTTTTTTGGGATGGCGGGATCGACTCCTATCGTGTCTTCGCAATGTCCGGCCCCAGCAGATCCTGCGCGCTGGGCGCGGGAACATCCGGCACGCCGATGCCCGGCAGCGCGTGTTCGCGCTCGAAGGCGGCCTCGTGCTCCAGGTCGACGGTCAGGCTCGCCTTCAGCAGCGCGAACGCCTCCTGCGGCGTGTCCACATACTGGAACAGGTCGAGGTCCTTCATCGCGATGGCGCCCTTCTGGGCGAGAATGTCGAGGTTCAGCACGCTCTTCCAGTAACTCGATCCGTAGATGAGCACGGGGATCTTCTTGTCCAGCTTCTGGGTCTGCGCCAGGGTCAGCACTTCGAACATCTCGTCCAGCGTGCCAAATCCGCCGGGAAAGACAACCAGCGCCTTGGCCAGATACGCGAACCAGAACTTGCGCAGGAAGAAGTAGTGGAACTCGAAGTTGAGGTCGGGAGTGATGTAGGGGTTGGGCATCTGCTCGAAGGGCAGCTTGATGTTGAGGCCGATGGTCTTCGCGCCCGCCTCGTATGCCCCGCGGTTGGCCGCCTCCATGATCCCCGGCCCGCCGCCCGAGGTAATCACATAGCGGCGGCGGCGGCCGGGCAGCGTCATCGCCCAGCGCGACACCAGCCCGGCCAGCGTGCGCGCGTCCTCGTAGTAGCGCGACATCTCGACGGCGGCCTCGGCCAGGCGCAGCCTCTGCTCCGAGGCCTCGCCGCGTTGCACCTCATCGGGCCGCGCGGGCTGCTCGGCGGCGGGCGCGGGCGTCGTGGAGCCGGTGTTCTCCAGCAGCTCCAGCTCATGGCTTGCCACATCCAGAGCGCGGAAGCGCGCCGAGCCGAAGAAGACCACCGTGTCCTGGATGCGCTCGCGGCGGAAGCGCGCCATCGGCTCCTGGTACTCAGCCATCATGCGCAGCATACGGCCGTCGTGCGAGTTCAGAAACTCCGGGTTCTCATACGCCAGCGGCGCGGCGGCAAGCGGTCCAGGATTTTTTCGTTGCATTGTGTCTTCGTCTCCTCCTGCGCAAAGCCTCTGCGGCATCTCCCGTCGAGCGAGCGCAGTCTATTGCCGGTGGTCGCGGTAGTGTATCGCCTCCGAGACGCCGATCCATATATCCAGCAGTCCCACCCCCGAGATCAGCCCGCGCACCGCCCCGTTGTGCAGCACCGCAGCCAGGGCGGGCCGCGACTGGATGAAGAGGTTGTGGTCCCAGACCTTGGTCCACCAGGGCAGGATCATCACCAGCACGCCCAGGTAGACGCAGAACAGCACCAGCACAAACAGCGACGTGCGCTGCAACCAGATGGGCGCAACGGCGCTCGGCTCCGGCCCTGCCGCGGCCTGTGGGGGCGCGGCCTCCGCGCTCGGCAACGGCGGCGGCGCAAGCGGCGGCGCTCCCAAACCATCGGAAGGTACGTGTGCGTCGAAAGGCATCTGGCTCCCAGTGATGACAGTAGCAGAGCCAGTTGCTGGTTTCTACTCCTAGCCGCATCCGTATGCTTGTCATTCTGAGCGCAGCGAACGGGGTCCCCGGCCAGCTTGCTGGCTGGGGCAGGAAGAATCCCCGCATTTCGCTTGAAGCGCGACGCCTTCCATCAGTGAAAAACCTTCCGCAATGAGAAAATAGAAACTGATGCTTCAACTCTCCGCAGCCGGCAAGCGCTTCGGCCCCAAACTCCTCTTTGAAGACGCCAACTGGCTGATCACGCCGGACGAGCGCACCGGCCTGGTCGGTGGCAACGGCACCGGCAAATCCACTCTTCTCAAAATCCTGGCCGGCCTGGAGACGCTGGACTACGGTGAACTGACGCGCGTCAAGGGCATGACCATCGGCTACCTGCCGCAGGACGGCCTCGCCCTCAGCGGCAGGACCGTATTTGCCGAGTGCCTCTCCGTCTTCGACCATCTGCACGCGCTGGAGCGCGAGGCCGAAGAGATCACCCACACGCTCTCGACCGCCGACCCCGGCTCGCGCGAGTACCGCGCCGCCGCCGACCGCTACTCCGACATCGCCAACCATCTCCACGTCCACGACATCTACACGCTCGACTCACAGGTCGGCGCCGTGCTGGGCGGGCTCGGCTTCGCCAAGCAGGACTGGGAGCGCCCCACCGAGGAGTTCTCCGGCGGCTGGCAGATGCGCATCTCCCTGGCCAAGTTGCTGCTGCAAAAGCCCTCCCTGCTTCTGCTCGACGAACCCACCAATCACCTCGACCTGGAGTCGCGCAACTGGCTGGAGAATTACCTGCACGACTATCCCAACGCATACATTCTCGTCTCCCACGACCGCTACTTCCTCGATGTCACCGTCTCGAAGACCATCGAGATATGGAACAAGCGGATCCACACCTACCACGGCAACTACGAAAAGTACCTCACACAGAAGGAGGAGCGCCGGGCGACCTTGATGGCCGCGTACAAGAACCAGCGCGACCGCATCGAGCAGTTGGAGGCCTTCATCAACCGCTTCCGCTACCAGGCCACCAAGGCCAAGCAGGTGCAGTCGCGCATCAAGGAATTGGAGAAGATCGAGCGCATCGAGGTGCCGGAAGAGGAAGCGACTATCCACTTCACCATCCCGCAGCCGCCAGCCTCCGGCCGCACGGTGATCGAGGTCTCGCACCTGTCGAAGGACTATCCAATGCCGCTCATCGATGGCCAGCCTGCCGGCGTGAACCACGT
>JBEKWE010000110.1:0-9065 GCA_049513335.1 Acidobacteriaceae bacterium | reverse complement strand
CAGGCCAAAAAAAAGATCGCGCAGCTCGATGGATTTGAGATCACCCACGCCCTGCGCCACAAGAACAAGGACGCCGACCGCCTCGCCAACCAGGCCATGGACCGCGGCATGAGGCGGGGCTGAGGCCGCGCAGCTCTTGTGACGAATTTAGTTGTAGGTAACGCGGCGGTCGCCGCGGGTGATGCGACCGATGATGTGGTACCGCTCATTCGCCCGGTTCAGCACGGCCTTGGCCTTCTTCACCTGCTCGGCGGGAACGACCACGATCATCCCGATGCCCATGTTGAAGGTGCGCATCATCTCGTCCTGAGTGACGTTGCCGAGCTGCTGCAGATGCTCGAAGAGCGGCGGCACGGTCCAGTTTGCCAGATCGACGACGGCTGCGGTTCCGCGCGGCAGAATGCGGGGCAGGTTCTCCGTAATGCCGCCGCCCGGTGATGTGCGCCATGCCGCGCACAATGCCTGCTCCGATCAGCTTCTTCAGAATCGCCAGATAGCTGCGATGGGTGCGCATCAACGCCGCGCCGGTCTTGTCCTTCAGCTCGTTGACGTAGTGGTCTGGCGCGTATCCGGCCACCTCGAAGAGCAGCCTGCGCGCCAGCGAGTAGCCGTTGGTGTGCAGCCCGTTCGAAGGCAGCCCGATCAGCACGTCGCCCGCCTCGATTCCGTCGCCGGTAATCATGTCGGGACGGTTGACGCAGCCGACGATCGTTCCTGCAAGGTCGTACTCGCCGTCGGCGTAGAAGCCGGGCATCTGCGCCGTCTCGCCGCCGATCAGCGCGCATCCGTTGGCGCGGCACGCCTCGGAGAGGCCGCGCACCACCGTCTCCAACGTGGCGCTGTCCTCGTCGCGCATGCGGCCCGTGGCCAGGTAATCGAGGAAGAACAGCGGCGTTGCACCCTGCACGGCAATGTCGTTGACGCAGTGGTTCACGAGGTCGGCGCCGATGGTGTGGTGGATGCCCAGCTCGAAGGCGACCTTCAGCTTGGTGCCCACGCCGTCTGCGCTGGAGACCAGCACCGGCTGCGAAAATTTTTCCAGGTCGAGCGCGAAGAGACCACCGAAACCGCCGATCTCCGAGAGCACATGCTTGTTGAACGTCTTGCGCGCCAGCATCTTGATGCGCTGCTTGGCGCGGTCGCCCGAGGTGATGTCCACCCCGGCGTCGGCGTAGGTGGCATGCACCCTCGCCGGTGCGTGTTTCTCATCTGCGTGCGCGGCGTGAGCAGGTTGGTCTGCAAGGGGCTGGTCTGCGAGGTGTGTGGCGGGCGGATTGGAAGACTCTTCAGACACTCGGATTCTCTTGGGCTCTTTGCGCGGGACCATCTCTACAGGAGATCGTGCGGACTGGCCGGAACGCTGCCGTCTACAGATCTGCACTTCGTCGGGCACTGCGGCGGACACCAGTCTATCAGCCGAGCATGAGGATAAATGCGCCAGACGGGTTTCGGCTGGCGGAAGATTTCGTGCGCATGCTGAGGAAGCGGGTGCGTTTGGCGGCGGCGGACTAGGCGCTCTCCTATACTGGGGTAGAGATACGAAGACGATGCGATATGAGAGCAAGGTCAAGCCGCTGGTGAAATCGCTCACCCTGCAGCGACGGGCAGAGGAGTACTTCCCCGGCGGAGTGAACTCGCCGGTGCGGGCCTTCCGCGCCGTGGGCGGGCATCCGCCGTTTGTGGCGCGGGCCGAGGGCGCGACTCTCTTCGACGCCGACGGCAACCGCTATGTGGACCTCTTCGGTTCGTGGGGGCCGATGATTCTCGGCCACGCGTTTGAGCCAGTTGTTGCCGCGATCCGCGAGGCGGCCGGCCGCGGGGTGAGCTTCGGCGCCTCCCACGCCGGCGAGGCAAATCTGGCCGAGCTGGTGCGTCGATGTTTTCCGTCGGTCCAGAAGATGCGCTTCGTCAGCTCCGGCACCGAGGCCTGCATGTCGGCGATCCGGCTGGCGCGCGGCTTTACCGGGCGCAATTATGTCGTCAAGTTTGAGGGCTGCTACCACGGCCACGCCGACGCGCTGCTGGTCAAGGCCGGCTCCGGCATAGCGACCTTCGGCATTCCCGGCTCGGCGGGCGTTCCGCCAGAGACCGCGCAGCATACGCTGGCTCTGCCCTACAACAATCTGGCAGCGGTGGAGACAGCCTTCGCCACCCATCCGCAGCAGATTGCGTGCATCCTGGTCGAGCCTGTCGTCGGCAACGCCGGCACGATTCCTCCCGCGCCGGACTATCTGGAAGGACTGCGGCGAATCGCGACCGAACACGGCGCGCTGCTGATTCTGGACGAAGTGATGACCGGCTTTCGCCTCTCGCTGGGCGGTGCGCAACAGCTCTACGGCATCCAGCCCGACCTGACCACGCTGGGCAAGGTCCTGGGTGGCGGCCTGCCCTGCGCTGCCTTCGGCGGACGCGCCGAGGTGATGGACCATCTCGTGCCGCTGGGGCCTGTCTACCAGGCCGGAACGCTCAGCGGAAATCCCCTGGCAATGGCCGCCGGGATTGCGACACTCAAGTACCTCATTGAGCACGAGGGCGAGGTCTATCCGCAGCTCGAACGCACCACACGGGAGATTGCGGAAGGAGTCGCAAAGCTGGCGCGCGATGCCAGCGTGCCGTTGACCACCAACCGCGTGGGCTCGATGTTCACCTGGTTCTTCACCGCCGGGCCGGTGACGGACTTCGCCTCGGCTAGCGCATCCGACGCTGCAGCCTTTGCGCGCTTCCACCGGCGCATGCTGGAGGCCGGAGTATGGCTGCCGCCCAGCCAGTTCGAGGCTGCGTTTGTGAGCACGGCACACGGCGAGGCTGAGGTTGAGTTGATACTCGAGGCCGCGCGCGGCGCACTGGCTGGGTAGGGCTACGCGCAGCGGATTTCGCGGCGTGTCGTGCGCGTTGGCGGATCGCGGCAGGTTACGATTGTGCGGCGCGCTCCAGCTCAGCGAGGTCGAGTTTCTTCATCCCCATCATGGCCTGCATCGCCTTGGGATGCTTCAGCAGTTGTTGAAGGCGCGCGGGCACAATCTGCCAGGAAAGACCGAATTTATCCCTGAGCCAGCCGCACTGGCTCTCGCTGCCACCGTCGGCCGTCAACTTCGACCAGTAATCATTCACTTCCTGCTGCGAGTCGCAGCGCACCACAAACGAGATCGATTCGTTGAAATGAAACGCCGGCCCACCATTCAGTGCGGTAAACCGTTGCCCATCGAGTTCGAAGGAAACCACTAGAACGCTTCCCTTGGGCACGGGAGCATCGGCTATGTTGCGCAGTTCGCTGACACGGCGCGAATTTTTGAATACGGACAGATAGAAGTCAACTGCCTCTTCGGCGTTCTGATCGAACCAGAGAAATGGCGTGATGCGGGGTTGGCTTTGTAGATCGCTCATGGGATTCCTCCGAAAATGGTTGGATGAACTCCTCTTGCTGCTTTAATCGACGAAGTGGCTTAGCCGACTGTCGTACTCTTCCTCTGGCTCTTCCACTGGCTTGGCATTCGATGCCCTCGTGTGACGCTCCGTCTTCTTTGCCGGTGTATGAGCGTCTGGCTGAAAGAGAGCGCGCAGGGTACGGCGCAGATGTTCCAGGTTCTCGCGCACGACCTCGGGACCCTGCTTTGCCTTGGCTAGGATGAAGGAGCCTTGCAGCACGGCCTGGATGAAGGTGGCAACGCTCTCTGCGCTCCACGGTGCATCCGGCGCGTAGAGTTGCCGGGCGGCCTCAACGTCGCGCGTCAGCTCGGCGGTGTGGGCAGACAAGGCCCGCTCGCAGACGGCGCGGATCTCCGGGTGGGTGTCGTATGTCTCCTGCACCAGGGTGCCCAGCAGGCAGGTGTAGTCGGCCGGCTCGCCGGTGAGGATCGCCGCGCGAAAGTCCACATAGCCAAGCAGGCGGTCCGACGGGTCCTGGGCCTGGTGGTACGGCGCTTCGTCGAAGAAGCTGGCTGTCTTCGCCTCCCAGTGTGCGACGGCGGCCAGCGCCAGATCGTCCTTGCTCTTGAAGTGATGGAAGAAGCTGCCCTTGGTCACTCCCGCCCGATGGCAGATCTCGTCGACCGTTGTAGCGGCATAGCCTTTGGAGCGGACCAGATCGAGCGCCGCATCCAGCAGCCTGGTCCTGGAGTTTTGCTTTTCCGGGGAGTTGAGTTGCTTTCGGTCAGCCATGGCCCTCTCCACATGAATACTATCCGGTATGGTACCAACCAGTCGGTATGTAGTCAAGAGGGGATCTGCCTCAGGCACAGACAAGGAGCGTCCAGCAGATCCAGAATCGAGGTGTAACAGAATGAAACCACCCATCTATGCAGAGACGGCGGCGATGCTGTGGCCGGCGCCCATGGGCGCGGCGGGCAGGGAGTACTTCTTGGGGCCACGCTTGCGGGCGACCAGGATGCGGACGCGTTCCAGCAGCTCGGCGGGAGTGCATGCGCCCTTGGGCAGAAAGACATCGGCGCGGCCGGCGCGGTCGTACGCCGTGACGGTGCCGGAGACGATCATGGCGGGCAGCTGTGGATGCAGGTCTTTGGCGCGGCGAACCAGTTCGTTGCCGTCCATCTGGGGCATGATCAGGTCCGCCAGCAGCAGGTCGAGCGAGCCAGGCAGAGAATGGGCGATGACATCGAGCGCCTCGTGCGGGTTGGTGAGGGCGATGACGCGATAGCCGCGCGTTTCCAAAAGAAAGGTCCGGACGGAGAGGATCTGTTCATTGTCGTCGACGCAGAGAATGGTCTTCTTGGGGCGCATGACTTCTCGCTTCTGCCTGCTGACGCCGGCGACCGGTTTCAGAACCGGGTCGAGCGGTGCAGCCTGGCGAATTGTGCCGCCGGGCGCGTCTGCTGGTTGGCGGACGCGTCGGCGGGCTGGGTGATGGTGACCCGCGGTCCGGGCGGTGAACCCGCCTCCGGAGGCTTTGCAAGCTGCTGCGACCAAGCCGACAGGAGGAAGAACCCCTGAACCATGCCCTCAGGGGCAAAACTCTCCTGTCTGCTCCGTGAGGAGACAGCTTCCAGGCCGCCGGACGGGCCTATGCCGGAACGTCAGACCGCGGGTGCGAGAGAGAGCCGCCGGGGTTGCGGATTGCCACGCGAATCTCCTCGAACACAGGGTTCGTGGCTGCCGCGGAGCGAACGGATCGGAGTCTGGCCAGACGATGTGTCTGAAGACCCGAGGCCGCTTCGACGGGGGTTGTACAGCCAGGAACGGTGTGCCGGAGAGCCGCGACCGCGAGGCCAGTGGCTTCTCTCAACTCAAATTGTCATCAAGTACAACAGGGAACCTCTGCTTCGTACCGATTCTTGTTGGGGATCGAAATCTCTCGACCGATCGAAGTCGTGCAATTGCCGGGGTTGATTTCGTTCCTCAACGCTCCCCCACAGTACGGAGGGTTACCCATCTTGGCAACAGCGAATAGCGGACGAAAACGAGCGGATATTTTACTTGCGCATTCACCGAATTTTCAAAGAGCGC
This sequence comes from Acidobacteriaceae bacterium, assembly GCA_049513335.1. Taxonomy (GTDB): domain Bacteria; phylum Acidobacteriota; class Terriglobia; order Terriglobales; family Acidobacteriaceae; genus Edaphobacter. Next base: position 3,605 of record JBEKWE010000110.1, on the reverse strand, counting down.
GCCCCTGTTGGGGATTTCCATAGCCGGCCTGTTGAAATTCAGTGCATCGCGGCAGGAAAAAGCGTCCGGATGCAATGGGAATGGTGCGGCCGCCCACGCGCACATCCGTGACTAGGTCACCATCGATTGCCGCCTGAACGGTGATGCGGCTGGCACGCAGCATCTCGATGCCCTGTTCGATGACGATGGGCTGGCCGCTGGCGGCGAGCCCATGGCGAACCAGATATGCGATGGCGCAGCCGGAGGCTGAACCTGTGGCGGGGTCTTCTCCGTTGTAGAACTGCATGCGCGCGTGCCACTCCGCACCGGAGCCAGCCGTAGCGCGGGTGATGCAGTGGAAGAACTTTGCATCGCTCGGCGCGAGGTAAGCCTGTGCCACCGCCTGCGGAATGGCAAGTCGCGCAGCCACATCAAGCGAGCGCAGTGGAACGATGCAGAAGGCCACGCCGGTGGAGACAGTCTGAATGGGCAGCGATGGGTCGAGGTCTTCGATCGCAAGACCCAGTGCCTGCGCGATTGCGGCCGGCCCATGGATCTCGCCGAAGACGGGATCGTTCTGCCGCATCGTCGCGAAGACGCCTGGCCCCTGCTGTTGCCCGTCGAAGGTTACTTTGATGGGGCCGATGCGCAGCTCCAGCGTGATCTCGCGCGCGCCGCGCAGAGTGGGATGATTGAGATGCAGCCAGCTCGCAGTGCCAAGCGTGGGATGGCCGGCAAACTCCAGCTCCTCGCGTGTGGTGAAGATGCGCACGTGAACTCCGCGCTCGCGCTCCACTTCGGCTGCGCGCGGCAGGATGAAGGTGGTCTCGCTCAGGTTGGTCTCGCGTGCGATCGCCTGCATCTCGTCTGCAGAGAGGCCGCGCGCGTCCGGAAAGATGGCCAGCGCGTTGCCTTCCAGAGGCCGCTCGGCGAAGACGTCCACCCGCGCAAATGCGTACTCTCGCTGCGCATCGCGAGCAGTTGAGAGCGACGTTGGTGCAGAAGTTTCAGAACCCGAAGTTGACACAGAGCCTCCTCGAACGTATCTTGCAAGTAGACCGCATTGGAGCAAACTGCTTCAAGTCAGTTCTACTGGATGCGGTGCTGGCACAAGCTGCAAGAAGACAAGATTTCGCCATGACGATGACGCCCAACACGAACCTCACCTGCTGCCGCTGCTGTTGCTGCGACTGTGCAGAGTGGGTGTGCGTGTAAGCGAATCGTAGCAGGCAACCATTCGATTCGAGCAACGCAGAACCCACCCAGAGCCAACGAGCCGGGTGGTTTTTATTTGCGCGCAGGTTCATCCAATGCGGCTGCCGGCTCATCCAATTACACGGGCCAGGGGAAGACAATCAAAGTACCGAGGAAAAATATATGTCACTCCGCATTAACGACGTTGCACCCGACTTCACCGCCGAAACGACGCAGGGCACCATCCACTTTCATGAGTGGATCGGCGACCAGTGGGCGGTCCTGTTCTCGCACCCCAAGGACTTCACGCCGGTCTGCACCACGGAACTGGGCGCCGTGGCCAAGCTGGAGCCGCAGTTTGCCCAGCGCGGCGCCAAGGTGATCGGCCTCAGCGTGGACCCGGTGGGCAACCACGAGAAATGGGCCGCGGACATCGAGGATGTGGGCGGCGCGAAGGTCAACTTCCCGCTGATCGGCGATCCCGAGCTGAAGGTTGCCAAGCTCTACGACATGCTGGCCGCCACCGATGGCACCACCTCAGAGGGCCGCACGCCCGCCAACAACGCGCCGGTGCGCACCGTCTTCGTCATCGGGCCGGACAAGCGCATCAAGCTGACGCTGGCCTATCCCATGACCACCGGCCGCAACTTCGACGAGGTCCTGCGCGTGCTCGATTCCATCCAGCTTACGGCGAAGCACAAGGTGGCGACGCCGGCCGACTGGAAGCAGGGCGGAGAGGTGATCATCACAGGCGCCGTCAGCAATGAAGACGCCGCGAAGATCTTTCCCGGCTATAAGACGGTGAAGCCGTATCTACGCATCACCGCGCAACCGAAGTAGTTGTCCGCAACCGTTGTACCGCCGCGCATCGAGGTTCCGGTCGCGCGGCCTATAGAAGCACCGATGGCGAAGTGGCTAACGCGCTGGTCTGCAAAATCAGTATTCGCGGGTTCAATTCCCGCTCGGTGCTCCAAAGTTTTCCCCATGCAGAAGAAGATTCATCGCTCGCGGTCGCCGCAATATCTCGTGTCCGCCTCCAAATGCAGTACGATTCATTCAGAGGAGGTACGGCTTGCAGCGACTCGGGATTCTGCTCTCTGGACGCGGTTCGAACTTTCTGGCCATCGCCGAGGCGATCCGCGAGGGACGTCTCCCCGGCGCGGAGATCGCCGTCGTTCTCTCCAACCTGCCCGACGCCGCCGGCCTCGAGGCCGCGCGTCAGTTGGGGCTGCCTGCCATCGCTATTCCATCCGCCGGGCGCAAGCGCGCCGAGCACGACGCCGAGATGATCGCAACGCTGCGCGCGCAGTGCGTGGACCTGGTCTGCCTCGCCGGATACATGCGCATCATCTCGCCGGAGTTTGTGCGCGCCTTCCCCAACCGCATCCTCAACATCCATCCCGCGCTTCTGCCCGCCTTTCCCGGCCTCGACGCGCAGGCCCAGGCGCTCGAGTTCGGCGCCAAGGTGGCCGGATGCACCGTGCACTTTGTGGATGAGGCCGTCGACCACGGCGCCATCATCCTGCAGCGCGTGGTTCCGGTGCTCGACCAGGACACTGCGGAGAGCCTCTCGGCGCGCATTCTGGAGCAGGAGCACATCGCATACCCGGAGGCCATTGCGCGCGTGCTGAGCGGCGAGTACAGCCTGGTGGGACGCCGCTACGTGAGACGCGGCAAGGAGTAACGCGGGCACGAGGTTCAAGGGTCGAGCTGCGACCGCAGTGCACCCTTGTCATCGAACAGGATGAGCCGGGTGGAAGAGGCCGCGAACCGACCCCATGAACCCGAAGGCCTGCAGCAGCCAGACGATGACCAGAACGATAACGATCCCGCGAATGATCTGCTTGATCGTATTGTCCATGGGAATGAGGTCGATCAGATACAGTGCCAGACCGATGACGACCAGCGTAACGATGATGCCAATGATTCCTGGGGTGGGCATTCCGGTCCTCCTGCTTTGGTTGGATGCAGGAAACGCGTAGTGCTCGCTGGGACGGGCAGGAATCGGCAGGAAAAGTTCTTTGCCGTCAGATCTCCATGATGACGGGCATGATCAGCGGGCGGCGGCTCATGTTCTTCTGGATGTAGCGCTTCAGGTCGCCGCGGATCTTCTCCTTGATGACGCCATAGTCGGCCTTCTCCTCGTCGCTGGAGGCCTCCAGGGTGCGCTGCACTACCAGCCGCGCCTCGGCGATCATGGCCGGGTCATCGACCGTGAATCCGCGCATCACAATCTCGGGCGCGACCTCGACCTTGCCGGTGCGCTTGTTGATGGTCAGAATGGGCAGCACGATTCCGCCCTCGCCGATGTGCTGGCGGTCACGCAGGATGATGTCCTCGACCACATCGATCGATCCGCCGGCATCGATGCACACGCGTCCCACGGTGATCTTGCCGTTCTTCTGCGCGGAAGTCTTGTCCAGCTCCAGAAT
>JBEKWE010000109.1:0-8966 GCA_049513335.1 Acidobacteriaceae bacterium | reverse complement strand
ATCAACCCCTCCGGCGGTTTTCAACAGCGCGCCGGCAACGGCAACGTCGTCACATGGGCGCACGACGGCAACTACTACCAGTTCTGGGCCGACGGCTCCGAGGACGGCCGGTTCACCATCGCCAACGTCCGCCCCGGCACATACACGCTTCACGCATTCGCCGATGGAGTGCTGGGCGAGTACGCCAAGGCCGACATCACCGTCGAGGCCGGCAAGCCCCTGAACCTGGGCAAGCTCGAATGGAAGCCCGTCCGCTATGGCAAACAGATATGGGAGATTGGCTACCCCGATCGCACCGGCGACAAGTTCTTCAATGGGAGATTGGCTACCCCGATCGCACCGGCGACAAGTTCTTCAAGGGCGACGGCGACAACTACTGGCTGTGGGGCTGGGGCCTGCGCTACAGCGGTCTCTTCCCCAACGACATCACCTACACCATCGGCAAGAGCGACTACCGCAAGGACTGGTTCTTCCAGGAGGTGCCGCACTCCGAGACCACCGCATGGCTCAATCCCGCCGCCAAGGACCCCTACAACCAGCGCTTCGGCTGGGTGGCGATTCCAGCCACCAGGAATGATCCGTGGCCGCAGTGGGGCCGCGGCCGAGCCACCACATGGACCGTCAAGTTCAACATGGCGAAGGCCTCGCAAGGCTCCGGCATCCTGCGCATCGCGCTGGCCGGGGCCGACGGCGGCAATGGCAGCACACCCAGCGCTCCCGGCAGCCTGAACATTGGCGTCAACGGACAGGCTGTCGGCACCATCCATCCGGTCGCGACCAACGCCCTGCGCTACAACACGAACAAGGGCGTCTGGTACCAGTACGTCCAGAAGTTCGACGCTGCTCTGCTGAAGGCGGGCGAGAACTCCGTAACATTTACCGTGCCCGCGGGAGACGTTACCACCGGTGTCGTCTGGGACTACGTCCGCCTGGAGCTCAACGACGGCAGCAAGGCCTACCCCGTCGCGCCCGACAGCGGCAGGCCCGACGCGCCGCCCGCCCTGTAATCGCCCGGCCAGCACAAACGCAGTTTCCCCGCATCTCGATCTCTGAGATGCGGGGCATCTGCTTCATTTCCCGATGCAGAAAGTGGAAAAGATGAGGTGCAGAATGTCCTCGCTGGAGGTCACTCCGGTCAGCGTGTCCAGGCCTCGCAGCGACTCGTAGAGGTCGAGCAGCAGCATCTCGTGGGGGATGGACTGGGCGAGTGCTGTCTGCGCCGCGTCGAGCCCGCCGAGCGCCTGTTCCACCGCCTGATGCTGGCGAAGGTTGGTCAGCATTGCCGCCTCGCGCAGGCCGCCCTCGCCGCCCGCGACGGCTTCCACAATGGCGGCGCGCAGCTCCGCGATCCCCTCGCCCGTCAGCGCTGAGGTCGAGATCATCCGAACTTTTCGAACCTCTGGAACCTGTTCTCGAACCTCGAACCTCGAACCTTGAACCTGGGGCACCAGATCGCTCTTGTTCCACGCCACCAGCGCGGCGCTTCCACCCGACGCGCCCTGTTCGATGACCGCGCGGTCTTCCTGCGAGATTCCGACCGTGGCATCGACGACCAGCAGCACCACGTCGGCCTCGGCCATTGCCTCGCGCGTGCGGGCGACGCCCATCCGCTCCGCCTCGTCCGCGCCCTCGCGCAGCCCGGCGGTGTCGATCAGCTCCACCGGAATCCCAGCCATCGACACCCGCTCCGTCACCGTGTCGCGCGTCGTCCCCGGCGCCGCGGTAACAATCGCGCGATCGCGCTCGACGAGCCGGTTGAAGAGGCTCGACTTGCCCGCGTTGGGCCGCCCCACGATTGCCAGCCGAAATCCCTCGCGCACCACGCGGCCGTAGGCGAAGCTGCGCTCCAGCGCCACCAGCGGAGCGCGCACCGCGGCGATCTTCCCGGCGATGCTCTCCGCGGCGATTACGTCGATGTCGTCCTCGGCGAAGTCGATGCCGGCCTCCATCTCCGCGATCAGGTCCACCAGCTCTGCCTTCACCGGCGCAACCACACGCGCCAGCGCCCCACCCATCTGCCGCGCGGCCACGCGCGCCTGCTCCAGCGTCACCGAGCCGATCAGGTCGTTGACCGCCTCGGCCTGGGTCAGGTCGATGCGCCCGGCCAGAAACGCGCGCTGCGTAAACTCGCCCGGCTCGGCCAGCCGCGCGCCACCGGCGCAACACTGGCGCACGATGTACTCCAACAGCACCGGCGAGCCGTGCGCCGCAATCTCCACCACATCCTCGCCGGTATAGGAGTTGGGCGCGGCAAAATAGGTCACCACCGCCTGGTCCAGCACGCGAACGTCTGTGTTCTGTTCCGCCTCGCCTGCGCTTGTTTTTTTTTCGGTCATCGCGGAGGGATCTGCTGGTGTCTTCGTACCACCGGAAAGGTCCACCACCTCGGCGAAGCGCGCGCATCCTGCGGCCAGCGGATGGCGCAGCCGCACGAGCGGCGCAACAATCTCCTGTGCGCGTCCCCCCGACAGACGCACCACGCCGATCCCGCCACGCCCCGCCGGCGTGGAGATCGCCACAATCGTCTCCTGCTCCATCGCGCCCATCTCTCTAGGATAGTCGCCCGACGCGCCGCCTACAGGGTGATGGCGTGGGCGCCGCCGGAGGCGCGGCTGGTGTAGATCTCCGGGGTGATGCCGGTGGCTTCCCGGTAGCCTGCGCGCATGGCCTCGGTGAAGGCCTCCACGTGGCTGGCGGCGACCAGGTTGACGGTGCAGCCGCCAAAGCCGCCGCCGGTGAGCCGCGCGCCGAAGCAGCCGGGCTGTTTGCCGGCCAGTTCGACCAGGATGTCGATCTCTTTGCACGACGCCTCGAAGTCGTCGCGCAGGCTGATGTGGGCCTGGCGCATCAGATCGCCGAAGTGGGTGAGATTGGAGACGCGGAAGGCATCGGCGGCGGCCAGCACGCGCGCATTCTCGGTGACGACGTGGCGGCAGCGCTTGAGCACGTTGGCGGGCATCTCGTGGCCCCACTTGGCCAGGTCGGCCACCGTCGCATCGCGCAGCGCCGTAATCTCGGGCCGGTGCTTGCGCAGGATCTCCGCGCCCGCTTCAATCTCCGCGCGGCGGGCGTTGTACTCGCCTTCGGCAACCGAGTGCCGCACCATAGAGTTGCAGATGACGATGCGCACGTCCGGAGGGATGGGCGCGAGTTGGAACTCCAGCCAGCGGCAGTCGATCATGACGGCGTTGTCCTGCTGGCCGTAGCAGCTGACGAACTGGTCCATGATGCCGCAGTTGGCGCCGACAAAGGCGTTCTCGGCGCGCTGGCAGAGCAGCGCCAACTTGGTCAACTGCAGCTTGAAGCTGCTGGCGCCCAGCACCGCGAAAGCGGTGGCAACCTCCAGCGACGCCGACGAGCTGAGTCCGGCGTCCAGTGGAACATCGCCGGCAATCGTCAGCGAAAATCCGTTGTCGATGGGGACGCCGTGTTCGCGCAGCGCCCACAGCACCCCGGCGGGATAGTCGGACCAATGGACCTTGCGACCGGCGCGCAGCGTGGCGAAGTTGTCATCCAGCAGCTCGTGGACACTCTTGTCGATGCGCTCGTCGTAGTTGACCGAGTGGGCAAGGATGCGCCCGTCGGTGCGCGGTGAGATGGCGACCACCGTGGCAAACTCGATCGCCGCGGGCATCACAAACCCGTCGCTGTAGTCGGTGTGCTCGCCGATCAGGTTGACGCGGCCGGGCGCGGCGTAGAGCGCGCCGGGAACCGTGTAGGAGGCAAAGTGGAGGGCGGCAATTTCAGCGTGGGTTGGCATGGGCTCATTCTATGGGTGCGTTGTGTTAATAATGCAAAGCCTGATACAGAGATTCTGAACCATCTTCCACATCACAAGCAATACATCAATCGAGGGAGTGCTTTTCCGGCAGGGCGCGCAGGCGCTCTGCGGCGGTCTCGGGCGTAAGGTCGCGTTGCGGGCTGCCAAACATCTCGAAGCCGACCATGAACTTGCGAATCTCCGCCGAACGCAGCAGAGGCGGGTAAAAGTGTGCGTGAAAGTGCATGGAATCGTGCGCCTGGCCATCCGTGGGCCGCTGGTGGAAGCCCAGGCTGTAGGGAAAGCTGACCTGGAAGAGATTGTCGTAGCGCGTGGTCACGGCCTTCAGGATCGCCGCCAGGGCAGTGCGCTCGGCGGAGGTGAGGTCGGTGAAGCTGCCCAGGTGGCGGCGCGGCAGCACCAGCGTCTCGAAGGGCCATGTGGCCCAGTAGGGAACCACCGCGACAAACAGCTCATTCTCGGCCACCATGCGCTCGGCCTGCGCCAGCTCCGCGGCCACGTAGTCGCAGAGCAGACAGCAGTGATGTTTGTCGCTGTACTCCTTCTGCGCGGCCAGCTCGCGCAGAGGCTCGTCGGGAATGTGCTGGGTGGCCCAGATCTGGCAGTGGGGATGGGGATTGCTGGCGCCCATCATCGCCCCGCGGTTCTCGAAGATCTGCACGTGGTTGATATACGGCAGCCCGCCAAGCGCGGCTGTCTCGCCGGCCCACGCATCCACCACGGTGGCGATCTCGGCGACCGTCATGCGCGCCAGCGTCAGCGAGTGGTCGGGATGGAAGCAGAGCACGCGGCAGCGTCCGCGCTCCGGCTCGGCCACCAGCAGCGGAGAGTCGTTGGGCTGCGCCTGCGGCTGGATGTCGCTGAGCAGCGCGGGAAAGTCGTTGTCGAAGGCGAAGACGCCCGTGTACGCCGGATTGAGCGCGCCGCCGGAGCGCTCGTTGCCCGGGCAAAGATAGCACACCGGATCGTACGCCAGCCCCTGGCTGACCACCGGCTTGCTCGTCTCGCCCTGCCACGGCCGATCGGTGCGCTGCGGCGAGACCAGAATCCACTGGCGCAGAAGCGGATTGTAGCGGCGGTGCGGAACGAGATCGAGTGGACGGGCCGAGGCGGGCAAAGGAGTTCCTCTTGGGCGAAAACTGCAACGCCTTCCAGTGTAAGCGATTGGCTGAATTGTTAGGAGGAGATCGTTGGGCCAGGAGTGTCGTCCGTGGCTGCTCCGGCTTTGCTCTCGGCCGCCATCTTCTTCAGGCTGACGTGTTCGATCCGCGCGAAGACGAGCCCTGTGGGAATGATGCACAGGAATGTCACAACCAGCAGCAGCGCTCCGCAGGCCGTCGCGGCCTCGATCGGCGCGCCATAGAACTCATGCATCGCAGCCGCAGTGACGGCGATCTGCGTGAACCAGCCGATGACGGGGAGCTGCAGCAGTGAGCCGCCAATGCTGGCGCCCATCAGAAGCATGGTGCGCGAAAATGTGATGGTTGCCAGTTGCGGCGTATCGGCGAAGGCATGCAGCGTCTCCACGTAGGCGCAGCCGATCATTCCCCACATGGCGAGCGAGATCAGCGAGACGGCCACAAAGTCCTGCGCCGACGAGATCGCGTCCAGCCCATCGCGGAAGCCGCGAATCTTGCTGGCAACGCTCTCGCCGATCTGCTTGGAGAACCAGCCCAGCGTCGCTCCGGCGACGCCTGCCACCGCGCCCCCGGCCACGCGGATCGCCACTGCGAAGACGGCGATCAACGCGGTTCCAGCAAGCGAGAAGAGCCCGGTGCGCACAAAGATCTCGTGGTGCGGCAGGTCGCGTGGCGCAAACAACAGCGCGCCGGAGAAGATCAGCGCCGCTGCGCCCAGGTCGAACATCCGCTCGATGGTGTACACCGCAACCTGCGAGCTGATAGACAACTGCACCCGCCGCGCCACCAGCGCCGGCCGGATGACGTCCACCAGCCGTCCGAAGAGCGCCACGGCCGCAAACCCGATGAACTGCGGGCCCACCAGCACAAGCGGCGAGACCTTCCTGGTGGCGCCGATAAAGACCGACCAGCGCGCCGCGCGCAGCCAGTAGGTGGCATAGATGAGAGCGATGCCCGCCGCGATGTGCCACCAGTTTACAAGGCGCAGCTGTAGCCAGAAGACCGCCCAGTCGAAATGAATGCGTCCGCGATAGGAGAACACAACCAGCGCCAGCACAATCAGAATTGCGAGCCAGACCATCGCCTTGCGACTCTTCATCGGCCCGCTCTCCTGTGCGGCATTCTGGCCTTCCGTCTACTTTGCGGCCGCCATCTGGCTGGCCTGCGCGGCACGCTTGCGGCGATTGAACTCGCGGATCACGCGCGCCACGTATGCGCGCGTCTCGGCGTAGGGTGGAATGCCGTGGTAGCGGTCCACCGCCGCCGGCCCCGCGTTGTACGCCGCGGTCGCCAGCGCGATGTCGTCGTGGTAGCGCGTCAGCAGAGCATCCAGATACGCCGTGCCGCCACCGATGTTCTCCTCCGGCGCGAAGGAGTTGCGCACGCCCAGTTGGGACGCGGTCCCCGGCATCAGTTGCATCAGGCCCTCGGCTCCGGCGCGCGAGACCGCGCGGGCGTTGCCGTTGCTCTCCGCCTGCACCACGCTGGCCAGCAGGTCGGCGTCGATGTTGTGCTGCGCACCGGCGCGCGCCAGCATCTCGCCCATCTCAGCCGGCGTCAGAGGAGACGTGGCTGGCGTGAGTGGAGACGGGCCAGTCCGCGCGGGTTCCAGCATGACCAGAGGCAAAGCGAGTGGCGCCGCGGTCGGCGGCGGCGGCGCGGGAGGGTCGGGAATCTGCTCCACCCGCAGCACGGCGCTGGCCGCAACCTCAATGTAGTTGGCGTTCTCTTCCGCGCCCTGTCCGGAGGCGCCGGCGCGTGCGCTCGGTAACTGTGCGCCTGCGTCAGGTAATAGATAGATTCGCACCCGGTCGCCCACTGCCTCGCGGCGCGCACAGTCGAACTCGAAGCCATTGCGCAGCGTAATGTGCTCCGCGCCGTAGACCGGCAGGGACGGCCCCGCCATGACCGCCAGAAGCGTCAGGATCAGACCGGAGCGGAGTTGGAAGCGCCGTTTCATCACAGGTTCAATCTCCATCCTACGATGCTGGACCACCGCATGGATAGGCTTCCGCGGATCGCCTTGGGGCCCATCCATAGCCCACGCCCCTCATTCGGGAAGCGCGATGCGGTTGTTGCTCATAACCTTAAGACGCTGCAGGACCTTGCGGGTAAGCCCGGTGAGCGGCAGGCTGGCGAGGCGCGTGGTGCGCGTCCAGTGCAGCTCGTGGGCGGTGGCCGGGATGGCGCTGCGCAGAGTGTGGGCTGCAATCCTGCTGCGCTTGCCAGAGCCGGCGTGGTCGGTGGAGCTGGAGTGGCTGGCGGGGGCGCTGCGGCGCGAGGAGAAGACCTGAACGTAGTAGTTCGTATTGGTGATGGAGTGGCGAATCCGCAGCGCGGGTTCGAGGCCCTCCACCGCGTCCAGCGGCAGCGGCGGCAGCTCGTACATCGCGGGCATCACACTGGCGTCCTCCGGCCGGCGTTCCAGCAGGACCTCGGTGGCAGGACCGCGCTTGCGCAGGTCCAGCAGGCAGGCGGCGGGCAGGCTGCGCTGAGCTGCGCGCGGCGGCGTGGGATGTTCCCCGCGCGTACGGCAGAGCGCATACACCGGACATTCGCTGCACAGCGGCGCGCGCGGCAGACAGACCGTCGCGCCCAGCTCCATCATCGCCTGGTTGTGGTCTCCCGCAGCATTGCCGGTGGGCGACGTGCCCAGGCCGCCGCCACCGGAACGCGAAGCCGTCCGCGAGGCCGGCAGGCGCGCCTGCGGCAGCAGGGTCTGCGCCTGGGCGCGTACAAACCCGCGCGCGGCGGCAGTGCCCTCGCCGGCGCGGCCAGTGAGCCGCAGGACCACTCGCTCCACGTTGCCATCGACCACGGCAACGCTCTCCCCAAACGCAATGCTGGCGATGGCAGCCGCCGTATACTCGCCGATTCCCGGCAGCGTGCGCAGCTCCACCGAGCTGGCGGGCAGTTGCCCCCTGCGCTCGCCCACAATGAACTGCGCGGCCTTGTACAGCATGCGCGCGCGATTGTAGTAGCCCAGGCCCGACCACGCCGCCAGCACCTCCGGCTCCTCCGCCAGAGCCAGCGAGACCAGCGTGGGAAAGCGGCGCATAAACTCGTTGTAGTGTTCGATCACCGCAGCCACCCGCGTCTGCTGCAACATGGTCTCCGAGACCCAGATGCGGTACGGATCACTCGTGCCGCGCCAGGGCAGGGCGCGGGCCTTGGCGCGGTACCAGTTCATCAGCCGTCGGCGCAAGTCAACCGGATCAAGCTCGCGTCGGGCTGCGCGGTCGCTGTCAGAGTCTGAACGCTTCATATAGTCAGTCTATTCCGCCCCTGCATCGGCCCGCTATCCAACTACAGCCAAGCCGTCTTACACTAATGCGCATGAAGAAGAGCCTGCACCGCCGCGATTTCCTCAAGCAGACCGCGCTCGCCACCGCCTCAGCCGCGCTTCCCGTCTCCCCGTTCGCCTCATTCGCCCAGACGCAGCAGGGTCAAACGCCCGCCGCCGGTCAGCGCGCGGCAGCCGTCCCGCCGCATCCGCCCACTAAGCCCCGACCCCACTTCCCCACCGCCGACCCCGCATGGGCCGTCACCTGGGACTCGGCGCTTGCCGTCCTCGCCGGCAACGTGCGCACCTTGCCGCGCTACGACCACCCCGTCCTGGTCGAGGGCAGCACCTACGCCGGCATCTGGCAGGAGTGCGCCCCGCAGGAGGGCCTGGTCTACGGCACGCTACAGAAGTACGTCGCCCCGCAGCCCGGCGAGCCCACGCCGCTCCAGGTCGCCCGCGCCAACCACATGGCCTTCTTCGCGCAGCAGAAGCCCGACGGCCAGCTCCCAGCCTCCATCAAGCTCGCCGACAAGGTCGGCACTGACGCCGGCTACGGGCAGATCCAGATGGTCGTTCCCATCGCCGCGACCGTCTGGGACCTCTTTCTACTGACGCACGACCAGGAACTTCTGGAGACCGCGTACGCCGCGTGCAGCCGATGGGACGCGTGGCTGCGCCAGTACCGCGACACGCGCAAGACCGGCCTGGTCGAGGGCTTCTGCACCTACGACACCGGCATGGACTACAGCCCGCGCTGGAA
>JBEKWE010000108.1:0-8672 GCA_049513335.1 Acidobacteriaceae bacterium | reverse complement strand
ATTCCGGGCTTTATGGACGCGATGACCATGCCCTACAAGTTGAAGGACCCGAGCGTGGCCAGCGAGCTGCATCCCGGCGACCGCATCACCGCGAAGATGCTGGTGCGCAAGGTTGGGGACGACTACGAAGACCCGATGCTGGATGAGATTGTGGTGACGGCGCAGGCGCGGCCCGACTACAAGCCCACGGTGCAGTACCACGTTCCCACGGCAGGCGATGCGGTGCCCGACTTCAAGCTGACCAACCAGAGCGGGCGTAGCATCCATCTCGGCCAGTTCAAGGGGAGGGTGCTGTTGCTGACCTTTGTGTATACGCGCTGTCCGCTGCCGGACTACTGCATTCGCATGAGCCGGAACTTCGCCCAGATCGACAAGGCTCTGGCTGCCGATCCCGCGCTCTACGCCAAGACCCACCTGTTGAGCATCAGCTTCGATCCGAAGTTCGATACGCCGGCGGTGCTGAGGCGCTACGGCGAGACGTATATCGGAGGCGATGCGCAGCAGGTGTTCGCGCACTGGGACTTCGCCGTGCCACCGTCCGGTGAGCTGGCCGCGCTGACGCAGTTCTTCGACGTGGGAATTACGCCGGGCGACGGGGGCCTGATCACCCACTCGCTGTCGACCGCGCTGATCGGCAAAGACGGCAGGGTGCGCGCCTGGTATCCCACCAACGAGTGGACGCCGGCCGAGGTGCTGGCGGCGATCAAGAGCGCAGCCGCAGCGTAAGACGAGCGCAGCCGCAGCACGATGTGGCCCGGCGCAATTGCGATACTTTAAAACACTGCTTGCAACCTTGCGCTGCAAGCGGTAGCAATTAGAGTTGCGAGTCGTGGCGCGCAGGCTCACGTCGACCCTGCATACGGAATCGTTCAACCCGCAAAAGGAGATCCACACTATGGCAAAGCTGAGCATCGGTTTCGGAGTGGTCCTGATTCTGCTTGGCATTGGGGGGTTCATGGCCACGGGCAAGCTGTATCCCACGGCGCTGATCCCAACCTGGTTCGGGCTTGCGCTGGCAGTCGCCGGCTCGCTGGCCCTCACCCAAAACGTGAAGCGGCGAAAGCTGTGGATGCACACCGCTGCGGGGCTGGGCGTACTGGGCTTTCTGGGCGCTGCAATCCGCGCAATCATCGTGATCGTGGAGGCGCACGGCGCGCTGACCCAGGTTCAGGCAATTGCTGTGTGGGACCAGATGGTGATGGCGCTGATCTGCCTGGCCTTTGTGCTGCTCTGCGTGTATTCCTTCATCGCCGCGCGGCGGTCGGGCAAGATCGCTGCATAGCGATTCAGGGTCTTACCTGCAATCGGTCTCCTGGCGAAAGCGGCAATCAAGATCGCCAGAGTGCCGCGCTGGCGCAATCGTTCAATGTGCCGTGCCGGCAGCCCGCAGAGCGCGGATTGCCGCTCGCAGATGCTCCCGCGCCGTATCGTCGCCCTCGTTTTGCAATGCGTGGGTAAGAGCGTCAACCGCACTGGTTGCGTGCAGGGAGCGCAGCGTGTCTGCCGCCGCAATCCGGACCGTTGGGTCGCGATCTGCCAGCGCCGAGACGACCAGTTCCTGCGCCTTGTCGCTCTGCCCTCGATAGTTCACCGCGGTCACAATCGCCTGTACCCGAATGCTCGCGTCCGGCTCGGTCTGTTCAATCTGCTCAACCGCGGAGTAGCAGGTCGGCAGGTCCTTGTTGGAGACGTAGCGCGCGGCGTCCAGTCGCGCCGTGGAAGGCACATTCAAATTCTGGCAGAGCAGTTGCAACCGATCGAGAGCGCGGCGCGAGTCAAGCCAGGTCGCCGCGCCCGCCAGGTTCACCTGCACCTGAAGATCGCTCTCCGTGTCCATTGCGCTAAGAATCGCCGTCAGCGCCGGATGATCGTCCATGGCCGCCAGTTGCGCCGCCGCCAGGCTGCGCACCTCCCCATCCGGGTTCTCCAGTGCGGCAATCAGCGCCGCCTCGGTCAATGCGATGTGGTGTCGCGCCAACCCATCCGCAAACGTCTCCACCGGCGGCGGGGGCGTTCCTGCCAGCCATCGCGGCGCCAGTGGAGCCACCTGCGCCGAAACAGCCGTTCCCGCCGCTGTCAGCAGCGCCCCGCAGACCATCAGAAGTAAGAGGTGCCGTACATCGCCTGCCAACCGCATTGCCATTCGAGGTGTCCCTTCCTATCTTCTCTTCAGACGCGCAGCCTGCCAATACGTATGCCGCTGGACCGTTTTTCATTGCTGGACCGCTCCATCTTATCGCAGACCCGCCCCTCATGAAGCCGGCGGCGCTATAAACGCGGCGCGGCCTCGGGGTACACTTGCGGTATATGGCTTCATCGTTTGGATCATCCGGCATGGGGGGTGGGATGGGCGGCGGGATGCACTCGGCGGACCGGCCCAGCCGGGGCGTTGGGCGCGCGCTCGTCGCCGACCTGACGGCCAAGCGTCCCAAGCCGAATCTGAAGAAGGTGCTGCCCGAGGTATGGAAGCTGGCCAAGCCGCGGCGCCGGCTGTTGGCGGGTTGTTTTGTCCTGATGGTTGTGAATCGGACGTGCGCTCTGGTTCTGCCTTATTCGTCCCGTCCGCTGATTGACCTGGTGTTCACCAAGCACAGGATGGGGCTGCTGCCGTATATCGTGGGGGCGGTGCTGGTGGCGACGCTGATCCAGGGACTGACGTCATATGCTCTGACGCAGTTGCTGTCGACCGAGGGGCAGCGGCTGATTGCCGAGCTGCGCATGCAGGTGCAGGCGCATATCGGGCGGCTTCCGGTGATGTTCTACGACGAGAACCGAACGGGCACCCTGGTGGCGCGCATCATGACCGACGTGGAGGGCGTGCGCAACCTGATTGGGACGGGCGTGGTGGACTTCGTCGGCGGCGTGCTGACGGCGCTGCTCGCATTTGCGTATCTCATGTATGTGAGCGTGAGCATGACGCTTCTGGCGTTCGTGATTATGACCGCATTTGTGCTGGTTCTGCAGCGGGCATTCAAGACCATCCGGCCCATCTTCCGCGAGCGCGCCAAGATCAATGCGGAGGTGACAGGGCGGCTGACCGAGTCGCTGGGCGGCGTTCGCGTGGTGAAGGGCTACCGCGCCGAGGAGAGCGAGGCGAGGGTCTTCGCAACGGGCGTGACGCGGCTTCTGAACAACATCATCAGCTCGCTGACCGCGCAGTCGCTGATGATGCTGTCCTCGACGGTGATCCTGGGGATCGTCGGCGCGGCCGTGATGTATCTGGGGGCGCACCTGAATGCGGCCGGGAGGCTGACTCCGGGGAGCTACTTCTCGTATGTGCTGTTTCTGGCGTTCATGATTGCGCCGATTGCGCAGTTGGTGAATATTGGCACGCAACTGACCGAGGCTCTGGCGGGCCTCGACCGCACAACGGAGATCATGAACGAGCGCGAGGAGGACTCGGAGCCGGCGCGGACCCATGCGGTCGGCCCGGTGCGCGGCGATGTCAAGTTTGAGGATGTGGCGTTTGAGTACGTGAAGGGCAAGCCGGTGCTGCACGGAATCAGCTTCGAGTCGACGCCGGGAACGGTGACCGCAGTGATCGGTTCGTCGGGCGCGGGCAAATCGACCATCATCAGCCTGATCTGCGGCTTCCACACGGCGACCTCGGGGCGCGTGCTGGTCGATGGCGTGGACCTGGCGACGATCCGGTTGAGCAGCTACCGCCAGCAGCTCGGCGTGGTGCTGCAGGAGACCTTCCTGTTCGACGGCACGATCCGCGAGAATGTGAAGTTTTCGCGCCCCAACGCGACCGAGGCGCAGTGGATGGAGGCCTGCCGGATCGCGCGCGTCGATGAGTTTGCCGAGCGGTTTCCCGAGGCCTACGATACGGTGGTTGGCGAGCGCGGAGTGAAGCTCTCCGGCGGCCAGCGCCAGCGCATCTCAATTGCGCGCGCCATCCTGGCCGACCCGCGCATCCTGATTCTGGATGAGGCGACCAACTCGCTCGACTCCGAATCCGAGGCCATGATCCAGAACGGCCTGAGCTTCCTGATGCATGGGCGCACAACCTTCGTCATCGCGCACCGGCTGTCGACCATCCGCCGCGCCGACCAGATCCTGGTGATCGAGGACGGCCTCATCGTCGAGCGCGGAACGCATGAGTCGCTCTACCGCCTGGGCGGACGCTACTTCGACCTCTACACCCGCCAGCACGGCCTGGAGACCAACCTCTTCCTGGCCCCCGGAGAAGGCGACAAGGTGGAAGAAGAAGAGGAAGAAGAATCCGGGACGGAATAAGCCAATCATGTACACTATGTACATGGCGCTGCATATCAACAATCCGGCGGTTGAACAGAAGGTCCGGGATATGGCTTTGACGACTGGCGAATCCATCACGGATGCAATTGGCACGGCAGCGGATGAGCGAATCGTTCGTCTCAGGCCCGCTGGCGTCGATCTTCCATCTCCGACGGTGGATGAGATTCTTGAGCTGATGCGCAGCTTCAAGCTTCGGCCGATCAATACGGAGCTGACTGACGACGAGATTCTGGGCTATGGCCCGGACGGAATCTGCGAGTAATGGTCATCGACTCGTCTGCGCTGCTTGCGATCTTTCTGGAAGAGCCGGATGCGTCGATCTATGCCTCTGCCATATTGAATGACCGAATTCGGCTGATCTCGGCTGCCACTCTGGCAGAGGCATCGATTGTGGCAATTCGGCGACGACAGCCAGATCCGATTGCTGCTCTCGACATCCTGACGACACGGCTGCGACTGGTGGTTATCCCGGTCGATCATGAACAGGCATTGCTTGCACGGGACGGATTCCGGCGGTTCGGCAAAGGAAGACATCCGGCAGGGCTCAACTTCGGCGATTGCTTCTCCTATGCGCTGGCGAAGCAACGCGGCGAACCGCTGCTCTTCAAGGGCAACGACTTCAGCCAGACCGACGTTTTGGTTGCGTAGCTGCCCAGCGATAGACTGAACTCCATGCTCCGAGTTCCCTACGCCGATCTCGACCGCGCGCTGCACCGCGCGATGCTGCACCTCGGCCTTCGTGGCGATCGCGCAGCCCTCTGCGCCCGCCTCTTCGCCGAGACCACGCGCGACGGCGTCTACACCCACGGCCTCGACCGCTTCCCGCGCTTCGCCGCGATGGTTGCCAACGGCAGCATCGATGTCGCCGCCGAACCCACCTGCGTCGCCGCTGCCGCCGCCCTTGAGCGCTGGGACGGGCATCTCGGCCCCGGCAACCTGAACGCCTACGCGGCCATGGAGCGCGCCATTGCGCTCGCCCGCAAGCACGGACTCGGCGGAGTCGCTCTGGCCAACACCAACCACTGGATGCGCGGCGGAAGCTACGGCTGGCTGGCGGCGGAGTCCGGCCTCTTCGCCATCTGCTGGACCAACACGCTGGCCAATCTGCCTGCCTGGGGCGCGGCCTCGCCCACGCTGGGAAACAACCCGCTGGTCGTCGCCATTCCTCGTCCGGACGGCGCGCACGTCGTCCTTGACATGGCGATCTCCCAGTTCTCCTATGGGACAATCTCCGCCTACGCCGCTCGCGGCGAACAGTTGCCCGTCCCCGGAGGCTACGACGCTGCCGGTAATCTATCCACCAACCCCGCCGACATCGAGGCCTCGCAGCGCGCGCTGCCCATCGGCTACTGGAAGGGCTCCGGCCTGTCGCTGGTCCTCGATCTGCTCGCCGCGATGCTCTCCGGCGGCCTGGCCACGCATCAGCTTCCGCGCGATCCGGCGCGCGAGTCCGGCCTCAGCCAGATATTTTTGGCCATCGATCCCTCCAGCTTCGCCGCCCGGGCAGAGCTCGACCGCATCGCCAACGGCATTCTCGACTCGCTCCGCGCGGCCCTCCCCATCGATCCCGCGCGCCCCGTGCGCTACCCCGGCCAGCAGACGCTCCACCTGCGCGAAGAGAACCTCCGCCTCGGCGTTCCCGTCGATCCTGCGTTATGGGAGAGACTGCTCGCGCTCTCGTTGTAGGGATGGTCTGAACAAGTGTTCGGGATTCCATCCAGGGCACATCTTGTAGGATTTCGCCCTAACTGGCCGGCGAACATTGGGGGATCTCGAAGCAGGGCCTCCGGGATTCCTCGCGCGCGGAGGCTGCTGGATCCGCCTGGCTCTCCTCCGGCGTGGCCGCATTGAGCTGCGACGCAGGGGCTGAGAGCTCGATTCTACTGAAGTTGAACGCCATTCCGGCCACGCACTGCGGAATGCGGTGCGGCGTTGGCAGACTGCACAAATCCATGGAGGGCTCCAGTGCTCGTGACCAGCGGATCATAGGGAATTCCCTTCATCCCAGTCCGAACGCAGCGCAATCGGACGGGGCACAAAAACCATTCCTGGGAAAACCAAAGCAAGAGATGCAGTGTGAACCAATACAGTCTCCGTGCGAACGGCTTGGCCGCTTCCAGAAACAATGATCCGTCCTGTTACCACAAAGGTACATAGCACTTCCGCACTATGGAGTGCTGCGCAAGTTGTAGGCAGAGATGGCCACTGTGGATTGCTTTGCGGACGTGTGGGAAAATCTCCACGGAGCTGGTTCTGTCAGACCATCCCGGATGCCTCTGCCTGCGCCTTACTCCGTCACCGGCTGCGCGCAGAACTTGCAGCGCCGGGCCGCCAATGGAATCTCCGAGAGGCACTCCCCGCATGTCTTCGTGGTTGCCGCCTCAGTCCCCTTTGCCTTGGCCAGCAGATACTTCAAAGGCAGCACGACGAAGAAGTAGATCATGCTGGCCACGATCAGGAAGTTGATGGCGACGCCCAGGAAGCTGCCGTACTTGATGGGGGTCCCGTGAAGAGAGAAGGCGAGGCCGGAGAAGTCGGGCGTCTTCACAATGGCAGCGACAAGCTGCATGAGGATGTCTTTGGTAAACGAGGTAATGACCGCGCCAAAGGCCCCGCCTATGAGGACGGCGACCGCTAGATCGACCACGTTGCCGCGCAGGATGAACTCGCGAAATCCCTTAAGCATGGAAGACTCCTTGAAAGAATGAATGGACTAAACAGGGGCTGAGTATAGCGCACACCCGTGACGACAGTTGAATGCGACAACCCCACGCGTGCTGCTAGTTGTCGGCGCGCTCGCGTTTGTAGGGGGTTGCCATGCGCGCGCGGGCCTCGTTGATGGCGCCCTGGGTGTTGTCGTTGGTCTGCACCGCTAGGCGGTATTCGTTGACCGCGCGCTCGCGCTGGCCGGTGACGTCGAAGATATAGCCCAGGTGTATGTGGCTCCAGACCTCGGTCCAACGCGGGTCGCCGTCGCCGCGCAACGCGTCGCGGAAGCTGTTGGCCGAGGCCTGGTAGTTGCGCTGCATGAAGAAGACCTCGGCGATGCGGTAGGCGGCCAGCGAGCTGGATTTATTGGCGTCCAGCGCCTTCTGGTACTCGGCCAGCGCGCCGATCAGGTCGCCCTGCGCCACCAACTGCTGGCCGCGCAGCACGGCCACGCGAATGGCCAGGTCGGGCGTGCTCTTCAGCAGCCAGTTCTCCGGGTCGATGGAGATGCGCCGCGGCCGGCCGAAGGTTTCGACGGTGTAGGGCGAGTCGCTGCCCGCCACGTCGATGCGCCGGTCCTCCGTCTTGCCGTCGGTCTCGATGCGCAGCTCCACCGGCATGCGGAAGAGGTCGAGGTCTTCGCTGATCGATCCAACGGTGCGGAATCCCTTGTTGCTGCCCAGGCGGTAGACGGAGTACTTGTCGGTGAAGGCGGGCGCGCCAGTGCCGTCGATCCACTGCGAGAAAAATGAGGTCAGTTCCAGGTGAGACCCGTTGACCGGCTGCGCCTCGGCGACATCCTGCACCTGCGCGCTGCGAATCCCCTTGTCGGTGTATTGCGAGAGCAGGCTGCGCAGGAAACTCTGGAATGCGTCGTCGCCCATCTCCCAGCGCAGCATGTGGAAGACCATCGCTCCCTTCTCCAGCGTCATCGACTGGAACTGCGGCGAGAAGGGGTCGAGCCGGCCCAGCGTGCTCAGCGGCTCGGTGTCGTAGGCCAGCGCCCCGGCGGAGACATCGCCAATGGCCGTTTGCAATGCGTTCTTGCCGGCCGAATCTTCCAGGTACATCAGCTCGCCGTAGCGGCTCATTCCGTTGGTAATCCACGAGTCGTTCAGTGTTGCGGGCGATACCTCGCTGCCCCACCACTGGTGCGCCAGCGTGTTGCTCAGCAGGCGCTGCGAGGCCGCCGTGCGGTCCACGATGCGGTTGCCCGCGATGCATGCCATCTCCGGCGCCCATGCGGCGCTGACGGCGTCCTCCGGCAGTTCGACGATGTTGATGCGGCCCGACTCCGGCTGGCCGAAGACGCTGGTCATGTACTCGAACTCGCGCCCGGCCAGCGCCGCAAAGTCCGGCGCGCCGTCCTTGCGCTTCTCCGTCACATAGACGTGGATATTGCTGATGCCGGATGCGGTGATCGCCGGCAGGAACTTGCCCGCGACGATGGTTCCCGGAAATCCCGGCTTCGACCAGACGAAGCTGAACTCGTTGCGCCCGTCGGGCAGCGTCTTCTTCGTCGCCGTCCCGCTGCCCACCGCGGTGTACTCGGCGGGAACGCGGATGTGCATCTCCGCGGTGAAGCGGTCTGTAAACAAACCAGTCATCGGAAACCATCGGCCCGCGTAGAGCAGCATACTGATGGGGTCGGCGATGGCGGCCAGTTTAATTCCATCGACCGGGCTGGTGTCGGAGCCGGTGAG
>JBEKWE010000107.1:0-8817 GCA_049513335.1 Acidobacteriaceae bacterium | reverse complement strand
TCGAGATAGCTGCGCCGCATCTCGTCTTCGATGTTGACGGGCGAGAGGAAGGCGGCGCCGCGGCCCTGCACGATGTTGGGGCCGTCGGGCGGCGGGCCATCGGGGGGCGCGGCGGGGTCCTGCGGGAGCGAGTTTTCGTGGTTTTGCGGGTCGGGTGGAAAGAGTTCGTCAGCCATGGTTTATGGCTCTATTATAGGCGTTTTGGGGGCGGCGAGGGAGGGCGCGGGAGGGGCGTTTTGGGGTGGTTTGGAGGGGTGGGACGGAGGCGCGGATTGGCGCCTCATTCATCACAAAAACGCGATGAATGGGGCGCATGACTACTCGGCTGTGAGCTTCATCTTTTGGAAGTCGAGGGTGACGGACTGCGCCTTGCTGAAACCGTCCAGGCCGATTGTGCCGTAATATTTCCAGGGTTTGTCACTGACGCGATAGGTCATGGGGCGATACGTCGCCTGGAAACTGCCGATGGACAGAGTGAGTTCCGGCAGCCGCCGGACCGGGATTTCCACGGTCCCGCCGTCTCCAGAGGAGTGCTGCGTTGTCTGTTCGCCGGCGGCCTTCATGGCGTCGGGGAACGCCTGCGCGAAGCGGGTGTCCAGCTTGCTCCAGGAGCTGCCCGTGTCTAGATAAAACTCGATCTTGCGGCCGTTGAAGCGGCCGTCGACCGAAATATCGGTACCGTGGAGATGCATCCTAGCTGCGGCGGCACTGGTTCGCTGCGCGGGGGCGGCAATGTCGATGGTTCCCTGCGAATTCCAGCGCACCCTGCCGATGGCGAACAAGACCTGGATTCCAATGGCGCCGCGCCACTCTTCAGGTAGCCTGTTCCAGACACGCAGGTCGTCCCTTTCCGCGAGGAGGAATGGCACATTGGTCAGTTGGACACCCCCGATCTGCAACTGGCTGGCCACCGCGACTTTGGTAAAGCGCATTCCTATCCCGCTGGCATCGCCGATCCCCGCACCGCCTGGCACATCGATGATGGTGAGACCGAGGCGGACCGCTTCCGCTTCCGTCATGCCCGAGTATGCGGCGCCGGTATCGATCATGTACTGCGCGCTGCGGCCGTTGATGGTGAGCGGGACAAAGAGATGCCCGTCACTGATCGCGTAGGGGATGGTTGCCTCCCGCCGGGCCGTTACCGCCATGTCCGGAGAAGTGGCAAAGGCCTTCAGCATGCGGCACTGTTCGTCCGCCTCGCAAGCGACTCCCTGAATTTTGAGCATGGTTGTGCGATGCTTCAGCGCATCATGAAAACGCCCTTTGGCGATGTCGCGGAAGGCTGCGGACTCGTGGTGGCCGAGCCGCATTACCGTAAATGGGCCGGGGTTTCGCGACGATGCCGGTGCCTGCGATGATGTGAGCGGTACAGCAGGGAGTGTTGGCTTCGGTGCGTCCTGAGCAGACACAGCGGAGCAACATAGAAGCGCGAGAACGCACGTCGATAGAAATCTCATTGTGCGAAAAGATTATCTCAAAATACAGTTGCGCCACATCTTCCTGCGAGTCCGCCCGAACTCTTGTTGCGCGATCGCACGTTTCAGAAGCGAGAGGCTCACCCCAGCGAGCAAGCTCGCCGGGGACCCCGAGACGTGGGGCACCCGACGATGGCGAAGTGCTCTATCGGTGGCCTCCTCCGCCACTGCGCGATCCTCCTCCGCCGCCACTCGATCCACCTCCACCACTGCGTGCTCCGCCTCCTCCGCCACCGCTACTGCGTGCTCCGCCGCCTCCGCCACCACTGCGAGATGCGCCACCACCACCACTGCGTGATCCGCCGCCACCACCGCTACTGCGTGATCCTCCTCCTCCACCACCACCGCGTGAGACAGGAGCGTGGGAGACAGGGGCGCGTGAGACAGGGGCGCGTGAGACAGGGGCGCGTGAGACGGGAGCGCGAGTGGGGGCTGGACGAGAGACGCCGGAGGATGGGCGAGTGGTGGGACGAGGGGTCTTGGTGGCGCTCTGTACCACTTTCCCGTTCTTGGTGCGGAGGTTGCTACGACCGGCGAACGGTTCCGCGACCGTTTTGGTCTTGCCGCCTTCCGTCACCTGTGAGACGAGCAGGAAGGTTTGCTTCTTCTGATCGAGGCGAAGCGCGAGGCCGGTCTGGCTGGAGGCGAGACCGCCTCTCACAGTGTGAGCGGCGATGGCCGGTTCAACCGCACGGTCCAGCGGAGCGACGTATGGCTTGCGAAACTCCTTGGGCGGCGAGTTGAGGAGTTCGATCTTGCTCCTGGGGTCGGACTGTGTTGCCTGGAACGAAGTGTTTTTCTTGTCGAGTGCGGTGTAGACCTCATGCTTGGCGTTGACGGGCGGATGGCCCGCGACGTCGCGCGGATGGAGCGGCACGTAACCGACCTTGCGATCTTTCTTGACCCAGCGAATGGGCGAGCGATGATGCCGTTTTGTGCCAGCCACCCAGATGTATGCATGATTGCGGTAGAGCCAGGAGCCGGAGTGACATACGGCCCAGAAGTAGGGCGGTGTGTTGGATCCGAGGTCGAAGTCCACGATCGTCACCAGACCGGTCAGGCGATTGCGCAGGTTGAGAGACCGAACTCCGTAGGGAGCACACGGGAAGTAGGGATAGAAGTCTGTTGTGAACTCGGGCAGATCGAAGTCGGCTACTGCGGTGGTACGCACGTGAACGGTGAGCGCGGCCTGATGCTGCAACGCTCCCGCGCTGCCGGTAAAGGCGACCGGGTAGTCGCCGGGAGGGACGGATGCATCCACCAACAACTGAATGGAAAGCGGATTTGTTTGCGGCAATTGGCCGGAGCAGGCGGTGACGCAGGAGAATCCGGTGGGGAGGGTCGAGGACAGGGCCACATCGCCGGAGAAGCCGGCAATGTCCGCGAGGGAGAGGTTGAGCTTGATCTTTCCGCCGGGATTGACGCTGGCCGATGTCCGGCTGAGCAGAAGAGAGAAGTCGGGAGCGGGGATGGGTTGGGTCTGGGATGCCGGCTGGGTGTTGGCTGTCGGCTGCTGTGGAGCGGAGGCCGAGGGCATCCAGCAGGTGCCATAGGAGGCGCAGGAGAAGAATGTGCCCTGGCCGTTCATGTCGGCCAGGCCGGGTGTGGACGATGGCAGCCCGGATGCCTTGGTGAGGACGGCGAGTGCTGCGGAGCGCGCCGCGACCCGACCCGCGACCCAGGCATCCCAGTCGGCGAAGGCGGTGGCATCGCTGGTTGCCGGCGGGGAGATGATCTGGCTACGAGAATAATAGACGGTCACGCCCTTGGCGGCTGGCTTCGCGGCCGATCCGAATGATTGGATGAGCTCTTCATTCAGTGGGGTGACGGCAAGCGCATCGAGATAGCTGGTGATGCGCAGGTAAGTCTTCTCCGAATATACGATGTTGAAGCTATTGGTGGGAGTCCTGAGCTGGAAGAACTCGCCCACGAAGGCTGTACGGGCATGCAGCGTCACGGTCCCGGTGAGGAGCGTGAGCTCGGTGTGAGGGACTCCGCCGGTGGTGTGCAGGTCGTCGAGGGTGAGGACGGAGTTGTCCGCCAGATAGACGGTGGAGGCGTCTTCGAACTCGATCTCGGCGCGGCCGGCGCCAGTGACCAGGTTGAAGCCGGTCTCCAGCGGGAGATTGACAACGGCCTGCTCCCAAAGGTTATGGGTGGTCTTCTCGTCCTGCTTGCCCCGCGCAACGCGCACATCGCCTTCCAGGTAGCGGATGCGAACGATCTGCGGGTAGGTCGTGTTGGATGGCGGCTGGACGGTGGGCGGAGTTTGCGCCGGGGCCGCGGTCTGTGCCGATGTAGTGAGAGTTGATGTGAGAAGAACACATAAGAAGGGAACTGCCAGGGCCCTGCAGCCAAACGTACGCATACATCTCCTCCGCGGTACGAGACATCGCCGATCCACGGGGTCACTTTGAGACTGGCGACCAGCAAACGGGATAAATCGATGTTGCCGCAACGATACGAGGGTCTGGATGGCAGGTCAATCCCTCTAGTGGCAAGATGCATAACTTTGGTGAACGCGGTGCCAAATCTCCGTTCTGCCGAACAAGGAGAATCCAACATAGCCGCGCAACCTGAGCAGGTCGCCTTCCACAACCATCTGGCCGCGATAGGTATTTCCCGACTTTGGGTCGTAGATGGTTCCGCCGGACGCGTGCGTAGCGTCGCTTGCATGAAAGCGGCTGCCAAGCTCAAGATTGCATAGCGATCGAGCGCGCAGAGTCGCGTCGGGATTGTGGATATCCAGTGTGGAGTCGGCCTTGGGACTGATAAAGACGATCCTCATGCAGAAGCCGCTCGGGCATGGGTCGATGCGGACAATGGTTCCCGACGGCACCCGCCAATCGCCCACAAACGGCGAGGTCTGTGCCTGGAGGGTCGCCGAGCAGAGGAAGAGTGCAAGAAGCAGGACAGACGCAAGCGCAAGCGGACGTTGGAGGATTGGTCTAGCCGCAAACAAGCGCTTGGCGAGGTGGCGAAACAACAAGCCAGAGCGGAACTCGCGAAGCGTGATGGCGGCAATTCGAGGGAACAGGGCTGGAGTCATGTCACCCATCCTACATCCCACATCTCAGAAGCGATGGATGGGCCACCCAGCGAACCCACTCATCGCAAAGGACGCGATGAATGGGGCACCCGGCGAAATACGGGGATTCTTCGCTGCGCTCAGAATGACAAACAAGGCAAGGGCAACTACGGAGATTCTGGCTACGCCAGAATGACGAGCGAAAGGTGCAGAAGCAGATTCCTCCGCTACGCTGCGGAATGACAAACAAACTCAGCCGGTGTTGCGGAGCCTTCAGCCCGTATTTCTAAGCCCGGCGGAGATGCCGTTGATGGTGGCGGTGATGGCGCGGTCGAGTTCGGCTGGCGTGGGCTGGCCGGAGGCGATGGCGGCGCGCTTGCGGCGGATGAGCTCGACCTGGATGAGCGACATGGGATCGACATAGGGGTTGCGCAGGCGGATGGAGTGGCCGAGGACGGAGTTGGTCTGCATCAGCGTGGACTGGCCGAGTACGGCGAGGACCATGCGGCGGGTGAGTTCGAACTCGGCGTGCAGGGTGGAGAAGACGCGGTCGCTCAGGGCCTCGTCCTGGACCAGGCCGGCGTAGAGGCGGGCGATGGAGAAGTCGGCCTTGGCCAGGGCCATCTCGACGTTGCGGATGATGTCGATGAAGAGCGGAAAGCCGCGGGCCATGGTCTGGAGCTGGGCGAGGTTGGCGGATTCAAGGTCCGAGGTTCGAGGTTCGAGGTTCGAGGCTGGGTTAGTTGTGGGGACGTTGTGCTGGATGAAGTGCTGCAGGGCGTGGCCGACGCCGAAGTAGGCGGGGACGACGTGGCGGGACTGCATCCATCCGAAGACCCAGGGGATGGCGCGCAGGTCTTCCATGCTGCGCTTCTTCGACGAGCTTGCATCCGTGCGCTTGGCCGGGCGCGAGCCGATGTGCGCGTTCTCCAGTTCGGCGACGGGCGTGGCCTGCTCGAAGTAGGTGAAGGTGTCGGGGTCGTCGACGATGTGCTTGCGGTAGAAGGCGTAGGAAACGGCGGAGAGCTGGTCCATCGCGGCCTCCCACTGAGGGAGGATCTCGCCAGTGAGGCGGGGGATGTAGGGAGTCGAAGAAACCGCAGGTCCTTCGACTCCGGCTGCGCCTTCGCTCAGGATGACACCTTCTTTATCTTGTGCTGCGGCTGCCTTGCGCTGGAGGAGGGCGTCGGGACGGGCGAGGGCGTCGAGCGAGGCGGCGATCATCAGCTCCAGATTGCGCTCGGCCAGCACCACGTCGGCGTACTTCCAGTTGAGCACCTCGCCCTGCTCGGTGATGCGCAGCTCGCCGGTGAAGGCATCCATAGGCTGGGCGAAGATGGCGCGATGAGTGGGGCCGCCGCCGCGGCCCACGGTGCCTCCGCGTCCGTGGAAGAGGCGCAGGCGGACGCCGCACTCGCGGGCCACCTGGTGCAGCGCGCGGTGCGCCTTCCAGATCTCCCAAGTGCCGGCGATCATGCCGCCGTCCTTGTTGGAGTCGGAGTAGCCGAGCATGACCTCCTGCTGGTGGTTCCAGGACGCGAGCAGCGGGCGGTAGGCGGCTGAGGTCCAGAGCTGGCGGCAGACGGCGGGCGCGTTGCGCAGGTCGGCGATGGATTCGAAGAGCGGGACGGGCTGCAGGCCGGGGTCCCCGCCAGCTTCGCTGGTGGGGTGGAGGCCGGGGTCGGAGCTGTCGGGGCAGCCCTCCGGCCCGCCACAGCCTTCGACGCGTACTCCAGCGAGGCGCGCGAGCCACAGGACGTTGAGCACATCTTCGGTGCAGGTGGCTCCGCTGATGATGTAGCGCGGCAGCGCTTCGGGGACGTAGACGCGCTTGAGTTCGGCGATGGCGCGGAAGGTGTTGAGGACATCGCGGGTGTGCGGAGTGAGCGCGGGAGGAAGGGTGAGGGTGTCGGATTTTTTTGTCGCGCCCGGCTTCTGCGCGATTTCTGCGATGGCGGCGGCGTGGACGCGCGCGTGCTGGCGGATGTCCAGCGCGTGCAGGTGGAGGCCGTAGGTGCGCGCCTCCAGCAGCAGCGGGTCGATGAGCGCCTGGGCGAGGCGGCGGCCACGGTTTTGAATGAGGCTGGAGTGCAGCACCATGAGGTCGCTGACGAACTCTTCGGCGCGGGCGTAGGGCTTCAGCGGCGGGCCGGAGGGTGGCGGGACGGAGATCTGCGGCGCACCGCCGAGGCGCATCATGATGAAGCCGACGAGCAGACGGATGGACTCGAAGGGGAAACGCTGTTCGAGTTCGGTCTGGCCGGCGGCGCGCAGTTGCTGCATGTAACCTTCCAGCAGCGCGGCAAGCTCCGGCGAGATGGGAACCTGCTGGGTGGAGCTGCCAAGCTGGTCGGAGATGTTCTGCAGGCGGCGGCGGTAGTGGGCGTGGAGCAGGCCGTGGGCCATGGCCAGCGCGGTGCGCGTGGCACGCGGGGTGACGAAGGGATTGCCGTCGCGGTCGCCGCCGATCCATGATCCGAAGGCGATGAGGCGGGGCAGATCGGCGAGGTCGCTCTCGATGCCGTACTCGGAGGAGAGCGCGGCGGCCACCTCGGAGTAGAGAACGGGGAGCGTGGCGAAGATGGAGGACTCGAAGTAGTCGAGCGCCATGCGGACCTCGTCGCGCACGGCGGGGCGGGCCATGCGGACGTCGTCGGTCTGCCACAGGGCGGTGATCTCGGCGATGACCTCCTGCTCCAGGGCTTCGAGTTCGGCCTCGGGCACGGGGATGCGGTCGAGCTGCTCCAGCAGGGTGGAGATGCGGCGGCGCTTGGACATGACGGAGCGGCGCGCGACCTCGGTGGGGTGCGCGGTGAAGACCGGCATGACGGTGATGCGTGCCAGCAGGGCGAGGGCTTCGGTGGCGGAGATGCCGGCGCGACGCATCTGGCGCAGCGCGCCGCGCAATGACCCGCGTTGCGGACCGGCCGTGGGGTCGAGCTGGTGGGCAAGGCGGCGGCGCTTGCGGTGGTTGGTCTCGGCCAGGTTGGTGAGCTCGAAGAAGAAGGCGAAGGCGCGCGCAAGCTGGTAGGCGGTGTCGCTGGTGAGCGCCTGGACGCGGGCGAGCGCGTGCTGCAAGTGCTGCCCGGCGAGCGCGGAGGCGTTGCTGGAGGCCGGATCGGATTCGGCCTCGCGGCGGGCGATGGCGGTGCGGCGCAGGTCTTCGACGGCTTCGTAAAGAGGCAGGCCCGCCTGCTCGCGCAGGACCTCGCCCAGGAGCGCGCCGAGCGAGCGCACGTCGCGGCGCAGAGGAGCTTCCTTCAGGTCGCCGGTGGGCGCCTGAAGCTCGGCCAATCGCTGTGGCCAGTCGGTTGGGGACCAAAGTGAGGGCATAGATTATTATGCACTGGACATGACGGTTGCCGACCGACCTCAAGGGGCTATACTGGCGTCGGAATCGCACCTATGGAGGTGTCGAATGACACGGAAGGGATTGTTTGCAGTAGCTGGACTATTGTTTGGCGCATCGGGACTCTATGCACAAAATATAAATATTCCGCAGATACGCAATGCTCCGTTTGTCGCGATCAGTACGATGACTGTCTCCGACAGCAAGGGTACGCATCAGGTCGCTGGGAAGGTCGCCAGAAACAGCGCGGGCAGCAGCTACGTAGAGATGTGGAGAACCGATACAAACCAGCTTGCCGGGATACTCATCTTCGATGTGCCGGGCAAGCGATTCATCACACTCGAAGTAGACAAGAAGTGGTATGCCATCCAGGAAGTCCCAACGCTTACGGCGCGCGATCTGCCACCCGGTTCTACCACGCAGCAGATCGATCAGCCACAGAACATGAATCCCACACACTCGGAGGACAACGGACTCACGCGCGATATTCAGCCGCTGGGAAAGATGGAGATCGAAGGGATTGTGACGCTGGGCGCAATGGAGACGGCACATAAGAGCGGTCCAGGGCCGGACGCCAAGGACTACACATCGGAGAATTGGTTTTCTCCCGAGCTGCAAATTGCGCTGCTCCGTGTGGGACATGACAAACTGAGCGGACAGAACCTGGTGAGTTCGCTCAGTCACGTTCAACGGATCGAGCCGGATGCTGCGCTGTTTCAGATCCCCGCCGACTACCATCGCGATCCAATCAACGCGCAAGGCGCGGCGGCAGCGCAGGGTGGGATGGCCGCTCCTAAATAGAAGAGCACTGTGTAGCAGGTCGCCGAGGGTGAAAACAGTACACTGCCCCACTCATGCGCAAAAGCGCGCATGAGTGGGGCACCCAATTACTTCTGGATGCGGGAGACGTCGCGGACGGCGCCGCGGGAGGCGCTGGTGGTGAGGGCGGCGTAGGCCTGGAGGGC
>JBEKWE010000106.1:0-11239 GCA_049513335.1 Acidobacteriaceae bacterium | reverse complement strand
TCGTCGTAGTGGAGGAGGCTGAAGACGTCGTAGTCGGGGAACTTGGCGCGGCCGTTGAGGAAGTCGAGCTCGACGGCGAAGGCGAGGCCGGCGATCTCTCCGCCGAGCTGCTTGACGAGCTGGATGGTGGCCTGCATGGTGCCGCCGGTGGCGAGCAGATCGTCGACCAGGACGACGCGCTGGCCGGGCTGGATGGCGTCGAGATGGATTTCGAGCGCGTCGGTGCCGTACTCCAGGTCGTAGGTGACGCGGGCGGTGGGTGCGGGGAGCTTCCCGGGCTTGCGCACGGGGACGAAGCCGGCGTTGAGGCGGTAGGCGAGGGCGGGGCCGAAGATGAAGCCGCGCGCCTCAATGCCGAGGACCAGGTCGATCGTGCGGCCGATGTAGTGCTGCGCCAGCGCGTCGATGAGCTGCGCGAAGCCGGCCTTGTCCTTGAGCAGGGTGGTGATGTCGTAGAAGAGGATGCCGGGCTTGGGGAAGCCGGGCACGGTGCGGATAAGTTTTTTCAAGGGCTCGCAATCAATCTGTTTTGTCGAGGACAAATCCGGGTTCGTCGGGGTCATTACCACGCTCCTTCAATCTGGAATGATTGCAGCTCGTCGCCCTCGCTCTCGGCCACGGGATGGCTTTCGATGTTGTCGACGCGGCTTCCGCGGGTGCCGCGGGCCAGCGCCTGGACGAGGTCCTCCAGCTGGTCGGGCGTGCCGGCGGCGAGGACTTCGACGTGGCCGTCGTCGGTGTTGCGCACCCAACCGCGCAGGCCGAGGCGGGCCGCTTCGTACTGCACGAACCAGCGAAAACCCACGCCCTGCACCCGGCCTTTGACTAGATATCGCTGGACCATAACTTTTTTCCTGCGGCCGCTCACTATGCCCGGCTGAGGTACGCGCCTTCGGCGGTGTCGACGCGGACCTTCTCTCCCTCGTTGATGAAGGGCGGGACCTGAACGACGAGGCCGGTCTCCATGGTGGCCGGCTTGGTGACCGACGACGCGGTGGCGGACTTGATGCCCGGCTCGGTCTTCATCACCGTCATCTCGACGTAGGTGGGCAGCTCGATGCCGACGGCCTTGCCGTCGTAAAAACTAACGCTGATGGAAAGGTTGGGCGTGAGGTACTCGACGGCGTCGCCCAGGGTGTCGCGCTTGAGGACGGTCTGCTCGAAGGCGTCGTCCATGAAGTAGAAGTCGTCGCCATCGTTGTAGAGGTACTCCATCTTGATCTCGTCGACCTTGACGCGGTCGATGGGGTCGGGCGAGCGGAATCGCTCAACGAACATGGCCCCGGTGCGGACATTCTTGAGCTTGGCTTGGATGAATGCGCGCAGGTTGCCGGGCGTGCGGTGCTCGACCGAGAAGACGAGGTGGAGCTGATCGTTGTGCTTGATGAGCATGCCCGGGCGCATCTGCGTGGCGGGAATTGACATAAGGAAAACCCCTGATTCTGTCAGTTCTGGTGGACTTTGCCGCGAAGTGCAGCAGCTTTCATTGTAGCTCAGGCAGCGCGCCTGCTGATCTCCGCTGCGCCGTCTTCGCACGTTGCGGCAGGGTCTTATCTTCCGCAATCTCTATAGATTGGCGAGCAGGGCGGCGAGGAGGGCGGTGCGGGGGACGAGGTGGTCGATGAGGATGGATTCGTGGGCGGCGTGCGCGCCTTCGCCGACGGCGCCGAGGCCGTCGAGGGTGGGGACGCCGAGGGCGGCGGTGAAGTTGCCGTCGGAGCCGCCACCGGTTGCTGCCTCGTCGAGCTGGAAGCCGAGCTCGGCGGCCAGACGGCGGGCCTGTTTATAGAGTGCGACAGTTCCCGGCTTGCGCTCCATCGGCGGACGGTTGATGCCGCCGGTAATTTCAAGCGAGCAGTGCGGATCGGAGCAACGCAGGCTGCGGAAGAGCCGGTCGACGCGCGCGGCATCGCTGGCGCGAGCGATGCGCACGTCAACCTCCGCGTACGCGTGCTGGGCGACGACGTTGGCGCGCGTTCCGCCGGAGATGACGCCGGGATTGACGGTGAGGCCGCGGCGCAGATCGGTAAAGCCGGCGACGGTCTGGAGGAGGCGCGCGAGTTCGAGGACCGCGGAGTGGCCGCTGGCGAAGTCGACGCCGCTGTGCGATGCGACGCCGGTGACATGGAGGCTGTAGCCGCCGACGCCCTTGCGCGCGGTCTTGCAGGCGAGGCCCTGCGCTGGCTCCAGCACAAGAACGGCCTGCGATGCGAGCGCAAGACACTCGGTGATGGGGCGGGAGACGGGGCTAGCGCGCGGATGGCTGCGAGGGCCATTGCGACGCCGGACTTCATGTCAAGGACGCCGGGGCCGAAATATCGCCCGTCGCGCTTGCGCCAGGGCATGGTGCGCAGGGTGCCGAGGGGCCAGACCGTGTCCAGGTGGCCGAGCAGCAGGAGGGGCTTGCGGGGGCTGCGCGCGGGGCCGAAGCGAAGTTCGAGGATGTCGCCGAAGCGCTTCTGGCGATGATATTTGACGCGGCCGCCAATGGATTTTGCGAGGCTGGCTACAAGGCGAACTGCCTCATCGACAGCGGGCTTGTTGTCGCTGGGCGATTCGACGAGGACGAGATCACGCAGCGTGGTTGCGAGCCAAGCCGACTGGGAGTTCACGGCTTCGAGGAGTGGGTTTCGATCGTTCATGGAATGTATGGATGGTACCGCAGGCAACTGATTTCACGCATGTATGGAACCGGAGGAGTTGTGCCAAGTGTGGTAATTTTGCCACACTTCGGAGGCGGTTTCCCGGTTGTAATCTGGACGATAGGGTTGATGGGAGCCCCGTCTTTTGGCACAGAACGCACATTCCGAACAGACCATCCGGTCGGAGATCGAGTTTCGCGGCGTTGGCTTGCACAGCGGCGCGGAGGTCTCGATGCGGCTGGTGCCCGCGCCTGCCGGGTCAGGGATTGTCTTTCGGCGGACAGACCTGGACGGCTTCGAGATTCCCGCGACCGGGCGCAACGTCGCCAAGGTGAGCTACGCCACCAGCCTGATGCGAGGCTCGGTGCTGATCTCGACTACGGAGCACCTGCTGTCGGCGCTGATCGGCTTTGGCGTGGACAACGTGATCGTCGAGGTGGACAACCTGGAGTTGCCGATTCTGGACGGAAGCGCGCTGCCGTATGTAGAGGCGTTTCAGTCGGTCGGGTTGAAGCAGCAGCGGCGGCGGCGCGAGTACATCCGCATCCTGAAGGAAGTCGAGGTACGCGAGGGCGGCAAGTTCATCGGCGTCTATCCCGGCACGGGCTACGGCATCGACTACAGCATCGACTTTCCCCAGCCGATCGGATCGGCGCGGTTTCAGGGCGACCTGGAGAGCGGCGACTACGCCAGGCTGATTGCGCCGGCGCGGACCTTCGGCTTCAGGGAGGACGAGCCGAAGCTGCGCGATATGGGGCTGATTCGCGGGGCGTCGGAGGAGTGCGTGATTATTCTGACCGCCGAGGGAGTGCAGAATGGGCCGCTGCGGTTTGCAGACGAGTTTGTACGGCACAAGGTCCTGGACCTGATCGGCGACCTTGCGCTGGCGGGACGACGGATCCAGGGACGCGTGGTTGCGGAGCGTGCGGGCCACGCTATGCACACCGCGCTGGTGCAGCGGCTGATGCGCGACCGCTCGGCGTGGGAGCTGGCGCATGTGTACGATGAAGTTCCCGAGCCGGCAGAGCTTGGGCCGGCAAAGGGGAACGCGGAAGTACTGCCTGAGGCACTTGCCGCCCATGCGTAGTGCACGCAGGGGAGCCGGATGAAGCGGCTGGCGGCGATCGCGTTGGGTTCAAATCTTGCCTCGCCGTGGGGCGACCGCGAGGCCAACCTGCGCGAGGCGGTGAGGCGCGTGGGAAAGCTGGGTGAGGTGCGGGGGGTCTCGTCGTTCCATGACACTGAGCCGGTGGGCACTGCGGACCAACCGAACTTCCTGAATGGCGCGATGCTTCTGGAGACCGAGCTGGAGCCGGTGGAGCTGATGCGCGCGCTGCTGGCGATTGAGCGGGCGATGGGACGGGACCGGGCGAGCGTTCCGGCGAAAGGGCCGCGCACGATCGACCTCGACCTACTGCTTTTGGACGATGTGGTTTTGCATAGGGAAGAACTGACGCTGCCGCATCCGGCGATGGCGGAGCGGCGGTTCGTGCTGGAGCCGCTGGTGGAGATTGCGGGAGAGATGGTCGAGCCTGTCACGGGGCGCAGGGTGGCGGAGATGCTGGCGCGGCTCAACCAGAGTTGAGCCCGGATTAGGTCTTGCCGAGAGAATTTCTGCGGCCTCATCTGTTACGCAAATTCACTTGTGCTCGAGGCGGGGTTCTGCTCTACTGTTGGCGAATTGCGGAGTGAGCGATGCAGGCGTTTGAACGCTTTCTGGTTCGTTGGCGCAGCGCGGGGCTTCTGGATGAGGCGACCGAAGGAGCGATCCGACGGTATGAGGAGTCGCAGGCCAAGCCGAGTGGACGGCGCTGGCAGGTGATTCTGGCCCTGGTGATGGGTGGGATTCTGCTTGGCGCAGGAGTGCTGCTGTTTGTGGCGGCGCACTGGGACGACGTTTCGCCGGGCGGGCGGCTGGCGCTGGTGATGGCCATGCTGTCGCTCTTCCACATTGCCGGGATCATTACGCGCGAGCGGTTCAGCGGATTTGCCACCACGATGCATGCGCTGGGGACGGTGGCCAGCGGCGCGGCGATTGCACTGGTCGGCCAGATCTTCAATATGCAGGAGCACTGGCCTGCGGCGGTGATGCTGTGGGCGATCTGCGCGGCGGCGGGGTGGTGGCTGCTGGGCGATGAGTTTCAGCAGACGATTGCGCTGCTTCTGGTGCCCGCGTGGCTGATCTGCGAGCTGGGCGATCGCGCGAGCGTCTATAACGGGGCGGATGTTTATGTGTGCCGGATCATCGCGGTGCTCGGGGTCGTGTATCTCACGGCCTTTCTGCACTCGCGGCGGAGGGTGGTATACGGGATTCTGTTTGCTGTGGGCTGCGTAACACTTATTGTTTCGACGTCGATCCTTGCGCAGGGATGGCTATGGAACGGCTACGGGCACGACTGGGGGTTTGTGCCGCTGTCGCTGCGCGTGTGGGGGTATGCGATCCTGCTGCTCGTTTTGGCCTGCGGATGGCGGGCAAACCGCAAGAGCCTTTTCCCGGGGGTGGTGGTGGCGGCGATGGCGTTTGCGGTGCCCTGGCTGAATGTGGTGAAGACGGAAGGCCGCTGGAGACAAGCGGAGCCGCGAGTGGCGATGTACGCGGTGGTGGCGGCGGCGTGCGTCTTCCTTGCCTGGTGGGGGGTGCGCGAGGCGAGCCGGGCGATTGTTAACTTTGGCGTTGCGGCGTTCGCGCTGACGGTGGTGTGGTTCTACTTCTCGGACATTATGGGCAAGCTGGACCGGTCGCTGGGACTGATTGTGCTGGGCGTGCTGTTTCTGGCCGGGGGCTGGGCGCTGGAGAAGGCGCGGCGACGGATGGTGGCGAGCATCTCGGAGGTGTCGGCATGAGATCGATGAGCCCAATGGGACGCGCGGTGCTGTTGCTGGCGATTCAAGCGGTGCTGGTGCTGAGCATCGCAGGGAAGTATCTGTACGAGCGGAAGACGTGTCCACGAGTGTGGGTGAGGACGGCGCAGTACGATCCGAACGCGCCGCTGCGCGGACGGTATCTGGCGATGCAGCTTGCGGTCGATGCGTGTGGGCTGCCACGCGATGAGGGCCACCAATACAGATATGCAGTCCCATCCGTGCCGGCATTAGCCGCCTCCTGGCATTGGACGGTGAGACTTGAGGTCCAGGGAGGAAAGCTGGTTCCCGTGCTGGCCGGCGGTACCGACCGGCCGGAGATGACCGAAGAGTTGACGGTGTGGGGCAACAGGCCATGCGACCGTGCGACGCTCTCGCAAGGCGTGGAGTACTTTATCTCCGACACGGCCAAGAACCCTTTTCCGCCAAAGAAGGGCGAGGAGCTATGGGTGGAGGTGACGGTGCCTCCGATGGGCCCGCCACGGCCGATCCAGTTGGCTGTGTCGAAGGATGGAGTGTTTACGCCGCTTGCATTGCGGTAGGGAGGAGTTGCGGGTTTCTTCGCTTGAGTTCCAGGGAGATTGCGGGGAGAAATTGGCGATCAATTGACCGGCGGGTGGTGGCCCCAGTCGAAGCGGCGGCCGAGGATTCCTTTGACGATGAGGTGGTCGGTGGCGGAGGTGGGGCCTAGGCCGACGCCGATGTTGATCTCCCATTTGGGCGAGACGTTGAGGTCGGTGACGGCGAAGATCTGTTGCTGCTGGCTGCGCAGAGGGTAGGGCGAGGTGAGACGCCCGTAGTCGGCGTAGTACTCGAAGCCCGCGTTGACGACCTTGGTGATGTCGTAGCCGACCTTGACGCCGGGGGAGAAGTCGAGGCCGAGGTTGACGTCAGGCCCGTGCCAGGTGCGTTCGAGCGCGGGGTTGAAGGCGAGGTACCAGCGGCCGAGGGTCTTGTCGACGATAGGGCGAATCTCCCAGGTCCAGGTGTCGGGCGAGTAGACGGCGCGCTGATAACCAATCTCAGTGGAGAGCGAGACGCCGACGGGCCAGTGCCAACTGTCGGGGACGCGGACGCGCGGACGGATGTGGTCGCCGACCCACTGCACGCCGTGGCCCTCCTGCTCGCTGGTGAAGATGTAGAAGCCGAGTTCGGACCAGGAGGTGATGCCCTGGGTGAGCTCGACGGTTTCGTGCTCCTGGTGGTTGGTGGGGTAGACGCCGTCGATGAGGTTCTTCTGGCCCTCGGGTGTGAAGTTGGAGTGGAGCTCGGCCATGAGGGTCCTGGGCGCGACCGTGTCCGAGCCATAGACCTGAATCTCGTAGTTGCCCTGAGCGCGGGCGGTGAGGGTGAAGAGGATGACGATTGTAAAGAGCAGCCCACACTTCAACCCACCCTTCGCAACATGCGCGAAGGATGGGGCACCCGGCGCGAAGGATGGGACGCCCGGCGTGACCTCGGAGGGTTGGCAATGCATAGGGATAGGATGATCGTCTGCGCACTGATTCTTCATACTATGGAGAGATTATTTCCGGCGAGAAGGATGGTGTACGCGGGTTCAGGCGGCGCTAGCGCAGATCGGCCATGACGGCGGGGACGGGTGGGCCGGCGGGATTCATCTTGAGGCCGGTTATTTTGAAGGCGAAGGCGTAGTCGCAGGGACGCTCGGCGGGCAGCTTGATTTTGAGGCCTTCGGCGTCCTGGGTGAACTTCAGTTTGCCGGGGATGCCGAGGAGGGTCACAGTCTTGATCTTTCCCTGGGGGAGCTGGCCGTCGAGGAGTTTGCCCTTGGCGAGCGATGTGATGACGGCGGTGTCGCCGGGCCAGGACTGCGCGATGGCGTAGAGGTTCTCACCCTTGACGGTGAAGCGGTAGACGACGGGCTTGGGGCCTTGCGCTTCGGTGGGCGCGGGTGCGTGCGGCGCGGCGGCAGCTACGGTTGGGGCAGCGGCGGGTACGACTGGGCTTGTGGGTGGTGCACCAGATGCAGCCGGAGCACCAGACGGCGGTCCGGGGGGACGATTTGCGGCGCGGGCGAGGCCGCTGCGCGGAGGCAGAGGCGTGAAGCCTTCGCCGTCGACGATCCAGTTGTGGGTGCCGTAGACGGCCTCGCCGTTGACGGCGAGCCACTTGCCGACCTCCTTGAGCGCGGTGCGCTGCGCATCGTTGATGGCGCCAGTGCCGGTGGGCGAGAGGTTGAGCAGAAGATTGCCGTTCATGCTGAGGATGGTGCAGAGCTCGTTGATGACCGAGCCTGCGCCGCGGAAGGTTTCCACCGGGTTGGCGGTGGAGTAGCCCCAGGTGCTGCCGATGGGCTCTTCGGCGTCCCAGATGCCTTTGAGAATCTGGGTTGGGCCGCGCGGGTTGAGCTTCTCGAACTCCAGCACGCTGCCGGCGAGAAAGGCGGAGTCCTTGGTGAGGAAGGTGACCGGCTTGTGCCATTGGAGCGCGCGGTTGTAGTAGTACGCGGCGACCTTCAGCTTGAGCGGATCGTAGTCGCGCGAGTTGATGCCGTTGTCGTACCAGAAGATGTCGGGCTGATACTGGTCGATCAGCTCCATGCTCTTGAGCACCCAGTCCTGGAGGAACTCCACAAGCCGCGCGTCGGAGTGGTTGGTCCAATAGAAGTTGGCGAACTTGGGGGCGTCCAGATCGGTCTTGACACCCGGCGGCGGGTGGATGAAGGTGTAGTGCTCGATGTTGTGGCTGGCGACGCCGAACTTCAGGCCAACCTTGCGCGTGGCGACGGCCATCTCGCCGACCAGATCGCGGTGCGGACCCATGTTGAATGCGTTGAAGGGATTGGTGGCGCTGTTCCACAGGGAGAAGCCATCATGATGCTCGACGGTGGGCGCGAAGTACTTTGCGCCCGACTCCTTGACCAGCTCGGCAACGTCGTCGGCGTTGAAGTCCTTGGCGGTGAAGAGCGGGATGAAGTCCTTGTAGCCGAAGTTGTCGGGCGGGCCGAAGTTCTGGGCGTGCCAGCCTGCGAAGGAGTGGTCAACGCCGGCTGAGGGAGCCGCGGAGTACATGTATTTTTCGTACCACTCGTTGTGGTAGGCGGGGACGGAGAAGAGGCCCCAGTGCATGGTGATGCCGAACTTGGCGTCGATGAACCACTGCGGGACGGAGTAGTTGGCGCGAATGGAGTCCCAGGTGGGCTGCACAGGGCCGGGCGCGACAGGAGTCTTGGCTGCGGCTGCCGCGGCGACGATCTCCGGCGTGACGGGAGGGCCGGACTGCGCAGCGGCAAGGCGGGGCAGCAAGGCCAGCAGAAGGAGGGTGAGGAACACCGGATGCAACAGGGTGCGCAAGGCTGTGGGGCGGGACATGGGTCTCTCCAGGTTGAGGCCGGCCGACGATTCGATTGCCGAAGTTCAGGGCAGAAACAATCGCCGATGATATTCAGGCCGGAAGTGTAGCATTGCGGGCCTGAGCTCGTCGCCCGAAGCGGAGGGCCACGCCTCTATACTGGAGGTGTTGTGAAGGGGAGACGCATGCCAAAGGTGAAGGAGTTTACCGTAACCATTGAAGACAAGCCCGGCGCGCTGGGCAAGTGCTTTGCCGCTCTGGCGGAGCGGGGAGTGAACATTCTGGCCTTTCAATCGTATGTGGAGGAGGGCGAGAGCCTGGCGCGATTGCTGGCCGACGATTCGGAGAGCGCCAAGGCGGTGCTGGGTGAGCTGCGCATGATCTTCGAGGAGACGGAGGCCGCAACAGTCCGGCTTGCGCACCGTCCGGGCGAGCTGGGACGCGCGGCATCGCGGCTGGGCGAGCACCAGATCAACATCGACTACTCGTACAGCGGAGTGGAGCCCGGATCGGCGCGCGCGCTGGTGGTCTTCGGCACCGACAACGCGACCAAAGCCGCAAAGCTGCTGGACGAACTGGAAGCGGAAGAGGTTTCATAAGCCGGTTGCATTAACGCAAAGGCAGGGGCAAGCTCAGGGCAGGCTGTGGGAGACCCCGCGCCCGCTCTCACCGTTTCCATCCGTGCTTAATGCAGAATGCATCTGATGAATAATGAGTGGGACGGCGCGAAGCCACGCGGATTCGAGACGGGCCGGACCGCACCGGGCTGGGACCAGAATGACGGAGATTCGCAAGACTGAGGTGCAAGGCGTGGCAAAGATCTACTGGGCGGTCGGCTGTTCGATGCTGACCCTGATGCTGGCATCGCCGCTCATCGGCGCCGGGGCGTCGACTGCCGCGCCGCTTGAAGTCGGCTCGGCGAAGCAGATTGTGGCCACGATGCTGGCCAATGAGGATGTGGCGGCGCAGCATAAAGGCCACTACGCGTATCTCTCGAAGGAGCGCTCCGACCGAACCGGAGGCCATCTATGGACGGAAAAAGTGGTGGAGACGAACGTCGGCAAGGTGCGTATGCTGCTGCAGGAGGATGGCCAGCCGCTGAGCGCGGAGCGCATCGCCCAGGAGCGCGGACGGCTCGCCGGCATCGTTGCCGACCCTGCGGCCTTCCAGCGGAGGGAGCAGGCGCTGAAGGACGATGAGCTGCACGCCAAGCAGATGCTCACGCTGCTGCCCAAGGCCTTCCTCTTCGGCGATGTGCGCGAGCAGGGGGACGAGCTGCTGATTGATTACCGACCCAACCCGGAGTACGAGCCGCAATCGCTGGAAGAGCGCGTGCTGCATGGCATGGCCGGCACAATGATGATCGATGCGAAGGCGATGCGCCTGCACCACATTGAAGGCCGCATGCCCACGGACGTCAACATCGGCTTTGGCCTGCTTGCCACCATCCACGCGGGAAGCAGCTTCGCCACCTCGCGCGACCCGACCAGCAACTCCGCCGCGCCGGAGTGGAAGACGACGCTGATCGACAGCGCCATCGACGGCAGAGCCATCCTCTTCAAAGCCATCGCCCGGAACGAGCACGCCGAACACAGCGAGTTCGTCCGCGTGGCCAACGACCTGAGTGTCGCCCAGGCGGTCGCGATCGCAGAGCAGTAGCGCCTGCGGCCCACGCCTCAAAATCGAGAGATGGAGTACCCGCAACTGGCATCCGGCTTCCGGTTCAGTAGGTGCCGAGCTTGACATGCAGGACGGCGCCGGGTGAGCTGAAGAAGAGTCCGCTGTCCGCCTCATCACCGTTCCAGAGGCGTCCGCCCTTCCATTCCGTGCCCTCGTAGTGGCCCTCCTGCACATGCAGGAACTGGGTCTGCACGGTCTGTGGATGGACTGTGCGGTGGAAGCTGACCTGGGCGTCGATGCCGATGACGAGAAACTCGTCGGTCGCGATGGGCGCGATAAGGACGCGACCCATCTTGAGGCGCGCGGAGGGGGAGCCACCGTCGTTTGGCACGGCGGAATCGAAGGCTGGGGGGAAGCTGACCAGCGCGGTCCAATCGCCGAAGGGCAGCTCGATCTGCGCCAGGCCGGGCTCTTCGACCGCAGTCTGGATCTTGCCTTCGTATTGCAGCTGCGCGATGACATCGCCGGAGGGAACGAGCAGGCGGTTGTTCTCGGCCAGGCCCTGGCGTTCCACATCCAGCTTGCCGTCGGGACCGAA
Organism: Acidobacteriaceae bacterium; assembly: GCA_049513335.1. Lineage (GTDB taxonomy): Bacteria > Acidobacteriota > Terriglobia > Terriglobales > Acidobacteriaceae > Edaphobacter. The sequence goes on along the minus strand of JBEKWE010000106.1, from coordinate 205 downwards.
TGTGACGCGGTCGATGCCGAAGGGCGAGAAGCCGAAGGAGCCTGCGCCCAGCGCCAGAAACTCGAGGCGGCCTTGACCGTCGTTGCCGCGCGTGGCCCCGTAGCCATCGGTCTCGGGGATGAAGAGAGGGTTGTCCGGGCGGGTGTACTGCTGCATCACGTTCTTGAAGCCCTGCACTCCGGGCACATGAATGTCGGGCGCGATG
>JBEKWE010000105.1:0-9052 GCA_049513335.1 Acidobacteriaceae bacterium | reverse complement strand
CGGATTCCGCCCTCTTCGTGGCTGCTCTCGGTGCGCAGTTGCAGCGGCCACATCGGCCACGGGGTCGACTCCGCGCGCTGCTCCGGTGGTTTGGGCATGATCTCGAACTGGTGAACGCTCTTGGCGCGCTGGCGCAGGCTGGTGCCCAGGCAGTCCGCTCCCGTATCGCCGCCGCCCAGGATCACTACCCGCTTGCCCTTGGCGTGGATCTCCTGCGCGGCATCCAGCAGGTCGCCCTCGCAGCGCCGGTTCTGCTGCGGCAGGAACTCCATCGCAAAATGAATGCCCTTCAGCTCGCGGCCCGGGATCGCCAGGTCGCGCGGACGCTCCGAGCCGCCCGCCAGCAGTACTGCATCGAAGTCGTCCACCAGCGACTCCACGGGCAGGTTCACCCCCACATGCGCGTTGGGCACAAACGTCACTCCCTCCTCGCGCATCTGCTCGATGCGCCGGTCGAGCAGGTGTTTCTCCAGCTTGAAGTTGGGAATCCCATAGCGCATCAGCCCGCCGATGCGGTCGTTCTTCTCATACACCGTCACCGTGTGGCCGGCGCGGCGCAACTGCTGTGCGGCCGCCAGTCCAGCCGGGCCGCTGCCCACCACCGCCACGCGGCGGCCGGTGTTGTGCTCGGGCGGCTCGGGCAGGATCCATCCCTCGTCCCACGCGCGGTCCACAATGCTGCGCTCGATCAGCTTGATCGAGACGGGCGGCTCGGTGATCGCCAGCACGCAAGCCGCCTCGCAGGGCGCCGGACAGATGCGCCCGGTGAACTCCGGAAAGTTGTTGGTCGCATGCAGCCGCCGGATCGCGCTCGCCCAGCGCCCGTTGTACACTAGGTCGTTCCAGTCCGGAATCAGGTTGTTCAGCGGACAGCCGGTGTGGCAGAAAGGCACGCCGCAGTCCATGCAGCGCGCTCCCTGCTCGCGCTGCTTCTCCTCGCCGAAGGGCTGGTAGATCTCCAGCCAGTCCTTCAGCCGGTTCTCCACCTTGCGCCGCGACCGTTCTTCGCGCTTAATCTCAAGAAAACCCGTGACCTTACCCATGCTGCACCTGCCCAGTCGCCACCAGGGGCGGCATTGTTGCGGGGGAGATGCGGGCTGCCGGCGAGACGTATACCGCCTCGGCGCGCGGCACCCCGAGCACCCGCTTATATTCATGCGGGAAGACCTTGATGAACTGTGCCTGCGTCGTCTCCCAGTGTTCCAGAATCCACGCCGCCCGCGGGCTGCCCGTCAGGTCGATATGACGCTGCATCAGGCCGCGCACCAGTTCCACGTCCTCGCTCAGGACCAACGGCTCCAGGTCCACGCCGGTCCGGTTGCAGCGGCGCGTGGAGAAGTCGCCAACGTCGTCGTACACAAAAGCCCGTCCGCCGTTCATCCCGGCGGCAAAGTTGCGCCCGGCCGCGCCCAGCACCACCACTGCGCCGTTGGTCATGTACTCGCATCCGTGGTCGCCCACTCCCTCCACCACCGCCGTTGCGCCGGAGTTGCGCACCGCGAACCGCTCGCCCGCGATGCCGCTGAAGAACGCCTCGCCGCCCGTCGCGCCGTACAGCACCACGTTGCCCACCAGAATGCTCTCCTCCGGCAGGAAGCTCGATGTCTTCGGCGGGTAGACGATAATGCGCCCGCCGGAGAGCCCCTTGCCCGCGTAGTCGTTGGTATCGCCCTCCAGCTCCAGCGTGACGCCCGCCGGAACAAACGCCCCAAAGCTCTGTCCGGCCGAACCCGTGAAGCGGAAGTGGATGGTCTCGTCCGGCAGTCCCTCCGCGCCGTAGCGGCGCGCAATCTCGCCGCCCAGCATCGCGCCCACCGTGCGATGCACATTGCGAATGGCGAAGCTGCCCGTCACCCGCTTCTTCGCCTCCAGCGCCGGCTTGGCCTGCGCGATCAGCGCATGGTCCAGCGCATAAGCCAGCCCGTGGTCCTGCTCCCTCGTCTTCCGCCGCCCCACATGCGAGGGCAGCTCGGGCGAGAACAGAATCGACGACAGATCGATCCCCTTGGCCTTCCAGTGCGCATCGGCGACTGCCGAATCGATCCGGTCCACCCGGCCCACCATCTCATCGAAGGTCCGGAAGCCCAGCTTCGCCATCTGCTGGCGCACCTGCTCCGCAAGGAAGAAGAAGAAATGGATGACGTGCTCCGGCTGGCCCTTGAACTTCTCGCGCAACACCGGGTCCTGCGTCGCGATGCCCACCGAGCAGGTGTTCAGATGGCACTTGCGCATCATGATGCATCCCATCGCGATCAGCGGCATGGTGGAGAAGCCGAACTCCTCCGCCCCCAGCAGCCCGGCGATCACCACGTCGCGCCCGGTCTGCAGCTTGCCGTCGGTCTGCACCTTGATCCGGCTGCGCAGATCGTTCAGCAGCAACACCTGCTGCGTCTCCGCCAGGCCCAGCTCCCACGGCAGCCCCGCGTGCTTGATCGAGCTCTGCGGCGATGCGCCTGTGCCGCCACTGTCGCCCGAGATCAGCACCACGTCGGCGTGCGCCTTGGAGACGCCCGCGGCCACCGTGCCCACCCCCGCCTCCGCCACCAGCTTCACCGCGATGCGCGCCCTCGGGTTCACGTTCTTCAGGTCGTGGATCAGTTGCGCCAGGTCTTCGATCGAGTAGATGTCGTGGTGCGGCGGCGGAGAGACCAGCCCCACGCCGGCCACCGAACAGCGCAGCCGCGCGATGATCTCGTCCACCTTGTGTCCGGGCAACTGTCCGCCCTCGCCGGGCTTGGCGCCCTGCGCCATCTTGATCTGGATCTCGTCCGCGTTCACCAGGTAGTTGGCCGTCACGCCAAAGCGCCCGCTGGCCACCTGCTTCACAGCGCTGCGCCGCAGATCGCCGTTGGCGTCGCGCTGGAACCGCGCCGGGTCCTCGCCTCCCTCGCCGGTGTTGGACATTCCGCCAATCCGGTTCATCGCAATGGCCAGCGTCTCGTGCGCCTCCTTGCTGATGGAGCCAAAGCTCATCGCGCCGGTGGTGAAGCGCTTCACAATCTCCTTCGCCGGTTCCACCTCGTCGATCGGCAACGGCTTGTCCGCGTACTTAAACCGCATCAGCCCGCGCAGCGTGCACAGGTGCTTGCTCTGCTCGTCGATCAGGTCGGTGTACTCCTGGAACGTCGCCGGGTTGTTCTGCCGTACCGCCTGCTGCAGCTTGCTGATGGTCGCCGGATTCACCAGGTGGTACTCGCCGCCCTCGCGGTACTGGTACTGCCCGCCCACCACCAGGTCCGTCTCCGACTCGGTCAGCGGCTGGAAGGCGTACTCGTGCTTCATCTGCGCCTCGCGCGCCAGCACGTCCAGCCCCACACCCTCCACCCGCGAGGCCGTTCCGGAGAAGTAGGCGTCCACCAGCTCCTGGTTCAGCCCAACCGCCTCGAAGACCTGCGCCCCGCGATAGCTCTGCAGCGTGCTGATCCCCATCTTGGAGAAGGTCTTCAGCAGTCCCTTGTTGATCGCCTTGATGAAGTTCTTCTCCGCGTACTCGGCCGTCACGTCGTCCGCCAGCAGTCCGCGCAGTTTCATGTCGTGCAGCGTCTCGAACGCCAGGTACGGGTTGATCGCGCTCGCCCCATAGCCGATCAGCAGCGCAAAGTGCATCACCTCGCGCGGCTCGCCGCTCTCGATAATCAACGCCACCTGCGTCCGCGTCTTATCGCGCACCAGCCGGTTGTGCACCGCGGCCATCGCCAGCAGGCTGGGGATCGGCGCCATCGTCTCGTTCACGCCGCGGTCCGACAGAATCAACAAAGAGTAGCCGGAGGCCACCGCGTACGCCGCTCGCTCGCTCAGGTCGTCCAACGCATGCTTCAGGCCAGTCTCGCCATCCGCCGCGCGGAAGAGCGTCGGCAGCTTGGTCGCAAGCAGATCGCCCGAAGAGATGCAGCGCAGCTTCTCCAACTCGCGATTGGTCAGGATCGGGTGCGGCAGCTTCAGCGTGTGGCAGTTCTCCGGCGCCTCGTTCAGAATGTTGCGCTCCGTCCCGATGTAGCTGATCAACGACATCACCAGCTCTTCGCGGATCGGGTCGATCGGCGGATTGGTCACCTGCGCGAACAGTTGCTTGAAGTAGCTGAACAGTTGCTGCGGCCGGTCGGAGAGGCACGCCAGCGGAACGTCCGAGCCCATGGACCCGATCGGCTCCTCGCCCTTCGATCCCATCGGCCCCAGCAGTATCTTCAGGTCCTCCTCGCTGTACCCGCAGGCGCGCTGGCGGCGCAGCAATGTCTCCGGGTCCGACTCGATCACCCGCCACGGCTCCGGCAGATCGTCCAGCAGCACCTGCTGCTCTTTCAGCCACTCGCCGTAGGGCTGGCGGCCGGCCAGCGACTTCTTGATCTCCTCGTCCGAAATAATGCGGTGCTCCACCGTGTCCACCAGGAACATCCGCCCCGGCTGCAACCGGCCCTTCTTGCGCACGTCCTTGGCGGGAACGTCGATCACACCCACCTCAGACGCCAGCACCACCAGATCGTCCTTGGTCACGATGTACCGCCCAGGCCGCAGTCCGTTGCGGTCCAGCGTCGCGCCCACCACGCGTCCATCCGTGAAACACACCGCCGCCGGCCCGTCCCACGGCTCCATCAACGACGCGTGGTACTCGTAGAACGAGCGCTTCTTCGGGTCCATCTCCGGATTGCCCGCCCACGCCTCGGGAATCAGCATGGCCATCACGTGGGGCAGCGAGCGCCCCGACAGATAGAGAAACTCCACCGCATTGTCAATCGACGCCGAGTCGCTTCCGCCCGGCACGATCACGGGATACAGCTTGTCGATCTTGCCGTCGTACAGCGGGCTCTGCATCACCGACTGGCGCGCGCTCATCCAGCTGATGTTGCCGCGAATGGTGTTGATCTCGCCGTTGTGCGCCATGTAGCGGTACGGATGCGCCAGCTTCCAGCTGGGAAACGTGTTGGTCGAAAAACGCTGATGCACCAGGCACAAGGCGCTGGCCACCAGCGGGTTGGCCAGCTCGTAGTAGAACTTCTCAATCTGCGGCGCCAGCATCAGGCCCTTGTAGACGATCGTGCGGCAGGAGAGCGACGGAATGTAGAAGTCCTCCTTGTGCTCGATCTCCGACTGCGCAATCTCGTTCTCCACGCGCCGGCGCACGATGTACAGCAGCCGCTCGAAGGCGTCCTCCTCCATCCCATCCGGCCGGCCCACGAACATCTGCTCGATGTACGGCTGCGATGCGCGCGCCTGGCGCCCAATCAGGTCGCCATTCACCGGCGTATCGCGCCAGCCCAGCAGCTTCAACCCCTCGGCCTGGCTGATCCGCTCCATCACCCCTTCGCACTGCAACCGGCTGTGCTTGTCCACCGGCAGAAACACCATGGCCACGCCATAGCTTCCACGCTCGCCCAGTTGCATCCCCAGCTTGCCGCACTCCTGCTTGAAGAACGCGTGCGGAATCTGGATCAGAATCCCCGCGCCGTCGCCCGTCTCAGGATCGCATCCCGCCGCGCCGCGGTGCGTCAGGTTGATTAAAACCTCCAGCCCCTTGCGAATGATCTCGTGGCTCTGCTCTCCGCGAATGCTCGCGACCAGCCCCATGCCGCAGGCATCGTGCTCATTCCGCGGATGATACAGCCCTTGCGGGCCGGGGATGCGTCTACAGCGATCGCTTCGTTTCATGGCAACCTTCCGGGTGCTGGAATTCATTCCCCAACAAAAAAGACACTGCTACCCCGCGATCTCTACGCCGGAAAAGCAATTCGGGGTTCAATCGACACGTCCGCCGAAGCAGACCTTACAGAGTAAGCAACAGAGATGAACTCGCTAGATCTTTTAATATACAGCGAAACCGCGCCCACTTCCATCTTTTGCAGCCGGCCAGCGGCAACAGACCGCTGCAAAACTCTCACCATCACTCTATTAGACGAAGTAAATACCTCCGCGGTCGCAGCTTCTCTACTCCGTCTCCTGCAAATAAATCGCAACGTAGTCCAGGTAGTCCTGCGCGTACTTCAGAATCAGCTTTCGGTCCTCGTCGCCCAGCGTCCGCCGCACCTTGCCGGGAACTCCTGCCACCAGCGAGTTGGGCGGAATCACCGTGTGCTCCGCAATCACCGCGCCCGCCGCAACGATCGACCCCTCCCCGATCCGCACATCGTTCAGGATCGTCGCCCCCATGCCGATCAGCACCGCGTCCTCCACCACGCACCCATGCACCGTCGCGTTGTGCCCGATCGTCACCCACTCCCCCACCATCACCGGGTACTTCTCGCGCATCCCGTGCAGCACCGCGCAGTCCTGCACGTTGCTGTTCGCGCCCACGCGGATCGCGTTCACGTCGCCGCGCAGCACAGCGTTCATCCACACGCTGGCGTTCTCGCCCAGCTCCACGTCGCCGATCACCTGCGCCGACAGGTCCACATAACACGTCGCGGGCACCACCGGCTTCTTCCCTTGATAAACACGGATCATTGCCAAATTATTTCACGCGCCCGCAGCTTTTTCACCCGCCCGCGCCCAACTTCCATCCCTCCCGGCAGAAATCCGCCGCGCACCCTCTTTATGCGGTATTCTGAAACCTGCCCACCTGGGACGATTTGGAGGTGTATCCCCCTTGGCAGAGATTCGTGTGCAGGAAGGCGAGCCGCTCGAAAACGCGCTCCGCCGCTTCAAACGCAAGGTCCAGACCGAAGACATCATCAAGGAAGTGAAGCGTCACTCCTTCTATCTGAAGCCCGGCGAGAAGAAGCGCGTCAAAGAAGCGCTTGCCCGCAAGCGCAACCGCAAGAAGATTCGCAAGGAACAGGACTAGTCCTGCTCCACGAGAGCAGTTTCACTATTGCTGTAGAGGGAAATGAATTGTCATTCTGAGCGAAGCGAAGAATCCCCGCATTTTGTTCGCAGCGCGACACTCTACACCATTGGTGAAAACGCTATAAACACCGGTTCTTCACACCGTGGATGGCCGCCCGCTCCCACCCGGAGCAGGCGGCCTTCGTCCTTAATCCCCCCGCGACGCCCCCTGAATCGCAGAATTAAGCCCTCCCCATCGCCCAATCCGCGAATCGCGGGGCCGCGCAAGATCATCTCTATCTGTACGAAATCTGAACGACGGGAGTCACGGTATGGACTTTGTGGACCGAATCCTAACCTGCACCGATTGCGGCGGCGAATTCATCTTCACCGCCGGCGAACAACTCTTCTTCCTGGACAAGCAGTTCAAGAACGACCCCAAGCGCTGCAAGCCATGCAAGTCCAGGCGCGGCGCGCAGGCTGCCGGCGCGTCCAACGGCAGTGGCCCGGCGGCAGCCGGCATCTCGCGCACCGAGACGCGCACTGTCTGCTCGGAGTGCGGCATCGAGACCACCGTCCCCTTCAAGCCGACGCAGGGCCGCCCCGTCCTCTGCCGTCTGTGCTACAAGAACAAGATGGCCGCCAGCGCTCCCGCAGCGCAAACCGCCTCGCCCCCCGCAGCGCAGCCCGCCAGCGCCCCAGCACCGGCAACCGTCGCCGCGGAATTTGACTCGGCTGCTTCCAGCGCGCCCCACGCGGCTCACCGCCAGCCGCCGCAGCCGGAGTTCGCCGCCTCGGATGTCTCCATGGCGATCTGATTCCCGCGCTGCAAGCCGCCCCGCGCCGCGAGCCACTCAGCAGCCCCGCCCTTAAAGCAGAAAAGCCCCGACGAATCGGGGCTTTCGCTCATTTCAGGCTTGACGCAATGTCCTATGCTGGGACCGTGCTGACGTCCGCTGGATCGACGGAGACGAACCGTCCGTGCTGCCCGCGGTCCTGGTAGCGCACCACGCCCGAGACCTTGGCAAACAGCGTGTCGTCCTTGCCCCGTCCGACGTTCGTGCCCGCCTTCAGCGGCGTTCCCCGCTGGCGCACAATGATCCCGCCGCCCAGAATCGCCTGCCCGCCGAAGACCTTCACGCCCAGCCGCTGCGCGTTGGAATCGCGCCCGTTCTTCGATGATCCCAAACCTTTTTTATGTGCCATTCCGTCGCCTCTTTCGCGCAGCCCTCAGGCCGCCGCGGTTTGAAATTACTTCGCGGCCGCCTCGGCCTTGTAGCTCTTCCCGTTCACCACAATCTCGTTGATCGCAACCTCGACGAAGCCCTGCCGGTGTCCCTGCATCTTCTTGTACTGCTTCTTGCGCTTCATCTTGAACACCAGCACTTTGTCGAAGCGCCCCTCGCCCAGCACCGTGCCGGTCACCTTCGCGCCCTTCAGGTCCGCCTCGAACTTGCCCTCTTCGCTGCTCACCGCCAGCACGTCGGCAAACTCGATCGCGCCCTTCTTGTGCTCCGTGCGCTCGATCTTGAACTTCTCACCCGGAGAGACCTTGTACTGTTTGCCGCCGGTACGAATCACTGCATACATAACGAAACCCTTGTGCGCGCGGCATTCGTGCGCCCGCACCCTTCATGGATTTATTGCCTGTGGATTCAACCAGAGGAGCAAGTCCTTCCGACTGTCCCAAAAACCGTGTCCAGCCAATCAGTCCCGAAATCGCCGCGGGCCTGCGGAGCACAAACTCACTCCCCTACAGCCGTCCGCGCGTCCGAGACCTGCCGGCCCTGCAACCGGAGCACCGGCCGCATTCGCCAAACCTGCCAAACTTAACAAGTGTATCCCGCTCCGCCACATGGGTCAATCGCAATGGCCCGCAAGCCAGCAGCGCAGTTTGCTCTTCGGAGGGAGCGTAGGGCTTCAGCCCCACGAATACGCTCCATTAGTTCAATGGGCTTTAGCCCTGGGCCGTTTCTAGCCGTCATTCTGGCGTAGCCAGAATCTCCGTATTTGTCTTGCTTAAGGGCACGGCTTCAGCCGTGCCGTAGAGGCCGCATTTGCAACTGGGCTTTAGCCCCTGAGGTCAACCTTTCCTTTTCAGCCACACTGCTTCTCATCCTCTTTAACCGTAACAATAACTTCCATCTGCACCCCACCCCGCCTATTCGCTACACTGGAAGTCCATGCCAACACCGTCCAATCCCCTGAAGGCTGTCCGCGGCACGCGCGACCTCCTCCCGCCCGACACCGCCCTCTGGAACCGCGTCGAATCCATCGCCCGCTCGGTCTTCTCCCG
>JBEKWE010000104.1:0-9148 GCA_049513335.1 Acidobacteriaceae bacterium | reverse complement strand
CAGGAAGGAAATTTCAAGGCCACCCGCCGGTAGGGGGATTTCTGTCCTGGCGGGAATATTGGTAACGCCGTTCGCGCTCTTCAGCGAGATCGGCAGCGGCATATTCTTCGGCGCAGAGGCACCTGTTCCCTGTTCCCTGTTCCCTGTTCCCTGCTTCGGCGCAAACGCCGAGCCTTCGACCCATCCATCGTGCAGCGCGCGGCGCCACGCCGTCGCGAAATCTCCCTTGATGTATGTCTTCGCATTGGCCTGCACCACGTCGAAGGCCGAGGCCTGCGGATTGTCCAGCAGCGTCTGCAACACCTCGTGCGCGCTGTGGCCGCCATAGAGCGGCGCGATCATGGGCTGGATAATTGAGATGGTCCCGTCGCAGGCGCGCGCATCCGACCAGCTCTCCAGATAGTGCGCGCGGTGGATGTGCCAGACGCTGACCGCGCCGGTCTCGTCCACATGCGAGCCGAGATGCACGGTGTTGGGGACCTTGTTGAACGCGGCCTCGAACTCCAGATCGGCGGGCGCCGAGTAGAGCGGATTGACGCCCAGCACGACCAGCCACTGGACCTTGCCCGCGTTCATATCGGCGACCAGAGACTTCAGATCGGCAACCTGCTCCGATGGAATCGGGTTCACCGTCTCGGTATAAATGACCGTCCTGCCGACGTTGCCCAGCCTGGCATTGAGCGCGTAGGCCGCTGCGTGAACGGCGGGCGAGGCCTGCTCGCCGGGGATGACGACGCACTTGCCGGCGTTGGCCTTCAAGTCGTTGTAGAGCGTGGCCGCGAACTTGCGCTGCTCCGGGGTCCACGGATAGCCCACGTCAATGTCGTTCAACCCGTTGGCAAAGATGGCGATCTCACTCGGCTTCAGCGCCAGCCGATGCTCCGCCTTGAAGCCGGTGACCGAGGGCATGGTCTCGACGACGTACATGCGGTTCATCGTTTTGCCCGCCTGGTAGCGATGGCGCTGGGCGTAGGCCGCAGCCATGGGCAGGAAGCCGGGCTGCGCGATTCCGCCCAGGAAGTCCGCGTCGAGCGAGAGAATCACGTCCGCATTTTCCAGCCGGTACTGCGCGTCCATGTAGCCGCCGAAGGCCGCCCTGGACGCCGCGCGCGAGGAGTCGCGATTCACCGGCTCCCACTGGACTAACTTCGCGGATGGGTATTTGGTTTGGACTTGCTTCCACTGCGCGGCCAGCGTTGGCGAGGTGATGGTCTCGCTGAGGAAGACAATCCCCGCGCCGTTGTCGCTCTTCTTCACCGCGGATGAAAACGCCTGCTGGAAGTCGGCCCACTCGCTGGTCTGCCCGCGCAGGAGCACCTCTTTCGAGCGGTCCGGATCGTATAGATCGAGCAACGTGGCCTGGGTGAACGCGTCCGACTTGCCCTTCGACATGGGGTGGTCGGGATTGCCATCCACCTTGATGGGGCGGAAGGCGTCCGACTTTACCAGCACCGGGATGGCGCCGGTGGGAAATGGGAAGGCCGTGGCGAAGTACATGGGCTTGCCGAGGATGAGGTCCTCGGGCTGCCTGACGTAGGGGAAGATCGGCTCGTCGGGCTGCTTGGTGCATCCGGCAAGCCCGGCCAGCGCCAGCGACGCGCCCATCACCTTGAGGAATCCGCGCCGCGAAACTGCATCCGTCCACTCGCCGGCCGTGCCTCCGGCAATCCGGGGAAACTCCGCCTTCAGCATCTCGTGGAAGGCGGGCGTCTCGGCCAGCTCGTCCAGGTTCTTCCAGAAGCGCTTGCCGTGCTTGCCATCGAGTCTGGCGCGCACCTCGGCCAGCGTCAGTTTTGCCATGTTTTCATGCCCGACAGGAATCGGAGCTGCATCCGCGCGCGCAGGCGCAATCGTGGTGACAAGCTGCGCGCTGGCTTGCGTGGTCTGCATTGCGGTCTCGCGTGTCGTCTTCATCGGTGGCATGTCTCGCAGCTAGTGAGTTCGTTGGGTGGGCGGATGTGGTACTGAGAGGTCAGGTAGCGGCCAAGGTCGATCTGGCTGGTGAACTTGCGATAGCTCACCGGAACCAGCACACCCATCGGCGGGCCGTCGCTTGCGGCCTGGCCTGCGCTGGCAATCGAATGCTGCTGCATTGGATTAAATCCAGCCTGCGCCTGCAGCATCGCGATCTCCGGATTGCCGCTGCTCGATGGGTCCTTCGTGGTGCAGGCCACGCTCTGTGCGGTGGGGCCGGTTCCCGACGCGCCCTTGCCGGTGGGCGCGCACCAGACGGGTTTATCGGTGGAGGGCCCGGTCCACGCCATGTTGTAGATCTCGCCGGTGGGCCGCAGATTCACCGCCGGATTGCGATGACAGTTGAGGCACCACTCCATCTGCAGCGTGTTCTCCATGTACATCAGGGGCATCTGGTCCACGCGGCCATGGCAACTGGCGCATCCGATCCCCTTGTTCACATGGATCTCGTGGTTGAAGTAGACGTAGTCGGGAAGGTCGTGCACCTTGATCCACTGGATCGACGCGCCGGTGGCCCAGCTCTGGCGCACCGGCTCCAGCAGCGCGGCGTTGGTCCATATCTGCGAGTGGCAGTTGATGCAGGTCTTGGTGGGAGGAATGCCCGCGTAGCTGGAGACTTCGACCGTGCCGTGGCAGTACTGGCACTGCAGGCCCAGGCCCTCCACATGGTGCTTGTGGCTGAACGGGACCGGCTGCTCCGCGCGCTGGCCCTGCCGGGTGACCCAGGGGGAACGCTGCAACTCGTCCAGCGTGACGCCGAGCACGATGACGAGCAGGCCGGTCAGCACCAGACTGGCCCGGGCCAGTGCATTCGAACTGCGATCGAAAACCTGCGCCATGCGTGCTTTCCCGTCTCCTCGGCGTTCTGAGTGCTTAGTTATGGATGTTGTAGGGAATTGTTTCGCTTCAGCTATTTTTTTCAGTGGGTTGCATTGCGGCGGTTGGGGCGTCGGCAGAAGCCCAAAGACCTGTACAATTACGCCCGGCAAATCTGAATCGGCGCGCGCTGAGGCCCAGCCACAGCGCGCAAGACATTCTGCCCCCGGCTGCGTTACCGTGAGTCATGCCTCGACCGCACCAACGACCGCGCCCTCCCCGTTACGATCTTGCGCTGGCGTGTCGCGAGTTGAGTGCTTCAGACCCTAAACTGGCACGCCTGATCTCTCGCGCCGGCCCATGCACCCTGCGCCTGGCCAGCACGCAGTCGCCCTTCGAGGCGCTGGCGGAGAGCATCGTCTACCAGCAACTGCACGGCAAGGCCGCGGCCACGATCCACCGCCGCCTGCTGGAAGGCTTCGCGCCGATCTGCGGAGTGGGCGCGAAGGGCGATCCCGTCCACTTCTCCGCCCAGCACCTGATCGACTGCCCCAACGAACAGCTTCGCGCCGCGGGCCTCTCGCATAACAAGAGCCTGGCGCTGCGCGACCTGGCCACCAAGACAATCGACGGCACCGTTCCCACGCTGGCGCAGATTCGCCGCATGACGGACGAGGCGATCATCGAGCATCTGACTCAGGTACGCGGTATTGGACGGTGGACGGTGGAGATGCTACTGATCTTCCGGCTCGGCCGTCCCGACGTTCTGCCGGTGAGCGACTACGGCGTACGCAAGGGCTTCGCGCTGACCTTCGGCAAGCTGAAGCCAACAGATAAAGTCACGCCCGCCGACCTGCCATCGCCAGCCGCGATGGAGAAGCGCGCGAAGAAATGGCAGCCATGGCGCTCGGTGGCGAGCTGGTATCTGTGGCGCGCCTGCGACCTGGCGAATGGCAGTCTGACGCCCCGCTCCGGCGACTAATGTTTCCGAAGAGACGCCCAAAGAGAAAATCGAGGTGTATGCTGGAGCCGGTTTTAAACGGGCTATCTCATGATTGGCAAGATACTGGCAGTGGGATTTGTTTGTGCGGGTGCGGCGTTCGGGCAGACCGCAACGGCCCCGGCGGCTGCAAGTACTCCGGCAGTTGCGAACTCAGCGCCAACATCAACGGCGATTCCTGCGCCCGCAGCAACGGCAGCAGCTTCGCCGAGCCGGGCGTATGCCTTCGATGTCATCTCCATCCGCCAGATCAAGGTTCCGTTAACACGGGCAATGGCAGCGCAGGACGGGCCGACGCCGGATGGGTATCGCAGCCATCAGCCCCTGGTGTTGTTGCTCTTAACGGCGTATGTTCCGCAAGTGGGCGGCGCGGCGTTTTACAACTTTCAAGACCAGATCAAGGGGCTTCCGGACTGGCTGCTGAGCGATGGCTACGACATCGACGCGCGGATCGCCAACGAAGACCGGGCGGAGTGGCAGAAGCCGGACGCGCAGAAGGTGATGTTGCGGGGTATGCTGCAGGCGCTGCTCGCGGAACGCTGCAGGCTGGCGGTGCACCGCGAGTTGAAGGACAGTAAGGTGACCACGCTGGTGGTGGCCAAAGACGGGCCGAAGTTCAAGGAGACCGATCCGACGGCTGAGCATCCGGGTGGACAGAAGCTGCCATTCGGCGGAGTCATGGTCCTCAACAAGGACGGGATACACTTTTACGGGGCCTCGATGGCGTCGCTCGCGTCGATCCTCTCCGTGATGGCGAATCAGGGACCAGTTCAGGACAAAACCGGGTTGACCGGCCTGTATGACTTCACCTTCGCCCCGCCGGCCGATGACGTCGATCCGGGGATTTCCCCCCTCGCGGCGATGTTTCTTTCCGGGTTGAACAACCTCGGGCTGAAGCTCGACTCCGAAAAGGGACAGGTGGAGACGCTGGTGATCGACCACATGGAGCGGCCTTCGGAGAATTAGCCGAGTTCGCCGCGCTTGCACCGTCTGGCGCGGGAGCCCCATATAATTCCATGGTGAAGTCTCGAAGCTCCTCGAAGGACGCGAAACCAAACTCATCACCCTCCGCCCCAACCCAGCGATACGTCTGCGTGCATGGCCACTTCTACCAGCCGCCGCGCGAGAACCCCTGGCTGGAGACGGTGGAGGTGCAGGACTCCGCCGCGCCCTATCACGACTGGAACGAGCGCATCGCCGCGGAGTGTTACGAGCCCAACAGCGCCTCGCGCATCACCAACCGCAAGGGCGAGATCGTGCGCATCGTCAACAACTACGAGCGCATGAGCTTCAACTTCGGCCCCACCCTGCTGAAATGGATGGCCGACAATACTCCGCGCACCTATCGCTCCATCCTGGACGCCGACCGCAGCAGCACGCAGCGCTACGGCGGCCACGGGTCGGCCATTGCGCAGGTCTACAACCACATCATCCTGCCGCTGGCCAGCCGGCGCGACGCCATCACCCAGGTCCGCTGGGGCATCGCCGACTTCGAGCACCGCTTCGGCCGCCGCCCCGAGGGCATGTGGCTGGCCGAGACCGCCGTCAACCGCGGCGTGCTCGACCTGATGGCCGCTGAGGGGATCAAGTTCACCATTCTGGCCCCCCATCAGTGCGCGCGCGTCCGCCCTCTCGTTTCAGACAACGAGCAACGGAGAACGGACAACTGGACTCCCACGCCAGATGCCACCGTCGATACCACTCATCCTTATCTGGTCCAGCTCGATGAGGGCCGCAGCATCGCGGTCTTCTTCTACGACGGCCCCGCCTCGCGCGCCATCGCCTTCGGGGGCCTGCTGAACAGCGGCGAGGGCTTCGGCAGCCGCCTGCTGGACGGCTTCCACGCGACCGCGCCCAACTCCGCCGACAAGGTGCAACTTTCGCACGTCGCCACCGATGGCGAGAGCTATGGCCACCATCACAAGTACGGCGAGATGGCTCTCTCCTATGCCATGAACTGGATCGAGTCGAATGGCCACGCAACGCTGACCAACTACGGCGAGTTTCTGGAGATGTTCCCGCCGGAGTGGGAGGCCGAGATCGCCGAGAACACCTCCTGGAGCTGCGTGCATGGCATCGAACGCTGGCGCTCCAACTGCGGCTGTTACAGCGGCAAGCCCGGCTTGAGTCAGCAGTGGCGCGCGCCCCTGCGCGAGGCGCTGGACTTTTTGCGCGACGCTACCGCGCCGCTGGCCGAAGAGCTGGCCGCGCCTCTGCTGCTCGACCTGTGGAGTGCGCGCGACGCCTACATCCACATCGTCCTGGACCGCTCGCCGGCCTCCACCGCCCGCTTCTTCGACCGCCATGCCCGGCGTCCCCTGAAGGGCGAAGAGCGCACCACCCTGCTTGAGTTGCTCGAACTGGAACGCCACACCCAGCTCATGTACACCAGTTGCGGCTGGTTCTTCGACGAACTCTCAGGCATCGAGACCATCCAGATCATCGCCTACGCCGGGCGCGTTCTGCAGCTTGCGGCCAAGCTCTTCGGCCCCGCCGGCGCCGCGCTTGAAGAACGCTTCCTGGAGATTCTTGCCCACGCCAAATCCAACGTCGCGGAGATTGGCGACGGCGCCAGACTCTACCGCCGCTACGTCACCGGGCTGCGCATCGGACTGGAGCAGGTGGGCGCGCACTATGCCATCAGCTCCATTTTTCGCAGCTACCCCGAGGACAGCCAACTCTTCTGCTTCGACCTGCACCGCGACTCATACCAGAGCTTCACCTCCGGCCGCGGCAAGGTCGCCGTCGGACGCGCCCATCTGCGCTCGCGCATCACCGAGGAGAACGAGGAGATATGCTTCGCCGTGCTCCACCTGGGCGACCAGAACCTGTCGGCCGCCGTGCGCCGCTACTCCACCGACGGCCCGGAGAACGGCGCAGCCTTTGCCGCCTTCGCCAACAACATCCGCAGAGCAATCCAGCGCGCTGATCTTCCCGAGGTGATCCGCCTCATCGACAGCTTCTTCGGCACCATCGCCTACTCGCTCACCTCGCTCTTCGCCGATGAGCAGCAGCGCATTCTGCGCACGATTCTCAACCAGACCCTGGCCGAGATGGAAGACTCGCTGCGCAAGATCTACGAGGACCACGCCTCGCTGCTCCACTTTCTGACCGAGTCGGGCGTGGCCGCGCCGCCCGCCCTCGCCATCGCTGCCAACTTCGCCATCAACGCCAACCTGCGCCGCGCCATCGACGCGGACCACTTCGACGCCGCCGCGATCGAGGCACTCTTCCTGCGCGCCTCCACAGACCACGTCGCCGTGGATAGCGCGGCGCTCAGCTTTACCGCCGCCGAGCGCATCAAGCGGGCCATGGTCCAGATCGAGGCCGCCGTCAACGCAGGCCAGTCTCCCGAGGCGTCCCTGCGCACCGCACTCTCCATCGCACTGGCTCTGCGCACCATGCCCTTCGACGTCAACCTCTGGCAGGCGCAAAACATCTGGAACGAACTCTTCCGCCGCGCCGACAGAAGCAATTGCTCCGCGGAGTGCAAGCTCGCCTTCAAGAAGCTCGGCGAAGCCCTCTACATCTGCGTCGAACAGCTCGCCATCGACGAAGACATCCCCATCCTCTGACCCATGCCGCCCTCAACCGCGCCACAGACCCCCGTCCCGAAGCGTCCGCTGGCCAACACATTTGTCCTCCTCATTCTGTGGGCGATTTTCTATGGAAGCTTCACGCTCTTCTCTCCCGCGCTGCTGGACGACGCCGACTCGGTGCACGCCGAGGTGGCGCGCGAGATGCTGCTGCGCCACGACTGGGTCACGCTCTACGCCAACGGAATTCGCTACCTGGAAAAAGCGCCGCTGCTCTACTGGTCGATGGCCGCCAGCTTCAAGCTCTTCGGAGTCAGCGCAGCCGCGGCCCGCATTCCACTCGCGCTGACTGTTCTCGCCCTCGCCTTCGCCGTCGAAGCCTTCGCGCGGCGAGCCTTCCGCAGCGCCCGCGCAGGACTCTACGCCGCGCTCATCCTGCTCTCCAGCTTCGGAATTTTCCTCTTCACGCGCATCCTCCTCCCCGACGCGATGGTCTGCCTCTGGCTCACGCTTGCCCTGCTCTGCTTCTGGCTGACGGAACAATCCTCACTCCAACCCATCACTGAATCTGTCATCCTGAGCGAAGGCGTCGCAGACGCCGAGTCGAAGGACCTGCGGTTCTCATTCGAAGCGCCACAGAATCTCAGGTGGTTCTGCTACGCCTTCGCCGCCTGCTGCGCCCTCGGCGTCCTCACCAAGGGACTCATCGGCGTCGTCTTCCCGGTCGCAATCGTCCTGATCTATCTGCTGTTGACGCACGGCCCACGCGCCGCCATCACCCGCATCCGCCAGCTCCATCCGCTCTCGTCGCTCGCCGTCTTCTTTGCAATCGCCGCGCCGTGGCACATCCTCATCGCGCTGGCCAATCCCGCGCAGGGCCATCCCGCAGGCCTCGCCCTCGCGCACGGTATCCTCTCTGTGCCGCTGCCAACGCAGGGCAACGTCCACGGCTGGCTCTGGTTCTATTTTGTGAACGAGCAGCTCCTGCGCTACCTGAATCTCCGCGTTCCGCGCGACTACGACACCGTCCCGCTGGGTCTCTTTTGGGGACTCTGCCTGGTATGGCTGATGCCGTGGTCGGCGTTTGTCTTATACGCAGTGGGAGACGCGCTCCCGCTCCGCTCGGCGAGCTGGCGTCACGCATTCCGCGCCTGTACCCTCTCCGCGCAACAAAAAACGAACCTGCTGCTTACGCTATGGGCCGCGTTTCCCCTGCTCTTCTTCAGCTTCTCCACGCGGCAGGAGTATTACGTGTTGCCCGCATTGCCCGCACTCACAATCCTCATCGCCGGCTGGCTTGCGCAGGAATGCGGCGGGCAGCCCGTCACGGATCGCGCAAAAATAATCCGTCGCGCCAGCCTACGCGCAACATCTGTCCTGCTCGCCCTCGGCGCAATCTTCGCCGCCGCCGCGCTCGTCTTCCTGCTGCACAGCCGCGCGGCCGCGCCCTCGACCGATCTTGCAAGTCTCCTGCACCAGAACCCCGCCGACTACGCGCTCAGCATGGGCCACTTTCTTGACCTAAACGCACAGGCGCTCGGACTCTTCCGTCTGCCACTCGCGCTGGCCGCCGCCGCGCTCTTCCTCGGCCCACTCGCTTCGTTTTTTCTGCGCAAGAAAGATCGGCCCCACGCCGCAACCCTCGCGCTGGCCGCAGGGGCCTTCGGCTTTCTGCTGGCCGCGCACCTCGGCCTGCAAATCTTCGCGCCGGTGCTCAGCTCGCAACAACTCGCCGACACAATCGCGCCACAGATCCACTCCGGCGACCTCATCGTCATCCATCAGGAGTACGAGTTCGCCAGCACGCTCGGCTTCTATCTCC
>JBEKWE010000103.1:0-9291 GCA_049513335.1 Acidobacteriaceae bacterium | reverse complement strand
AGGTCTTCGATGAAGAAGAAGATCCTGGTGGGCGCGTCCTCGGGAATGGGGATGGGGCGGCCAATGGAGTAGTCGATGGGCTGGGAGTCGCTGACATAACGCGCACCGCCACCCCTGGGCTGGTAGTTACCCGAGGCCTCGATGGTGGAGGGCGGCGCGTCGGCGAAGTTGCCGTTGACCGCGCGATAGCTGTGGTCCATGGGGCCGACGAAGCTGCGCGGGCCGCGCTGCTGCTTGCCCTTGCGCTTGAAGCTGCCGCCGTTGCCGGGCTGATGGCTGTTGCCGTCGCGATAGCCCGCTCCGTTGCCCGGGCTGGCCTGGTTGCCGATGTTGTCCTGCGTGCGTTGACGATCACGGTCGCGATGTTTCTTCTTCCAGCGTTTGGAGGACGGGCCCGCGCCGGCCTGCTGCTGGGGTGCGCCGGCCTGGAAGATCTGCGTCTGCTGGCCACCGGAGGCAAGGACCTGTTCGCCCGCCTGAAGGTCTCCGACGAACTGGCCGGGGCCGTTCTGCCCTCCCTGCTGGAGAGCGTCGGGCGACTTGTTCTTGCGCTTGCGACGACGTCTGCGGCTGCTCTTGGACTGCCCCATGCCGTGCTGGATGTTGTACGGTGCGGAGTCCTGCGCCGGGCCGTTTTGAACCATCCGCGACTGGCCGTTCTGGTCCATCCGGTCTTCCACCTGGACAGGCTGTGGCGGCGGACCCTGGTGCATCTGCACCTCGGGTTCATTCTGCTCTGAACTCATTTTTCCACTTCCTATTGCTGGTTGGCGATCTGCGTTTCTTTCCCACGCTTGCAGGTCTCGTCGCTCCCCGTGGAGTTCGCGGAGATGGAACCAAACCGGTTTTGCAGCGTCGGGGGAAACGGTATCAAGTTGTACTCGAACATCGTCTTACTGCATCCATCGGCCGCGACCAGCCGCAAGACTACGCCGCGCACCACCGGAATTGCCAAAGCCACCTGCTATGCCAAAGCCACCGGGAATTATCAAAAGCCCGAGATTGCAAAAAGCAACCGGGAATTGCCAACAGCCACCTGAAATTGCCAACGTGCGATCGCCAACGATGGCAAATCCTTCACCCTTGCCCCAATTTGCAACTCATCATTCGATCGGGCGCTTTGGTCGCGATCCAAGCCTCCGGCGCATCTGATCCGGTGCATCGAATCCAGTGAAATCCGCCGGTTCCATGAAATCCGCCGGGACCCACTCTTGCTGTGTATTCTTGCCGCCATCGAAAAACCAGCGAACACACACAGTCTTCGGCACCCATAGCCGGTTCACAAGTTAATACCGATCATACGCTGAAAGCCAAACTGTAGCAAGAGAAACATTTGCAAGGGAGCTTTGGGTCAAACGAGTGGTCCGCTCCGCGCCATCTCGCGAGCCTTGCGTCAAGGCGCCAGGGCCGGGCGTTAAAGTGCAAGGGCCGCTTCCATGGAGGGAGCGGCCCGAAGCACAATCCTCAGTCAAAGGCCTCCTGAAGTGGCTATCCTGCGGCAGTAATACCTGAACCCCGGGGATTGCACCTATCGTGGGTGCATCTCTTCCCAGTCTGATACCGATGGAAAGACGTGCAATTGGAATGCCAAAGACACAGATGCCGACTTGCCCCAAATCCACAGTCCATCGGCCCCGTTGGGGGAAATCGTTCCCCAAAAATAAGAGAGTTCATTGGACAAGCTCCATATTTCGGAAGGCAGGGGTTTGACCCCTGCACGAATCGAACCCTATAATGGTGGCTGCTCTGGCAGCCTAATCGCTCCCGCCGAACCTCATGGACTGAAGCTGGTTAATGGAGATAAAGGCGGTAAAACGCGGTGAGAGCCCTTCCCGGTTGGGCACTTCGGACTATCGGGCGGGCGGATGCAGGGCAACTGACCCGGATGGTGTGCGAAGGCATGCCGACGGCCCAAGGTATAGGAAAACTTCCAAGGAGCTTTACACACCGCATGAAATCCAAGTTTGCTCTTCTCACCGCGCTCGTCGCGGCTCTCCTCCCTGTGGCCGCGATTGCTCAGGCGACCCCTGCCGCACCTCAACCAGCAGCTCCAGCCGCGTCCGCCGTGCCAGCGGCCCCAGCCCCAGCGGCCCCAGCCCCGGCTGCACCGGCCCCTGCGACCGCGCCAGCCGCGGCAGCCGCGCAGGCTCCCGTTCTGGTTCCACCGTCGGCATTTCCCGCGCGGATCGCCATCATCTCGTTCCAAAGGGCCGTTGCCTATACCAACGAAGGCCAGCGCGCGCTTGCCGATCTGAAGAAGAAGTACCAGCCGCAGAGCGACAATCTGGACAAGCTGGCCGCTGAGATCGACTCGTTGAAGAAGCAGTTGCAGGCCGCACCGGCCACGATGTCGGACGAGGAGCGCGTTTCTCGGCAGAAGACCATCGACACCAAGGAGAAGCTGTATCAGAGCGAAGGGGAGGACTTCCAGAGCGAATCCCAGAACGACGTGCAGGATGCTCTACAGAAGATCTCGCAGAAGTTCTATACCGTGATGGCGAAGTATGTCAGCGATAACGGCTACACGCTGCTGTTCGACGTGAGCAACGAGCAGACCCCGGTGCTGTGGGCCGCCCCCCAGCCCAACGCCGATATTACAGTGGCCGTCATCCAGGCGTACAACGCCACGACGCCTGGGATTACGCCGCCGGCAGCCGAGACCCCATCGGCGGCGAGCCGGGCGAAGCCGTCGACAACCACGCCTACGCAACACAGCACCACCCCCGCGAAGCCAGCCACCGGCTCAACCCCCGCGAAGCCGGCAGCCAGATAACTTGACAGAGCGATGCATACAAAAGGGAGGCCTCCACGGCCTCCCTTTTTGCATCCGTGCGGAAGTCCGCTGCACTGCGGCATGGTTGTGGAAAAAGTGTGGATTGCGATCCATGGGAGATTCACACTGCGGCCAACGGTGTTTGGTGAGCGGCGGCGGGCGCATACCTCTCTAAGATTAAGATACGTCTTTTCAATGATTTGAACCAATTGTCGAACAATTAATCAAAGTCGCCGCTGCAAGTTTTGCAAATAAAAGGCTTTCCACAGAGCGAGACGTGCTGGCGACGCAGCGGAACTAACGGCTGGACGGGAGGGAATGACTTCTCCTCTACTCTTCGCCCACCTTGAGGACGGCGAGGAAGGCCTCCTGGGGAATGTCGACCTTGCCGATGCGCTTCATGCGCTTCTTGCCTTCTTTTTGTTTTTCGAGGAGCTTGCGCTTGCGGCTGATGTCTCCGCCGTAGCATTTGGCGATGACGTTCTTGCGCAGGGCGGAGACGGTCTCGCGGGCGATGACTTTGACGCCGATGGCGGCCTGAATGGCGACCTCGAACATCTGGCGGGGGATGAGCTGGCGCATCTTGTGGACCAGGGCGCGGCCACGGTCGTAGGCGAAGTCGCGGTGGACGATGATGGAGAGCGCATCGACCGGATCGCCGCCGATGAGGATGTCGAGCTTGACCATGGGCGAGATCCAACTGCCGGAGAGCGTGTAGTCGAGCGAGGCGTATCCGCGGGAGACGGTCTTGAGGCGGTCGTAGAAGTCGAGGACGATCTCGTTGAGGGGAAGTTCGTAGGTGATCATGACGCGGGTGGAGGTGACGTACTCGAGGTTCTTCTGGCGGCCGCGCTTCTCTTCGACCAGCTTGAGGATTCCGCCGACGTACTCCTCGTTGGTGAGGATGCGGGCGGTGATGACCGGCTCGGCGATGGAGACGATCTCGGAGGGGTCGGGCCAGCGCGAGGGATTGTCCACCTCGACGACCTTGCCGTCGGTGAGGGTGATCTGGTAGCGGACGCCGGGCGCGGTGATGATGAGGTCGAGATCGTACTCGCGCTCCAGGCGCTCCTGAATGATTTCGAGGTGGAGCAGGCCGAGGAAGCCGCAGCGGAACCCGAAGCCGAGAGCGACGGAGGATTCGGGCTCGAAGGTGAAGCTGGCATCGTTGAGGCGGAGTTTTTCCAGGGCATCGCGCAGCATTCCGTGGGCGTGCGAGTCGACGGTGTAGAGTCCGGCGAAGACCATGCTCTTGATGTCTTCGAATCCGGGGAGGGCCGAAGCGCAGGGACGCGCGACCTCGGTGATGGTGTCGCCGACCTTGGTGTCGGCGACGTTCTTGATGTTGGCGACGAAGAAGCCGACCTCACCGGCGGAGAGCTCTGCGAGCGCGACCGGCTTGGGCGTCATAACGCCCATGCTCTCGACGTCGAACTGCTTGCCGTTGGACATGATCATGATCTTCATGCCCTGGAGCAGATGGCCGTTGATGATGCGGGCGAGAACAATGACACCGCGGTATGGATCGAACCAGGAGTCGAAGATGAGGGCCTGTAGCGGCGCGCCGGCGTCTCCGCGCGGCGGCGGAAGGCGATGGACGACGGCTTCGAGAATCTTCGCGACGCCTTCGCCGGTCTTGGCGGAGACAGCGAGCGCGTCGTCGGCGGGCAGGCCGACGGCTTTTTCGATCATCTCGCGGGTACGCTCGATGTCTGCCGAGGGCAGGTCAATTTTATTGATGACAGGGATGACTTCCAGGCCGTGGTTGATGGCGAGGTATGCGTTGGCCAGGGTTTGCGCCTCGACGCCCTGGGAGGCGTCGACGACGAGGAGTGCGCCCTCGCAGGAGGCGAGCGAGCGCGAGACCTCATAGCTGAAGTCGACATGGCCGGGGGTGTCGATGAGGTTGAGCTGGTAGGTCTCGCCGTCGCGCGCCTGGTAGATCATGCGCACGGTGTGGGCCTTGATGGTGATGCCGCGCTCGCGCTCGAGGTCCATGGCGTCCAGCACCTGGGCCTGCATCTCGCGCGCGGTCAGGCTGCCGGTGAGCTCGAGCAGGCGGTCGGAGAGCGTGGACTTTCCGTGGTCGATATGCGCGATGATCGCGAAGTTGCGAATGTGGTTCGGGTCCATGCGGGGTGCGGTCTGCCTCAACCTTCGATGCTATCACTGCGCAACGGGCGCGCAGGGCACGGCACAGCGGGCGCTCAACCCGTCCCAGAAGCGATACGTGGGCTGTGGCCCGAAGTGCTCGGCAAACGTCATACAATGAGCACTGCGTTTGCAATGGGCACTGCGCTTGCGGGCAAAGGAGCGGAACCAGATTCTTGATCGATACGACGAGCGGGCGCGGATGGTGAGCGGGTTGCGGCAATGGGCAAGGGCGATTGCATGCCTGCCGCTGGCGCTGCTGGCGGGCTGTCCGCAGCAGCAGGCAGCAGCTCCGGGCGGGGTTGCCGCGCAGGCCACGGCACCGGCGATCGCTGCACCGGCGCCGGTGGCCGCTCCTGCTCCGGCGATGACGCAGGCGCAGGCCAACGACCTCGCCGCAAGGGCGCAGCGGGTAGAGCAACTCATGCAACAGGTCGAGGGGGCCTATAGCAGCGGCGTCGCGAACTATCGCGCGGGAAAGCTGGAGGCGGCGCGGGCTAACTTCGACATGGCCGTGGACCTGATGCTGACCAGCGGGATGGATGTGAAGAACGACCCGCAGCTCTCCGATGCGTTCGACCGTCTGCTGAACGCGATCAACTCGCTGGAGATGTCGGCGCTGAAGCAGGGCACAGGCTTCAGCGAGCCGATTGAGGCCGCGCCGCTGGACGCCGCCGACGAGGTGACCTTTCCAGCAAACGCGGCGCTGACGGCGAAGGTGCAGGATGAACTGAAAACGACGCAGTCGGACTTCCCGCTGGTGGTCAACGACTATGTGGCCGGGTTCATCAGCTACTTCTCGAACTCGCCTACGGGGCACGCGCATCTGATACGCTCGCTGGAACGCGCCGGCAAGTACAAGGACATGATCTCAACGGTGCTGCGCGAGGAGGGCGTGCCGCAGGACCTGATCTATCTGGCGGTCACGGAGTCGGGCTTCCAGCCGCAGGCCCTGAATGCGCGGTCCGGCGCGGGCGGCATGTGGCAGTTCATGCCCACCGGGGCCTACGGGCTGGAGCGCAATGCATGGGTGGACGAGCGCTTCGATCCGGAGAAAGCCACTCGCGCCTACGCCCGGTACATCAAGTCGCTGTTCGACCAGTTCGGCGACTGGTACCTGGCGATGGCCGCGTACGACTGGGGGCCGGGATATGTGCAGCGCTCGGTGATGCGCACCGGATACGCCGACTACTGGGAGTTGTACCGGCGCAATGAGCTGCCGAAGGAGACCAAGAACTATGTGCCGGGAATTATCGCAGCCATCATCATGGCGAAGAACCCGCAGCAGTACGGGCTGGAGGGCCTGGTGCCCGATGTGCCGGTCGTCTCGGACACGGTGAATGTGGACTACGCGGTCGATCTGCGGCTGGTGGCGGACGTGACCGACGCCTCGTTGCAGGAGATTGTTGCTCTAAACCCGAGCCTCCTGCGCATGAGCACGCCGAGCGAGATGGACTTCGATCTACATCTTCCCGCTGGAATGCGCGACGTGTATCTGAAGCGCATTGAGAAGATTCCCGAGGACAAGCGCAGCAGCTGGCGCTTTCACGTGGTGCGCACCGGCGAGTCGCTGGACAGCATCGCGAGCAGCCTGCATGGCCGGTCGGCAGAGATTGCCTCGGCCAATGGCCTGGATGCAAGCGCGCCGATCGAAGCGGGCGATGAACTGGTGGTTCCCGTGGCAAGTGTCCCCGCGGCGATCCGTACGCTGCACTACGTCACGCGCGCGGGCGACACACTGGTGACGGTTGCGGACCGTTTCAACGTGTCGGTGGAAGACCTGCGGCGCTGGAACCATCTATCGTCGAGCACAATCCGGCCGCATCGCACCCTGGCCGTCAGCGAGCCGATCCATCTGGCTCCGGTGACCCATGTGCGAGCCAGGAGAGCGCATGGGCGAGCCAGGGCAAAAGCGGGAGCCGGCGCACAGGCTGGAGCAGGCGCAAAAACTGGAGCGGGCGCAAAAACGAAGGGTGCGGCGAGCGCATCGAATCCCTCCGCCAAGACAACTTCGCCGGGCACAACACGGAAAAAGACTGTTGCAGCGAAGCAGCCCACCGCTCCCAAATGAAAACGGAAGGCTGCCGCATTCGCTACCTAGATAAAAAGAGTGCTTGCCATAGCTGGCGCACAGAGGCATTCTGTTGCTAGAATCCGAGGCGTGGTGCAATTGCATTTTTGTTGCTGCGCCATTGCGGTCCAGATGCACTGCGGTGCTACGGTGCGAGAGCAGCAAACGGGTGTTCTATACAGGGCGAGGGTGCGACGATGACGATCAATGAACATGATGGATTCGACGGACTGGATGAGAAGAACAGGATCTATGCAGCTGCGGACTATGGGGACGACGAATCCGGCGGGGATGGATACGAAGGCAACGATCTCTTTGACGATGGCGATGAAGAGGAGGAGGTCGTGGTGACCATGAGTCTGGAGGGCGACGCGGCTCTCGACCTGCTGGAGGATGTTGCCGACGATCTGCTGGAAGCTGGGCCTCATGGCGAAGCGGCGCCTCCACCGCCGGTCGCGGTCCCTGCTCCCGCGATCGCGACAGCGAAGACGGCAGAGATTGCCAAGGAGGCTGCTGAGAAGGAGGCTGCCGCCAAGCAGGCCGCCGCCAAGAAGGCTGCCGCGAAGGAGGCTGCTGCCAAGAAGGCTGCTGCGAAGAAGGCCGCCGCCAAGAAAGCTGCCGCCAAGAAGGCGGTTGCGAAGAAGAAGGCCGCCGCCAAGAAAGCTGCCGCCAAGAAGGCGGTTGCGAAGAAGAAGGCCGCTGCCAAGAAGGCCGCCGCCAAGAAGGCCGCCTCGAAGAAAGCTGCCTCGAAGAAAGCTGCCGCCAAGAAGGCGGTTGCGAAGAAGAAGCCAATTAAGAAGGGCGCAAAGAAGACGACATTGAAATCTGCCGCGAAAAAGGGGAGTGCTCTGCGCGGCGGTAAGGCCGCTTTGAAGAAAGCGGTCGGCAAAAAGGGCACTTCAAGAAACAAAAAAACCAAAACGAGAGGTATTACCTTGGCAACTAAGAAAGCAGCGAAGAAGGTTGTAAAGAAGGCCGCAAAGAAGCCAGCGAAGAAGAAGGCCGCAAAGAAGGTTGCAAAGAAGAAGTAGTCAACAAGCAGTTCCAACCAGGCAAGCAAAAGGGCCCGGACTCCTCTTATGAGGTCCGGGCCTTTTTGCGTCTGCTCGAATCTTATTTCTGCTGGGCTGCGATCTCCGCGAGGACATCGTCGCTGTGCGTGTTCGGGTTGACGCCGGTCCAGACCTTTGCGATCTTGCCTGCGGGCGAGATGAGGAAGGTGTCGCGAGCAGCGAACTTGGCGTCGCCGCGCTCGGTAATGGGAACTCCGTAGGCGTCGATGACCTTGTGGTCTGGATCGGCGAGCAGCTTGAAGGTGAGCGAGTCCCTGGTGCAGAAGGTCTTGTGGCTCTCGACGGTGTCCAGTGAGACGCCGAGGACGACGGCGTTGAGGGCGTCGTACTTGGGCAGGTCGCGCTGGAAGTTGTGGGCCTCGATGGTGCAGCCGGTGGTCATGTCCTTGGGATAGAAGTAGAGGACGACCCATTTGCCCTTGAACTGGGAGAGCGAAACCTGGGCGTCCTCCTGCGAGGGAAGGCTGAAGCCGGGAGCGGTGGCGCCGGGCGGGAGCGGGTCGGCGGCGCGGGCTTTGAGGGTAAAGCCGCAGGCCGCGACGATTGCGATGAGGGCGGCGATCCATACGTTGTTACGAAGCATTCTCTTCTCCTTGACGTTTGATGGCGACACGCGCACTTCGCTCAGGTAGATTCGATGCTCCGGCAACAGAGATCGATTGTCTTTTCACTCCGCGACCAGCGCGATGCCTGCGCGGTCGGCGGCGGCGGCGATGGCGGCTTGGTCGAAGAGCAGGGTGCGGCCGGCGTCGACGGCGAGGCAGGTGGCCCCGGCGCGGGACATGGCCTGGATGGTGGCGAGGCCGATGACGGGGACGTCGAAGCGCATGTCCTGGGCGGGCTTGGCGACCTTGACGACAGTAAGAGCGCGGCTGAGTGTGGAGGACGGTTCGCTGAGGCGGCGCATGAGGGAGCCGGCGCGTTCGATGGCGGCGTCGGTGCCCTCCATGGCCTCGACGGCGACGCAGGCCTGGGCGGCGATGACGACGGTCTGGCCGAGGTCGAAGGCGGCGAGGCCGCGGGCGAGGGTGCGTCCGTAGGCGATGTCCTTGCGCTCGTCGTCGGAGGGGGCGCGCTGGGTGAGGACGCCGTGCGTGGCGAGCAGCGGTTCGAGGTACTGGGTGGAGGAGACGAGCTCGATGCCCTCGTCGGCGAGGACCTTGGCGACCGCGCCGAGCAGCATGTCTGTGTTGCGCGTGCGCAGGTTGAGGAGCAGCTTGGCG
>JBEKWE010000102.1:0-9766 GCA_049513335.1 Acidobacteriaceae bacterium | reverse complement strand
AACTCCGTCGTCCACCAGAATCACCGTTCGTCCCGCAAGCTCGATCGCCGGACGCTCGCCCCGGTATAGCGCGGCGCGCCGGTCCAGCATCGCCGTCACCTCTGCGGTCACCTGCTCAATCTGCTGCACATCGATTCCCGCCGCGTGCATCACCTCCGCATCCAGGGTCCGTTCGCCGCCGGCCGCAACCGCTCCGAAGGCAAGCTCCTCATGCCCGGGCACGCCCAGCTTGTGCGCCAGAAAGACGTCCAGCGGCAGATGCAGTGCCTGCGCCACCTGAAACGCAACCGTGACGCCGCCACGCGGTATCCCCAGCACGATTCCGTCTTGCCGGCTGGCAAACGCTTGCAACCGATTCGCCAGTTGGCGTCCGGCGTCCTCCCGGTTCTCGAAGATCATCGCCAGCGCCCCCAGGCCCGCTGCAATTCGAGCGGCCTCTGCGGTTGTCATTCCCGAAGCAAAGAGCGTTTCCGTGCTCGCCTCATCAGAGAACCACGTCGCCAATTATCGCGCGAGTACAAGAACGGTAAAGCCGCTCCAGTCGGCAATGGCCAACCGCAGCGTCGCGTCCGCGCACCATTCTCAAGGCGTGGCCTTCGTTTTGAGTTCTATGGCGAGGACAAATAGAGAGACTTGCGGAGTGGAGCCACTCGGTTTTTCAGGATGTAACAGGCGCAGAATCTGTACCAAACCCGGGTTTTCCACAGAAAAAGTTACTTTCGTAACCAATGAAGTATGATAAGCAGTTATATAACTGATTTCAGTAGACTTACAAGAGTTTACATTCTATGATCGTTTTATTGAGTTTGTCCAGTTATTTTTTTAGTTCCGCACACATTAAGTATCAAAAAGGGAGCCTCACCATGAAAACCATCGTACGCTGTCTCGTCATCGCCCTCGCCGTAACCGGTGCAATCGCCACCACATGCGCCAAGGCTGCTCCGGCAAAGGCAACCGTCACCATCAGCAAAACGAGCGCGGCGCCAATGCCAACGTGCGACCCCAGCGACCCCGGCGACTGCGGTATGACCGGTGACTGACGTAACTGACCGGCGTAACTATACAAATTGAAAATATAGTTGTCAACGCCCCCTCTGGATAAGGTATGCTTTATCTGTCCAGGGGGATCAGCGCGTGACCTCAATGCCCTTTCTCATATTGCTCGCTTGCCTTGAAGTTGGATTATGCCTGGGGGCATTGTGCGCAATCACATGGAAGAAGCAGTGGGCAGAGTATAGGGCGCTGGGTGCGTTTCTCGCGGTTCGGGCCGCCTCCAGCAGCATCCTCGTGGGGCTGATTCATTTTGCCGGCCATCCCCTCGACAAACACATCGCATACGTTCTTTATTTTTACGTCTACTGGATCAGCTTCGCGATCGAATCGATCCTGGCGCTCATTGTCGTCTACAGCGTCTACCGGCTTGCCATGGCTCCGCTCAAGGGCCTGCAGAAGCTCGGAATGCTGGTCTTCCGCTGGGCCGCATCCATCTCCGTTGTTGTAGCTCTCGGCTCGGCCTTCGGCCCAGGGATGACGGGCACAAAGTACCTCATCGCCGCCATCTCTCAGTTGCAGCGCACCCAGAGCATCCTTACCCTCTGTCTGCTGGTCTTCGTCTGCTTCGCCATCCTTCCCATGGGCCTCAACTACGGCAGCCGCATCTTTGGCGTCAGCCTCGGCCTCGGCATGCTGGCGACAAACGATCTGGTGCAGTCTGCATGGATAGCCCTACACCCCAGCATGCATATGGCCTACAACTTGGTCAGCGGCGTTGTCATATGCCTGGTTCTCATGATCTGGACTGCCTACTTCGCTCTACCTGAGCCGAAGCGTCGCCTCATCGTCCTTCCCACCACCTCGCCCTTCCTGCGCTGGAACCAGATCTCGCAGGTCCTCGGCGACAGCCCCGGCTTTGTTGCGATCGGCGGAATGCCGCCCGAGCTGCTCGCTCCCGCCGAACTTGAGGTCATGCAACGGGCCTCAATCAAGATGGTCACGCCCTTTCCCAGGTCGATGAGCGCATAATCGCGCCAGTTGCCTGCACCAACTAAACCGCCCATGCCGATCTCCGGCATGGGCGTTTCTCTCTATAGTCGCTTTCGGCTCAGACCCCGGCGAAGATGCCGGCGACGATCGCGGCGAATCGTCCCCAACCTGATCCCTGTTCCATGTTCCCTGCTCTACCGCACCACCCCAACCTGCTCCATTGGCCAGTACACGAAGACCGCCTTGCCGTAGATCAGCTCGCGGTCCACCGGCCCAAAGTCGCGGCTGTCGCTTGCGATCAACCGGTGGTCGCCCAGCACAAAATACTTGCGCGCAGGCAGCACCATCTCAGGCACCGACTTGTCGTCGGCATAGCGCGGCGGAACATATGGCTCCCGGATCGCCTCTCCATTCACGTACACCTGCCCCTGGTCGATCCTGAGTCTGTCCCCAGGCAGCGCAATCACCCGCTTGATATAGCTCTTCGCATGGTCGCGCGGAAACTGGAACACCACCACATCCCCGCGATGGATCTCGCCCAAGCGATACGCAATCTTGTTGATGAACAGCCGGTCCTGGTCTTCCAGCACCGGCAACATGCTGGTTCCCTCCACCCGCACCGGCTGGTATAGAAAGAGAATGATGAACGCCGAGATCGCCACCGATACCACCAGGTCGCGCAGCCACGAGTGCCATCCGCCCGCCGAACGGGAATCGCCTCCGTTCCCTTCCCCGGCCTGCACCTCCATCGGCCGCACGTCCCCCAGCCGTTCTTCGTCGCTCACGCTCTCTCCTTGCACCCGTGTCTCTACTCCCACTCTCAGTTAGACGAAGCAGACCCGCCCTTGGGACTCACCGTTCCAACTCTCTTCGGCCCCAGCCCCAGTCCCGGCGCCAGCGTCTTCCCGTCGATCCCCTCCGGCGACCACGCCTCCACGATCGCCCGCGCCAGCTTCGCAATCGTCACCTCGCCCTCGTTGTCCGCTGTCCAGCTCGTGTCCTCGTTGTCGTAGGTAAAGATCGAAAGCACCATCGGCCCCGTCTTGCCCGCCACGATCGCCACGTCCGCCCGCACTGCGTTCAGGCTTCCCGTCTTGCTGGCAATGCCCGATCCCGTCTCTGTCGCATCCAGCTTCTCCAGGTAGCGCGGAATCGTATCGCGATAGAACTGGTTGCGCAGCATCTTCAACGCCACCCCGCAGATCGCCGTATCGCTCTCGGAAATCGTCCCCGCGACGCCAGCGCCGGCCTCACCCGGCCCATCCAGCTCGCAAAGCCCGATCCGCCCCATCACCCTCGCCATCTCCCGCGGCGTTGTCTTGCCCAGTCCGAACTTCGCCTGGTCCGCAGGCATCGGCCCGGTCGCCGGCTTGCCGATCTTTTTATACAGGTGCGTGTCCTTCAGCCCCATCCAAGCAATCCGCGCATTCACCGCATCCAGACCAATCCTGTCGATCGCCAGGTTGGTCGCCGTGTTGTCGCTCATCACAATCATCAGCGTCAGCACGTCCTTCAGGGTCAGCGTCTGCGGCGCATCCAGAAACAGCAGAATCCCCGAGCCGCTCACCGCATCTCCTGGCTGTAGCGTGATCTTGTCGTCCCAGTGCGCCTTGCCCGCCCTCACCTGCTCCATCGCCTCGAACAGAATCGTCAGCTTGATCACCGACGCCGTCTGCACCACCGCATCCGCGTCCAGCGCAGCCTCCCTGCCCGTGTTCAGTTGCGTCGCGTACATTGCCACCTGGCCGTGGTGCGTCTTGGCAATCTCACGCAACCGTGCTTCCAGCGCAGCGTCCGCAGCCTGCATCTCCGAACCAGACCTCGCCGCGGCCTGGGTTGGGCCCATCGCAACAGAAGCAGCTCCACTCTCCTGCACCCGCGCGGCTCCGCCCTCCGCCCCGAACAGCACCGCGGCCAGGGCAACTCCCAGTACGATTCCAGAAACTCTCATCTTCTGCATGGTACATTCCGCGCCGCAGGACGCACTACCCCTCGCTGCGCATCTCGCAACCTCCGCTGCACAGCTCGAAGCGGCTGTGCGCCCCCCCACTGAAATAATCGTCCCCATTCCGCCTCGTCCTGGGACATTTGGCCGTGCTCCAACGTATACTGGGTAATGGAAGCTCTGGCGCATTTCACTCCCCGCCTGGTACGCGACCACTCGGGACGTTAATTCACACCTCGGCGGCAGCAACCTATGGCAACACTCACCATGATGGAACAGACGGACACGCCCAAACCTCACATGCAGGTCGTGGAGGGCCCCCACGACCTCACTACTGAAACCTCCAACATCGCGTCCGAGGGCCTCGATACCAAGTCGGCGCTGGAGATCGCACGCATCATTAGCCACGAAGACGCCAAGGTCGCCTCCGCGGTACGCAAGGCCCTCCCAGAGATCGCCGTTGTCATCGACATCGTTGCCCGCGCGCTGCGCGATGGTGGCCGTCTCATCTACGTCGGCGCAGGCTCCAGCGGCCGCATCGCCGCGCTCGACGCATCCGAGTGTCCCTCCACCTACTCCACCCTGCCCGCCCAGGTGCAGTACATCATGGCCGGTGGCCCCAAGGCCCTCGCCTCCGCCTCCGACGCCAACGAAGACTCCCCCGAGCTGGGCCAGCGCGACATCGCTCGCCGCCGCCCCACCCGCAAAGACATCATCCTCGGCGTCTCTGCCTCCGGCAGCACTCCCTACGTCGTCGGCGCGGTGGAGTACGCGCGTGCCCGCGGCGCCATCACCGCCGCCATCACATGCAACACAGGCACCCCGCTCGCCGAGGTCTCAGACACCACCATCGTCGTCGAGGTCGGCCCCGAGGTCGTCTCAGGTTCCACCCGCATGAAGGCCGGCACCGCGCAAAAAATGATCTGCAACATGATCACCACCGGAGCCATGACCCGCCTGGGCTACGTCTTCGACAACCAGATGGTCAACGTCCACATGAAGAACGCCAAGCTGGTCGAGCGCGGTATCCGCGTCCTCATGCGCGTCTGCGGCATCGACCGCGACTCCGCCATCCGCACCATCAAGTCCGCCGGCAAGTCCATCCCCATCGCCGTCGTCATGCTCAAGGCCGGCGTCGACAAGATGGAGGCCGTCCGCCGTCTCGCCAAGTCCGACGGCAACGTCCGCCTCGCCATCGACGACTCCCGCCTCGAACTGTAGTCTCAATTCAAAAGTGGGTGCCCCATTCATCGCGGTTGTATCGCGATGGGTGGGTTGCCTCTTTGTTTGTCATTCTGACCCTGAGCTTGCGAAGGGGAAGAATCCCCGCATTTTGATTGACGCAGCGAGGGAACACGGATGCCTGCACTTCCGGCCTCCCCGCCCCGCACCATCCCCGTCACTCATCCCCCCGCCCGCATTCCCGTAAACTATCTCCATGGACAAGTTTGTCGTTCGCGGAGGCAATCCCCTCCTCGGAACCATCAAAGTCTCCGGCGCAAAGAACTCCGCGCTCCCCTGCATGGCCGCCGCCATCCTCACCCAGGATGAGGTCATCCTCGAGAACATCCCTCAGGTCCGCGACATCGAGACCGAGCGCCGCCTGCTCGCAGCCATGGGTGCCGAGGTCGATCTTGGCTACGGCCGCGCCCTGCACCGCACCCGCATCCGCTGCGCCGTCCTCTCCGACCCCGTCGCCAAGTACGAGATCGTCAAAACCATGCGCGCCAGCTCGCTCGTCCTCGGCCCGCTCATCGCCCGCACCGGCATCGCGCGCGTCGCCATGCCCGGAGGCTGCGCCATCGGCGGCCGTCCCATCGACCTGCACATCAAGGGCCTCGAAGCCATGGGCGCCACCATCACCCAGGACCACGGCTACCTGGAAGCGCGTTCGCCCAACAATGGTAGCTCCCGACTCAAGGGCGCGCACATCGTCTTCGACAAGATCACCGTCACCGGCACCGAAGACCTCCTCATGGCCGCCGCGCTCGCCGACGGCGAGACCGTCTTCGAGAACTGCGCCCGCGAGCCCGAAGTCAGCGACCTCGCCGCCCTGCTCAACGCCATGGGCGCAAAGATTAAAGGCGCAGGCACCAGCACCATCAACGTCCACGGCGTTGCCAAACTGCACGGCGCGCGCCATCGCATCAATCCCGACCGCATCGAGGCCGGCACCTTCCTCATCGCCGGTGCCATCTCCGGCGGCGACCTCAACGTCGATTGCTGCAACCCCGCCCACCTCGGCGCGCTCATCGCCAAGCTCGAAGCCTGCGGCGTCCGCCTCCAGGTCGGCAAGGAGAACATCCGCGTCCGCTCCGGCGGCTCGCTGAAAGCCGCCAGCATCTCCACCGAGGAGTTCCCCGGCTTCCCAACCGACATGCAGGCCCAGTTCATGGCCCTCGCCACACAGATCGATGGAACCACCACCGTCACCGAAAACATCTTCGAGAACCGCTTCATGCACGTCCAGGAACTCAACCGCATGGGCGCCAACATCACCGTGCAGGGCCGCACGGCCACCGTCCGCGGCCCCAGCAAGCTTTCCGCCGCCGCCGTCATGTGCTCGGACCTCCGCGCCTCGGCCTCGCTCGTGCTCGCGGCATTGGTTGCCGATGGAGAAACTATCCTCGACCGCGTCTACCACCTCGACCGCGGCTACGAGCACTTCGAAGAGAAACTCCGCAACGTCGGCGCCCAGATCCGCCGCATGGGCGACGTCTTCAGCAAAAAATAAAGGGGGGGGGCCATGAGCGCACGAAGCGATGTCGCTGTTGCGAAGCTGCTCGCCGGGTACAACTGCGCGCAAGCAGTCCTCTACTCCTTCTGCGACGATCTCGGTCTCGACCGCAACATCGCCCTCAAACTCTCCTGCGGCTTCGGCGGCGGCATGGCGCGCAGGCAGGAGGTCTGCGGAGCGGTCACCGGCGGCATCCTCGCCCTCGGCCTCGGCCACGGACGCGGCGAAGGCCAGGATAAGGCCCTCACCGAGAAAACCTACAGCGACGTGAGCGAGCTCATCTCTCTGTTTGAAGCAGAGCACGGCTCATGCATCTGCCGCACGCTCTTGCAAGGCTGCGACCTCAACACCCCCGAGGGACAGCTAGCATACAAACAGAACGATCTCCTCCACAAAACCTGCAAACGTTGCGTGCAGACCGCCGTTGAGACGTTCGAGACACTTCTGTAACTATGCGGGTGCGGAAAAACACCGAAATGTCGGCCCAGCCCCGCCGCATGGTCGACGTCTTCGGCAAGAAGTATGTTAGAAGCTATCGTCCAGTGACATGGTACTCATGATCTGCTTTTCGATCGGCGCGTATGTGTCCCACGTGCTTTGAGGACTCTCGAAGATCAAGAGATAAAGCGTATTTGTCTTTGGATTGGCAAGCACGTAAGTTGACATCACGGTCGTTCCAGACTGGTCGGTGTCCGTAACGTTACAGCCATACTGCTGGAATGGGCCGACGCGACGATCCCAATGGTTCGAGCCCGGATGCTTGGCGACGAGGTTGTCGACGAAAGCCCTACCGCGGTCTATAGCCGAGCCCTGCTTGAGTTTCGGAAACACATTAATCGTGAGGCCCGTCTGGAACTCACCGCCTTTAGAAATGTCTTCTTTGGAAATAAAGTAAGCCAGTGTGCCGTTGTCCATCTCTTGATGGAAGAACCATCCATCGGGTTTGAGAAAGATGGCGTGAATAGCCGGGATCTCCTGCCACGAAAATCCTGGTGGAAGAGGCGGGCGATCAGTAGCTGAAATTGCGGGAACAAATGCTATTCCGAGAATCGCCAAAAGCAATGCCTGCTTCATAGAAACCTCATATCCTGCTCTGCCTTATCGCCAGCTCACCGCCAGGTGCCACCTTAGCCCGGCCTTCACCGTCCGCTGCAGCACGCACGCGTACTCCAGCAGTTCGGCCAGCACCTGCGGCCCCTCGGTGCCAAGCTGCAACGGGTCGCCCTGCAACTCCGCCACCAGCGCCAGCACCGTGGCCAGCCCATCGTCGGCGAAGTACCACTGCGGCGGAGGCAGCCGCCGCATCAGCTCGGGATTCCCTCCGCCCTCTTCGATCAACAGCGCCATCGAATTCTCATCCGCCGAGAAGAACTCGATCAGCGGCCGTACCCCCAGCTTCAGCGCCAGCCGCTCCAGCGCGTCCTCGTGCCGCGCCAGCGCCCGCCCGTTGACGAAGATGTCGAACCCCGGGTCCTCGCCCTCCACCACGATGTACATCGAAGCAGCCATGGAAAGCAGTGTACTTCGCCCACCGTAAGCCGCGTAAGCAAAATCGCCGCCGCGCACCAGCCTCGATTCCTCGTCGGCGTTCCGCGCCGCTATTTCCACTCGTGCGGCAGCGATCCCGCCGGAGCGTGCGCTGTAATCTCCAGGTACACCGTCTCCACGTCCTGCTGATGCAGTCCGCCGCGGCCCGCCGGAAACCATACGTTGTCCGGCGCGGGCAGCTCGATCTGCATCTCCGCGGGCTTCTTGCCTGCGTCCGCCTGCGCCTTTACTGCCGCGTACAGGTCGATCAAAAACTGCCTCTGCCCCTGCAGTATCTCGATCCCGCCGGCATCGCCGTGCCCCGGCAGCACATGCACAGGCCCCAGCGCGATGGCCCGCTCCAGCGCCTTCGGCCAGTTGGCAATGTTTGCGTCCTTCAGCTTGTTGCGCGGCCCATTCACCGCCGCGTCGCCGGTCGCAAGGATCTTCTCCGCCGGCAGCCACACATATCCATCGCCAGGCGTGTGCCCCCAGCCGAGGAAGAGAAAATCCACCTCGCGCGTCCCATCGTTCAGCGTCAGCTTGTCGCCCGTAATCGACATCTGCGGCCGCTGCACGTCGGTTTCGCCGGTGGCCTGCATGTCCGGCCGTTTGGCCAGCGCGTTGCGCCAGCGCGTCGGCTCCCAGCGGTTCATCTCGTCGGTCACGCCCTGAAACGCAAGCGTCGTCGCGCCCGCCGCCGTCCACACCGAGTTGCCGTACGCGTGGTCACCGTGCGCGTGCGTGTCGAAGACATAGCGCACCGGCTTGGGCGATAGCTGTTTGGTGATGCCGAGAAGTTCCTTCGCGCGCCCCGGATAATTCGCATCCACTACGATCAGATAGTCGCGCATCTCGATCACCACGGTGTTGCTGTAGCCGTTCGTATCGCCGGTCATGAACCACACCCCGCGCGCGATCTGTTGCGGCGGCGAGTTCTGCGCCCACAGCACAACCGCACTCGACATCATCAGTAGAATTAAAACGCCTGCAATCCTGCGCCACTCTAGTTCATCGAACGTTACAGCTATGTACGAAGCAAACCATCTTTTGGTCTAAGCTTCATCAGAAAACGAAAAGCCCGGAAGTCGCCGGGCTTCTCATTTCATTTGCTGCAAAAAAACATCGGCCTAGCGATTTCCGCCGCCGCCCTGACCACCGCCGCCGCCGGGACGCCGTCCGCCCCTCCGACGCCGTCCGCCGGGACGACGATCACCGCCTCCGCCTCCACCCGGCCCGCGCCCGCCAACAGGTCCGGCCGGCCCGCGTCCGCCTGCATTGCCCGCAGGCGTCGGAACGCCATCGGCGCGGTTGAAGTTTGGCTCGTCGTCCGGCGCATCGTCGCCGGCTTCGTCGTCCTCGACGGGAAACTCTTCGCCGCCCTCGACCAGGACTTCTTCGTCCTCGTCCTCCACGGGAGGAGCGTAGGCAGCCGCTGCAACGTGGCTCTGTCTGCCACCGTGTCCGCCGCTCTCGCCGCTCTCGCCAACCTCCGGCAGTCCCAGCTTTGCCCGCTGCTCGCGCAGCACGGCCTTGCGCGAGAGCTTGATGCGGTTGCCCTCGATGGAGAGCAC
>JBEKWE010000101.1:0-15106 GCA_049513335.1 Acidobacteriaceae bacterium | reverse complement strand
CGGAGCTGTGCCTGGCCATGACCCACGAAGAGGTGATGACCGCAATCGCGCGCAGTGAGCTGCGCAGCTACAAGCAACTGCCGCAGATCTGGTACCAGATCCAGACCAAGTTCCGCGACGAGCCGAGGCCGAAGTCGGGCCTGCTGCGCGTGCGGCAGTTTTTGATGAAGGACGCCTACTCGTTCGACATCGACGAGGCGGGGCTGGACGAGTCGTACCGCAAGCATGAGGAGGTCTACCGGCGCATCTTCACGCGCTGCGGGCTGGAGTTCCTGGTGGTGGAGGCAGATTCCGGCGCCATGGGCGGAACCGGCTCGCAGGAGTTCATGGTGTCGACCGAGGCGGGCGAGGACCTGATTGCAAGTTCCAGTTCGGGCTACGCGGCAAATGTGGAGAAGGCGACCTCGAAGCTCGCGCCGGTCGTTGACCTCGCGCCAAGCGGAGATGGATTGCCGGAGTTGGTGCATACGCCGGGGCAGAAGACCATCGACGAGGTTGGGGCTTTTCTGGGTGTAGAACCGGTCCACCAGATGAAGACGATGGCTTATGTCGTCGAGCATCCCAACAGCGACGAGAAGCAGATCAAGACCGTGGGCAAGACGCGAGCCGTGGTTGTTTTTCTGCGCGGCGACCATCAGCTCAACGAGACCAAGCTGGCGGGGATCGCAGGCGGCGAACTTCGCCCCATGCAAGCGGAAGAGATTGTTGCCACCTTCAGCGCGCCCGCCGGATTCCTCGGGCCAATCGGGCTCACTGCCGCGCCGCACCCGAAGAAGCCGGGAACACTGGTCATCCTTGACGCGGCCCTCGAACACCGCACGAACCTGATCGCAGGAGCGAACAAGGAGGAGTTCCATCTACGCAATGTGACGCCGACGCGCGACTTCAAGCCGACGCTGGTGGCCGACGTGCGCAGCGTAAACGAAGGTGAGCTTGACCCTGTCGGCGGCGAGCCGCTGCGCATCGCCAAGGCGGTCGAGATCGGCCACATCTTCAAGCTGGGCTACCGGTACTCGAAGTCGATGGGGGCAACGGTGCTGAACCGCGACGGCAAGGAGACGATGCCGATCATGGGCAGCTACGGCATCGGCATCGAGCGCATTCTGACGGCGGCGATTGAGCAATCGGCGGCGAAGTTTGCCGCGCAGAACGCAACGGACGCCTATGCGCTGCCGCCCTCGATTGCGCCGTTCCAGGTTGTCGTCACCATCACCAACGTGCGCGAGGCAGCGCTGCTGGAGGCAGGCGAGAAGATTGCAGCCGACCTCAGCGCCGCGGGAATCGACGTTCTGCTGGACGACCGCGACGAGCGCGCCGGAGTGAAGTTCAAGGACGCCGAGCTGATCGGCGTGCCGTTCCGCATCGCTGTGGGCAAGAAGCTGGCCGAGGGCAAGGTGGAGTTGCTTAACCGCCTGACCAACCGGACCGACGACATTCCCACGGGCGAGGCCGTGCAACAGATGCAGGCCGCGCTGGCTGGCTCATTCCTCGAACCTCGAACCTAGTCCCTCGCACCTGTCTTTCATGGCAATCAAACTCAAACTCGGCGGCAACGGCAACGCGCATGGACGCCGCCCCGGCCTGCGGCATCGCGCGCTGCGCGGGCTGCTGATCGGCGGAATGGCGTGCCTGCTGCTGGGCACGTGCGTGGTGGGCGTCTTCTACTTCAAGTACCAGTCGGTGGTGGACGAGCGGCTGGCCTCTGGGCCGATCTTTGCCAATGTGGCGCAGATCTACGCCGCGCCGCGCGAGGTGCGCGTGGGCCAGCACCTGACGGTCTCGTCTATCGCGCAGGAGCTGCGCACGGCAGGCTACAACAGCAATCCGCAGTTGGGCAGCTACACGCTGAGCGGCAATAGCATCCAGATCAAGCCCGGCCCGCAGAGCTTCCACTCCACGGACGGCGCCACCATCACCACCGGCCAGAGCACCGATGCGGGCACGAGCAGCGGGCCGGTGGTGCAGTCCATCACCGCGGAAAACGGGGCGCCGCTGGCGGCCTACCAACTGGAGCCGCAACTGATCACCGCGCTCTCCGGGGAGAACCGCACCAAGCGGCGGCTGGTGACCTACAACGAGATTCCGCCCAACATGGTGCAGGCGGTGCTGGCCATCGAGGACCGGCGCTTCTTCGAGCACGGGGGCATCAACTACGGTCGCACCATCAAATGCGTGGTGCACGACGTCATGGTCGGGCGCAAGGACTGCGGCGGCTCCACGCTGACCCAGCAACTGGCCAAGAACTTCTTCCTGACGCCGGACAAGACCATCACGCGCAAGCTGGCCGAGCTGATGATCACCCTGCAACTGGAGGCGCGCTTCAACAAGCAGCAGATCTTCGAGGACTACGCCAACCAGGTGAACATCGGGCGGCGCGGATCGTTCGAGATCAACGGCTTCGGCGAGGCTGCCGAGTCGTTCTTCGGCAAGGACCTGCGCCAGCTCGATCTGGCGGAGTGCGCGCTGATCGCGGGACTGATTCAGAACCCAAGCTGGCGCAATCCCTACCGCCATCCCGACCGCGCGATGGAGCGGCGCAACCTGGTGCTGGACTCAATGGTGGAGACCGGGGCCATCACGCAAGCGGAGTCCGACCGCGCCAAGGCCGAGCCGCTGCGTCTTGCGGCGCCCAATATCGACGCGTCGGAGGCGCCCTACTTCGTCGACCTGGTGCACGACCAGCTTGCCCAGCGCGTCAGCGACCAGGAGCTGGGCCACGACGCCCTGCGCATCTACACATCGCTCGACCCGGACCTGCAGCGCGCCGCCGCCGAGGCGGTGGACGCGGGGATGAAGAACGTCGACGAGCTGGTGCGCAAGCTGCATAAAAAGAATGCCGGCAACTTCCTGTACCCGCAGGTCGCGCTGGTTGCGCTGAACCCGCACACCGGGCAGATCCTGGCGCTGGTGGGAGGGCGCAACTACGGCGTCTCGCAGTTGAACCACGCCACCGCCGAGCGGCCCACCGGCTCCATCTTCAAGCCGTTCGTCTATGCCGCAGCCTACAACACCAGCCTGAACGGGATGGACTTGGGCGGCAACGGCATCTTTACCGCGCTGACCAAGCTGAATGACGATCCACACACCTTCATGTTCGATGGCAAGCCGTATGATCCGGGCAACTTCGAAAAAGGCGAGTACCCGGGGATGGTGACGGCGGCGCAAGCCATCGCCCACTCGCTGAACATTGCCACCATCGACCTGGCCGAGCAGATCGGCTATGAGAATGTCGCAGCGCTCGCACGCACGGCAGGCATCGTCAACGCGCGGGGCACGCCCTCGGTTGCGATCGGCACCTACAACGCGACTCCCATCGACATGGCGGGAGCGTACACGGTGTTCGCCAACAACGGCGTCCACCTGAAGCCGTGGATGCTGGCCAGCGTGCGCAACGCCAACGGCGACATTGTGGCCGACTTCGCGCCGGAGGCCAGACAGGTGATGGACCCGCGCACTGCCTACCTGACTCAGTCGCTGCTGGAATTCGCGGCCAGCTACGGCACCGCGTCCGCGGTCCGCGGCCATGGATTCAGCGCCCCGGCCGCAGGCAAGACCGGGACCAGCCACGATGCATGGTTCGCCGGCTACTCGTCGAACCTGCTGTGCATCATCTGGGTGGGCAACGACGATTACACGGACATCTCCAGTGGACTAACTCATTCGCTGCAGGGCGCGGACACTGCGGCGCCCATCTGGGCGGAGTTCATGGACCGCGCCATCAAGCTGCCGCAGTACTCCGACATGCACTCCTTCACTCCGCCCGATGGCGTCGAGCAGGTGCGCATCGACAAGAACACCTGGCTTCCTGCCGACGACAGTTGCCCCGAGGACTACAACCTCGCCTTCCTCAATGGGACGGTCCCCAGCAGCACATGCAGCCACATGGGCGGGGAGGCCCCGCAGGGCCTGCTGCAGAAGATCTTCGGCAGCGGCGACAACAAACAACCTCAGCCCACAACGCCGCCGCAGTAAAGCATCCGCACAGTTCCTGCAAAGCCGATCTAGATGTAATCCACGCCGTACTTCACCGGGATCTGGGTGAAGGAGATGCGGGTTGGCGCGGACTGCCTGGCGGGCAGCATGGCGGCAAAGTGCAGCGTGGTGTTGCCGTACTTCAGGTTCAACTTGTCCATGGCGGCGGCCAAGTCCGCGCGATGGTTTGGATCGGCGAAGAGCGAGGGCTGCAGATCGCTCTGCGCGATCAGGTTGTGCATGGTGACGCCAACGAAGAAGGGGTGCGAAAACTGCGCGCCCTCGGGCCGCCTGTCCCACATGCCGCGCAAGGCCTGCAGCAGGGTGAGCGTGTCCTGGCAGGGCGCGAAGCGTGCCTCCATCCCCCAGCCGGAGTGGCGCAGCCCGCTGAAGTGCCGCTTGGCGCGCTTGCCCGCGTTCTCCGCCTGCGCCACCTGCTCGCGGGTGAGCGCGTAGCGAATGGTCACATGCATCGAGCTGGCGGTGAGGCGCTCCATGCGCAGGCGCATCGCGGCCTTGTGCAGCAGCTTGTGCGCCACCGCCCACGCGCCCTCCGGCGTGCGGTGCTGCGGGCCGAGAATGTGAGAGTGGCCGAGGGACTTCTGCGCGCCGGAGTCCACGGGAGCGCCGTCGTCGCCGGTCTCCGCGCCGCGCAGCCAGTGATAGAGCCGGTCGCCCCAGACCGAGTTCCACAGCGCATGCATCCCCTTGCGGTCGAGCGCGAGCAGTTGCGGCATGGTGTGGATGCCCTTGGCGTTCAGGCGCGCCTCGGTGCGCGCGCCCACGCCGGGAATATCGCGCAACTCCAGGTGCGCGATGGCGCGGGGAAGCTGCGAAGGAAGCAGGCCAATCAGCCCGTCGGGCTTCTGCATGTCGCTGGCAATCTTGGCCAGAAAGCGGTTGGGCGCCATGCCGATGGAGCAGCGCAGCGATTCGCCCACGTCGTCGCGGATGGCCTGCTTGATGGCCAGCGCGATCTGGCGGGCGCGCGGAGGCTCCTGCTCGCGGCCCATCAGCTCGCAGACCATCTCGTCGACCGACGGCGTGTGGGCGACGGGGCAGCAGCGCTCGACTGCCTGCGCAATGCGCTGCGAGTAGTCGGCGTAGACGCCGTGTTCTCCCATGACGAGCACGATCTCCGGGCAGATGCGCTTGGCCTCGCCGACCTGCGTTCCGGTCTTGATGCCGAGGGCCTTGGCCTCGTAGCTGGCCGCGATGCAGCAGGTGGTGTCGGCCTGGGTGGGGACGACGGCGACGGGGCGCCCGCGATACTCCGGGTGCAACTGCTGCTCGACCGAGGCGAAGAAGCTGTTGAGGTCGACGTGGAGGAAGGCGAAGCGGTCACCACCCCAGCCAGCAAGCTGGCCGGGGATCCCGGAGCGGTCGGGTTGGGGAGGATCGGCCATGCGGCCTCCGTCGCCAACCATTATATTCGCTTTTTATTTGCCTAGAACGAAAAAATATCGCCGGGCGAGGCGCGGGCCTCGTCCAAACGCTACGGTCCGGCGCACAAAAAACCGGGAACCTGCGGTTGGCAGGCTCCCGGCTTGATTTGTGGAGCGGTCACAGACCTGGGAGGGCCGTTCGCCATCCACAAACGGGGTTAGATTCCCGGCGGGCCGTCGGGCGAGCATCCGGCGACCATGGCGAAGGTCCCGGAGCCGGTGTTGAAGACCAGGCCGTTGAAGCGCACCTGGCTGCCCACCTTAATGGGCGTGGAGGCCCCCGTCAGTGAGGTAAAGGCGTCCCCGCCGACCAGGGTGAGAGTGTAGGCGGTGTAGCTGCCGACGGTCGAGATCGCCGTTACCACTCCGCCCAGCGTCTGCGGGATGAGGTCGACGCTGGAGGCCACGGCGGTGGTCCCCGTCACGGAGGAGGCGAGGACGCCGACGGTCTGGCCGGCAGTGAGGTTCGACGCGGTAAAGGTTGGAGTAAACGGAAGTCCTGTGAGCGACTGGAACTGCGGCGTGATGGCGAAGGTGGTCGAGCTGTTGGTGGTGACGGTGAAGGCGGAGACGGCCGTGGGACTGGCCGGGTTGGCCGCTGGGCCGAGGCCCTGCATCACGACCATCTGGAAGCTACCGGAGGAGACCGAGGTTACGGTGCCGTTGAGCAGGTTGATGGGCGGCTGGCCGCTGGGCGGCGGCGGCGCGAGCTGGATGCGCGTGGCCAGGAAGACCCCGCCCGACTGGAGGACAAAGTCGACCTGAACCAGTTCGCCGGCGGTAAGGGTGGAGAGCGAGCTGAATCCCTGCAGCACGGTTGCGCTGTTGGTGGTGAGGGTGAAGTTGGGGCCGCTGCCGGGTTCGATGACCAGGGTGGTTCCGCTGACCGAGACGACGGTTCCCATCTGCTGCATTCCGGTGCCGTTCGGGCCGGGAGGCGGAATGGTGGATGGGGGCGGCACGTTGGTCACGTTGAAGACCGGGTTGACCGTGACCGTGGTGCCACTGATGGTGACCGACTGCGCGGCCAGCAGATCGACCAGCAGTGAGGTCGAGGTGTTGCTGATGGTGATGGGAGCCGGGAAGGTCAGTTTGAAGGAGGTGGTCGCGAGCGTGGGCGAGACCGTCACCGGCTGACCCGAACTGTTGATGTAGGTGATCTGCGGGTCGGAGAAGGTGATGGTGGCCGAGACGTAGGTGTCCTCCGGGACGTTGGCCGTGAGCAGCGGCGCCTGAATGCCGTTCAGATGGCAGATCTCGATGGTGGTGGGAGAGCTGAGCACGCTGGCCGTCTGGCCGGCGGTGTCGGTCAGGGTGATGCTGTCGAGGGTCAGGCTGAAGGCGACCAGTGGGGCGCTGGGGGCATCGGTGATGAGCACCGGAACGGAGACCGACGGTGAGTTGATGTTGCTGCCTGTGGCGGGCGAGACGGCGGAGGAACATCCCAGCAGCAGACCGGCAGCGACGCCAAGGCTGGCGGCAACGCCGAGAAACCGTGTCACTTCCGTTTTGCGAATTAGGCTGCGAAGATTCATGTGAGTCTCCTGGGAGGGCCTGAAGAAGCCGACCCGTTCAGCAGCCATAGACGGGGAACCAGCGACATGGATTACAGGGCGGGAAGAAATATTCGCGCGGGGCGGGGTGGGTAGCTATTCTGAATATGTGGACCTGGATAGGCTGATCGATAGCTTGTAGTCAACGCTACGCGAGCACGTCATCCCGACACGAGGAGGCAAGATGGAACAGGACCCCAGTTCGTTTGCCGCGATGATGCGGCGGCCAAGCGCGTATCTTCC
The DNA here is from genome assembly GCA_049513335.1 of Acidobacteriaceae bacterium. Lineage (GTDB taxonomy): Bacteria > Acidobacteriota > Terriglobia > Terriglobales > Acidobacteriaceae > Edaphobacter. The sequence goes on along the minus strand of JBEKWE010000101.1, from coordinate 7,893 downwards.
GGTGGCGATGTCGCTGGCAGCCTTGGCGATGGTTCTGGGCGCGGTTGCGGTGGACCTTGCCCGGGGAGGCGCCATCGCTCGCGATCCGGACGAAGGGGCCGTCGCGCACCTCTTCCAGTTGCTGATGACGGTGCAGTGGCCGATTATGCTGTTCTTCGCGGTGAAGTGGCTGCGGCACGCTCCGCGACAGACACTGGGGGTTCTGGGACTGCAGGCCGCGGCGTGGCTGGCTGGGTGTGCGCCGGTATATTTTCTGCATCTGTGACGAAGCACAAGGCCGCCGCAATCGCGCGAACCCCACATCTCAGAGGCGAGATGTGGAGCGCCCGACTGGATCGCATAGGGGGTGGTTCAGCGGCGGGCTGGGTCCGGAGTGGCAATGGGGAGGGTGAAGGTGAAGACGGAGCCGTGGCCGAGCTGGCTGGTGACGCTGATGGCGCCTCCGTGGGCCTTGACGATGGCGCGGCAGATGGCCAGGCCCATGCCGGTGCCGCTGACCTGGTTGCGCTGGCTTGGGCCGCGGTAGAACTTATCGAAGATCATGCCCTGCTCCAGCGGGTCGATGCCGGTCCCGCGGTCGGCGATGCTGATGGCAAGCATCTCCTTCTGGGGATCGGCGGAGACGAAGATGGGCTGATTGGGCGGCGAGTATTTGGTGGCGTTTCCCAGCAGGTTGGCCAGAACCTTCTCGATCCAGGCCTTGTCGGCGAGCACGTTGGGCAGGAAGCTGGAGAGAGAGACGCGGAAGTCGCGGGAGGGTTGGGTGGAACGGCACTGCTCGACCGCGACGTAGATGAGAGCGGCGATGGACTGCGGCTTCAACTCCAGTTGCACCTTGCGCGCGTCCAGTTGCGACATCTCGACGGCCTGCTCGATGAGGTGGTTGAGCCGGTCGGACTCCTCGTCGATGACCGTGAGCAGATCCTTCTGGGAGGGGGAATCGAGGGCCTGCTGGGAGAGCAGCGAGGTGATGGATGCCTTGATGGAGGTAAGCGGAGTGCGCAGTTCGTGGGTGACGGAGTCGAGCAGGGCCGTGCGCAGGCGCTCGGTCTCCTTGGCGGCCTTGGAGCGGGCGCTGTCTTCCAGGGCCTCGGCGCGTTCGATGGACATGGAGACCAGTCCGCTGAGGCCCTCCATGGTCTCGCGAGAGAGCGAGGTGGACTCCAGCAGCACCACTCCGGTGGGCCGCACGCCGACGCGCAGCGGGATGACGGCGGGAAAGCCGTCGGCGGTGGAGGTGGTGACGGGATGAAGCATGGCCTCGCGCAGATCGTGGATGATCTCCGCGCGGGTGCGCTCCACGCCGGCGGCCGTGCTGGGGGTGTCGCCCGGGTTCCACGCCACCTGCGGGCTGGAGATGCGCTTGGGATCGGAGAGATAGATGCGGTCGCCGTCCGCAAGATAGAGCGTGACGGCCGGGCTGTTGAAGGCATTGGCCACGCTGGAGGGGATGAAGTTGAGCAGTTGGGCGACGTTTTCAGGTTGCAGCAGTTGACGCCCGAGGCGGTAGAGCATCTCGGATTCGAGGCGGCGGGTGTCTGCCTCATGTGATTCCTGGCGGATGCGGGAGGCCAGGTGGCTGGCGTAGAGCGCGGTGCCGAGAAAGGCAAAGAGCGCGACCCAGTTCTGGGTGTCGCTGATGGTGAGTGTGCCGACCGGGGGAAGGAAGTAGTAGTTGAACAGGACGGTCGCGGCGATGGAGGCGCCGATTGCGTAGCGCAGGCCCCAGCTGCCGGCAAAGAGCAGCACAAGCAGAAGCAGAGTGAGCGATACAGTGGTATTGTTTGCCCGGGGAAAGTGATGATAGAGAGCTACAATACCGGCAAGCCCACTGGCGATGAGAATCCAGCGCGCCGCCTCGACAATGTGTTTAATGGACACAGACAGAATTGTATAGAAAGATGAGCCAGATGAATCCAGAACAACCTCATGTGAAGACCCCCGAAGAGTGGCTTGCCGCGGCGGAAGGCCAGAAACGCGGCCGGTTCAAGGTGTTTTTGGGATACGCGCCGGGGGTGGGCAAGACCTTCAGCATGTTGAGCGAGGCAATCCGCCGCAAGAGCCGCGGCGAAGACGTTGTCATCGGCATTGTGGAAACGCACGGAAGGGCCCGCACGGCCGAGCTTATGGCGCAACTGGAGCAGGTTCCGCGCCGCCAGATGGAGTACAAGGGCGCCATCTTCGAAGAGATGGACGTGGATGCGGTGCTGGCGCGACGGCCCCAGGTGGTGCTGATCGACGAGCTGGCGCACACCAACGTCGAAGGCTGCGCGCACCCCAAACGCTTCCAGGACGTGTTGCAGATTCTGGAGGCGGAGATCGACGTGCTGACGACGCTCAACATCCAGCATGTGGAGAGCATTACGCCGCGGGTGCAGAGCCTGACCGGAGTGACGGTGCGGGAGACCGTGCCCGATTGGGTGCTGGACCGGGCCGACGAGATCGTGATGAGCGATCTGACGCCCGAGGCCCTGGTGCACCGCATGAGCCGAGGCGATATTTATCCCCAGGAACGCGTGGAGCGGGCGCTGCAGAACTTTTTCCGGCGCGGCAACCTGATCGCCCTGCGCGAGATGGCGCTGCAGCGGGTGACGCGCGCGGTGGACCGCACGCTGGACGACTATGTGACGCGCAAGCAGTTGAGCGGGCACTGGCAGATTGCCGAGCGGGTGGCCGTCTGCATCAGCGCGAACCCGGAGTCGCGCGACCTGATTGCGCGCGGGGCGCGCCTGGCGGAGGCGATTAATGGCGAGTTCTTCGTGCTCCATGTCGAGAGCGCGACCGAGGTGCCGGAGAACCGGCGGCGATCGCTGGAAGCCAACATCCAGTTTGCCGAGAACGTGGGCGCGAGGGTGGTCCGGCTGAAGGGCAACAGCATCCCGGCGGTGACCGGAGAGTATATCACCCGGAACAGAATCACGCAGGTCATCTTCGGGCGGTCGGCGGTGAAGGGATGGAAGAAGTATGCGTACTATCTGGCGCTGCAGCAGTTCATGAACGACGCACCGAACGTCGATGTGCACATCGTGACGCAACAGCCGAAGTAGGTGCGAAGTTCGAGGTTTGTGATGGTGGGACTGAAGGGTTGGGGCCATGCGGATATTGATTGTTGATGATGAGCCGCAGATTACGCGGGTGCTGCGCACCTCGTTGCAGAGCAATGGGCATGAGGTGACGGTTGCACAGAACGGCATGGACGCGCTGGCACGGTTCATGAAAGCGCAGCCGGAGCTGGTGATTACCGACCTGGCGATGCCGGGGATGGATGGGATCGAGCTGACGCGGGAGATTCGCGCGCGCTCGCAGGTGCCCATCATCGTGCTCTCGGTGCGCAACCAGGACGCGGCCAAGGTGGCGGCGCTGGATGAGGGGGCGGACGACTACATCACCAAGCCGTTCAGCATCCAGGAGCTGCTGGCGCGGGTGCGCGTGCAGTCGCGGCGCGCGGTTGCGGCGACCGAGCCGCAGGCGAGCCTGATCGAGCTGGGCGACTTCCGCGTGGACGTGGAGAGGCACCAGGTGCTGGTGCGCGACGTGGAGGTCCACCTGACGCCGAAGGAGTTCGACCTGATGCTGTACTTCGTGCGCAATGCGGACCGCGTGCTGACCCACAAGGTGCTGTTGCGGGCGGTATGGGGCGCTGCCGGCGCCGATCAGCCGGAATACCTGCGCGTGCTGGTGGCGCAACTGCGCAAGAAGATCGAGCCGGGCGGCGAGCCGCAATATATCCTCAGCGAACCGTGGGTGGGCTATCGGCTCAGTCCGCGGCCGGCCAGTGAGAACGAGGTCAGCCGGGACGAGGCCGGACCGGGGCGGACGCCACTTACGGACTTTTAACACTCTTCCTATAGATTTCCTACGCGGCCCGCTGTTCCACTCAAAGTTGCGATTCTTCCGCGCTTAATATGGTTGCGGTGGGGTACAGGAGTTTAGCTGTTTATGAGCGATCTCGTCTTCCTTGCAGCTTCGTTTGCCTTCTTCTTCGTCGCCGTGCTGTATGTCTACGGCTGCCAATCCCTGAAAGGCGGCGGCAATGCTTGAAAACATTCTTCTCCTCCTCTTGACGGCCGGGCTGCTGGTGTACCTGGTGGTTGCGCTTCTGCGTCCGGAGAAATTCTGAGATGACCCCCAATGGATGGGTGCAAATTGCGGTCTTCTTCGCGCTGCTGTTGCTTGCGGCGAAGCCGATGGGGCTGTACATGGCCAGGGTGTATGAGCGCCAGAAGACGCCGCTCGACCCCGTACTGGGTCCGGTGGAGCGCCTGCTCTATCGCGTGACCGGCGTCAACCCCGACGCCGAGATGCGCTGGACTGAGTACGGCGCGGCGATGCTGATCTTCAGCCTGGCCACGCTGTTGCTGACCTATGCGCTGGAGCGACTGCAGTATGTGATTCCGCTGTGGAACCCGCAGCACCTGGCGGCCGTTGAGCCGTATCTGGCGTGGAACACGGCGGCGTCGTTTACCACCAACACAAACTGGCAGGCCTATGTGCCTGAGCAGACGATGAGCTATCTGACCCAGATGGCGGGGCTGGCGACGCACAACTTCTGGTCGGCTGCGACAGGCATGGCGCTGGCCATTGCGTTCATCCGCGGCATCGCGCGCCGCGAGTCGAAGACGCTGGGAAACTTCTGGGTGGACCTGACGCGCGGAACGCTGTGGGTGTTGTTGCCGATCTGCATCGTGTATGCGCTGGCGCTGGTCTCGCAGGGCGCGATCCAGAACCTGAAGCCGTACGACACGGCGACGCTGCTGGAGCCGCAGACGGTGACCGCGCCCGGCCCCGATGGGAAGCCGGTGACGACGAGGGTGACAACGCAGACGATCGCGCAGGGGCCGCTGGCCTCGCAGGAAGCCATCAAGATGCTGGGCACCAACGGCGGCGGATTCATGAATGCGAACTCCGCCCATCCGTTCGAGAACCCGACCCCGCTAACCAATATGCTGCAGATGCTTTCGATCTTTCTGATTCCCGCGGGGCTGTGCATCACGCTGGGCAAGATGACAGGCTCGCCGGGCCACGGATGGGCGGTGTTTGCGGCGATGTCGGTGCTGTGGTTCGCCGGCGTGGCCACCTGCTACTGGGCGGAGGCGCAGCCCAACCCGCTGCTGCATGGTGTGAACCAGCGCGTGGCGACGGCGGGACCGGGGCAGTCGCTAAGCCCCGGCGGCAACATGGAGGGCAAGGAGGTGCGCTTCGGCATTGCCGACTCCGCGCTGTTTGCCACGGTGACGACGGACGCAAGCTGCGGCGCGGTCAACGCCATGCACGATTCGTTCATGCCGCTGGGAGGAATGGTCCCGCTGGCCAACATCATGATGGGCGAGATCATCTTCGGCGGCGTGGGCGCGGGCATGTACGGGATGCTGATCTTCGTCATCCTGTCGGTGTTCATCGCGGGCCTGATGGTGGGCCGAACGCCGGAGTACCTGGGCAAGAAGGTGCAGGCGTATGAAGTGCAGTTGTCCATGCTCTATGTGCTGATCTTTCCTCTGATCATTCTGGGGTTTGCCGCGGTGTCGGTGTTGCTGCCCGCGGGGCTGGCGGGCATCTCGAACCACGGGCCGCACGGACTCTCGCAGGTCCTGTATGCGTACACCTCGGCGGCGGGCAACAACGGCTCGGCGTTCGCGGGGATCAACGCCAACACGCACTGGTACAACTCGACGCTGGGGATCACCATGCTGGCTGGGCGTTTCCTGATGATTGTGCCGATGCTGGCGGTTGCGGGAAACCTTGCGACCAAGAAGATTGTGCCGCCGTCGCTGGGCACGTTTCCGGTGAATTCGACGCTGTTTACGGTGCTTCTGGTCAGCGTGATTCTGATCGTCGGGGCGTTGACGTTCTTCCCGGCGCTCAGTCTGGGACCGATTCTGGAACATCTGTTGCTGAGGGCAGGGATGAGTTTCTAGTTAGCGAGCCGGCGAGTCGGCGAGTCAGTGAGTTAGAAGAGGCTTAGAGATGAGTGCAGCACATACAGGTACTTCGAAGAAGCGGGCGCTGTTTGAATCGTCCATCGTTCGCCGCGCCGCGGTGGATTCGCTGAAGAAACTGAACCCCAGAGTGCAGGCGAAGAACCCGGTGATGTTTGTGGTGGAGGTGGGCAGCGTAGTGACCACGTTGCTTCTGATCCTGCCGCACGGTTCGACCCTCTTCGCGTTCAACCTGCAGATCACGCTGTGGCTGTGGTTCACCGTGCTGTTTGCGAACTTCGCCGAGGCGATGGCCGAAGGGCGGGGGAAGGCGCAGGCCGACGCGTTGCGCAGGGCGAAGTCGGAGACGACGGCGTACCTGCTGCGCGCGGATGGCAAAGTGGAAGAGGTCCCAAGCTCGCATCTGCGCGTGAACGACAAGGTGCGCGTGGTTGCCGAGCAGATGATTCCCGGCGACGGCGAGGTGATCGAAGGCGTGGCGTCGGTGGACGAGTCGGCCATCACGGGCGAGAGTGCGCCGGTGATTCGCGAGGCGGGCGGCGACCGGAGCGCGGTGACCGGAGGCACGCGCGTGCTCAGCGACGTGATTGTGGTGCGCATTACTTCCAATCCCGGCGAGACGTTTCTGGACCGCATGATCGCGCTGGTGGAAGGCGCCCAGCGGCAGAAGACGCCCAACGAGATCGCGCTGAACATTCTGCTGGCCGGGTTGACCATCATTTTCCTTTTGGCGGTTGTCACGCTGGAGCCCTTTGCGGTGTATTCGAGCGCGCCGCAGACGGTCTTCGTGCTGATCTCGCTGCTGGTGTGCCTGATTCCGACCACCATCGGCGGCCTGCTCTCGGCCATAGGAATTGCGGGCATGGACCGCCTGGTGCAGCACAATGTGCTGGCCGTCTCTGGACGCGCCGTCGAGGCCGCAGGCGACGTGAATACGCTGCTGCTGGACAAGACCGGGACGATCACGCTGGGCAACCGGCAGGCCTCGGAGTTCCTGACCGCGGCGGGCGTTACGGCGGAAGAGCTGGCGGATGCGGCGCAGCTCTCGTCGCTGCCCGACGAGACGCCGGAGGGCCGCTCGATCGTGGTGCTGGCCAAGGAGCTGTACGGCCTGCGCGGACGCGAGCTGGCGAACCTGAACGTGGAGTACATCCCCTTCAGCGCAACGACGCGCATGAGTGGCGTGGACATGGAGGGGCGCAGCATTCGCAAGGGCGCGGCGGATGCGATTGCCAATTACCTCAAAGAAAACGGGTCGATCCTGCCGGACGAGGTGCGGGCCACCGTGGACAAGGTGGCGCGCAGCGGAGGGACGCCGCTGGTGGTGGCAGAGAATGGGCGCGCGCTGGGCGTCATTCATCTGAAGGACATTGTGAAGGGAGGGATGCGCGAGCGCTTCGAGCAACTGCGCGCCATGGGGATCAAGACCGTCATGATCACCGGCGATAATCCTTTGACGGCGGCGGCGATCGCGCGCGAGGCGGGCGTGGACGATTTTCTGGCGGAGGCGACTCCGAAAGACAAGATGGACCTGATTCGCCGCGAGCAGGCCGACGGAAAACTGGTGGCCATGACCGGCGACGGCACCAACGATGCTCCTGCGCTCGCCCAGGCCGATGTGGGCGTGGCCATGAACACCGGCACGCAAGCCGCGAAAGAGGCCGGCAACATGGTGGACCTCGATTCGAATCCCACCAAGCTCATCGAAGTGGTGGCGATCGGCAAACAGTTGCTGATGACGCGCGGAGCCCTCACCACGTTCTCCATTGCGAACGACGTGGCCAAGTATTTCGCCATCATTCCCGCCATGTTTGCCGGAACATTTCCCGTGCTGAATGCGCTGAACGTCATGCACCTGCAGTCGCCGAACTCGGCAGTGCTTTCCGCCGTTATTTTTAACGCGCTCATCATCGTTGCCCTGATTCCGCTGGCGCTGCGAGGGGTTAAGTACAAGGCG
>JBEKWE010000100.1:0-9457 GCA_049513335.1 Acidobacteriaceae bacterium | reverse complement strand
GAAGTTTGCGTACAAGGTTCCCAGGATCGAGTCGATGGTCAGCGTCTCCGCCTCGATGCCCGATGGGTGGTGGTCGGCAAAGCTGCCGTGCAGGTTCACCACTGCCAGCTTGCCGCCGGGAGTTCGCGGCCCGGGATTCCGGTCAGCGTTTGAGGGAGGACCGTCGGGCGCGCTCCACCCCGGAACCACGGAGCGGTCCTTGCGCGTCGCCGCGTTCTTTCCCTGCGCTGGCTTCTCTGCCTCCGCGGGCTTGCCGCCGGGCGCGACCGGCGGGCGCAGCGGCAGGTCGAGCAGAAATACATCGTCCACCGCCGGGCCGCTCTCCAGCGGGTGTGCGGAGCCTTTGTAGGAGTACTCCGCGATCAGCCGCGTCAGCAAGGCGCGCGCGCGGGCCGTCGTCTCCGTCGGCAGCGCAACATCGCGCTCCACCAGAGTGATGGAGCCGGTGGCGTCGCTGGCCAGCGCCAGGTGGACCGTCTCGCTGGGCGTGGCCACGGGAGCTGCCAGCGGCGTCTCATTGCGATGCCGGGTCAGCTTTTCGCGCGTCTGCTCGCATCCGCGCAGCAGCACCAGAGCCATCAGAAGGATCGCGCCGCTCAGGCTCCAGAAGAGAACGCGCTGGTAGCGGGGAATCATGGCGTCCCCCCAGTTTGCGCCGGGTTGTCGTCTGAATCGGTGGAGGAACTCGCCGGCGCGGCCTGGCCTGCGCTGTCCGTCTTGTCATCGTTCGACTGCCCCTGCCCTCCCGCCTGGCTTCCGAGTGCTGTATGAGGTTTGTCTGCCGCAGCCTTGGCTGCCGCCCGCCTGGCCGCAGCTCGCCCGGCAGCCTCAGCCGCCGCTCGCGCTGCCTGTGCCGCGGCCGCGGCCTGCGCCGCTGGATCGTTTGTTGCCCCACCCGCGCCCGTCGCAGTTGAATTGGGGGCCGTCGGGTCCACTTGATTGCGCCACGCCTGTAGCGCCGTGGTCAGCGTGGCGGCGACCCGCTGCTGGTACTCCGCATCCGTCACCGGCGTCGCGTCGCCGCCTGCGACCGGCAGCGGCGCCAGCTCGATTGCCACCGCCGGGCACTCCAAATTGTCCAGTGGCCGCACCGGCTCCCGCCCGGAGACCACCGGAAGGTTCGCCTTCCCCAGGGCCGCGCTCAGGTCGCCGGCAAGGCGCAGGCTCTGGCTGACAGAGGCGGCCTGCGCCTGCTCCCACGGCACGGGAACGAATGCAGCGCGCGGGGTCAGCGGAACGTTCGAGCTCGAGTCCTCCTCCGGCGGCTGCAACGCCGAGGTGTACAGATGCACGCCCGGCCCGCTCGCCGTGGCATGAATCACAAGGCAGGCCAGCGCGTGCGCGCGGTTGGCGATCTCCGCGCGCTGGTCGCTGGTCAGTGGAGTGTCGGGGTCCGCGTCGCGCGTCGCGACCACGCTAAATCCCGCAGCCGTCAGCGCAGCGCGTAGCCGCACCGCAATCGCCAGTGTCACATCCTTCTCGTAGATTTTGTCGCCCAGCGTGGCCCCCGCATCCAACCCACCGTGCGCCGGGTCCAGCACCACTAGATCGCGGTCTATCTGCGATGCGGCAGGGCTCTGCGCCTGCGCGAGGTTCAAGCTCTGCCCCTGCGGCTGCGCCCGGAGGCAGAACGCAGCAGTCGCCGCGCTCACCACAATGGCGAGAAAAACGGCGGCGAACTTGCGAGAAGGGATCAATGGTTCTTCTTCAAACAAATCTTAGACCGATGGAGTCAAGGGACCTATGGATAAGTCACTGCCTCGAAAGGGACGGGCTTCAGCCCGTCCGTAAGTGCCCATAGAACGACTGGGCCTTAGCCCCTGAGGGCATGTCAAACACTTGATCAGAACTTCCAAAAAACGCCTCAATCCAGCGCATAGATTGCCAGCCCGCTCAGCAGCTTGGGATAAAAGTCGGTCGACTTCTGCGGCATCACGTCGCCGGAGAGCGAGACCTCGCGCAACTGGTCGAGCGTGACCGGCTTGATGAGGAAGGCAATGTCGGCCTCGCCCGCCCTCACCTCCTCCACCGCCTCCGCCGCCTCGCGCAGGAAGCGCAGGCTGCCGGCCTGCGTAATCCTCTCCTGCGAGAGCCCCAGAATCCGGTCCAGCAGAAGACTGTGCAGTTGCACCACGTCGAGCTGCGCCTGGCGCGCGGGAACGCCGGCCAGCGCCGCCCGCACCGCCTCCGGCCTGGCCCGCAGCAGATGATTTCCATCGCGCGTCACCACCACAAACGCCGTGCCCTCGGACTCGGCCAACACCCTCATGTCCGCCGAATCCAACTGCGTCACCGTGAAAAACTCCTGCGCGGCGGCCAGAAATTGTGCGGCGCTGAACTCCTTCAGCCCAAAGACCACGCGGTGGGTCGGAAGAATCGTGATTCCCGGCGCGTCCATGTTCACGAACGTCATCATCATCGCCGCCTCGGGAAATGGCGGCGCGGGCAGGCGGCCCGGACTCAGCTTCTCCTCCGGGTCGAGAGGCTCGCCCAGCGGCAGCCGAAGCTGCGCCGACCGCTCCTTGGCGTAGGCCACGGAAGTCTCGTACCTGTGGTGGCCGTCCGCGATGATCAGCTTCTTGTCCGCCATCGCGGTCAGAATGGGATTGATCAGCGCCGGGTCGGTCAGCTTCCACACGCGATGCACCACGCCGTACTCATCCGTAATCGCCAGGTCGGCGGCACGAGTGTCTTTCCCGTCCTTCCCTGTGCCGAAGATCAGCCTCTCCGCCGTAAACGCCGGGTCGGAGTAGAGCATATACACCTGTTCACAGTAGGCGCGGGTCGCCTTGAAGAGCGCCAGGCGGTCGCTCTTGTACTTGGGAAAGGTCTGCTCGTGCCGGTAGACCACCTTGTCCGCGTACTCGTAGAGATGCCCCAGCGCAATGAACCCGCGCCGCTCGCGCACCTGCTGGTTCCCAGCCGCGGCGCTCGAGGTCGGCACCGTGTAGGTCTGTGAGTAGCCGTAGAGCGCGGGCTCCGCCTCCTCGGCCAGAATCCCCTCTCTGCGCCACTGGCGCAGCCACTCCGCCGCGCGCGTGTAGACGTTGTGGGCCCGCTCGCCTGCGGGCAGAAACTCCTGCGCCTCAGTGTCGTCCGGTTCGTGCTTACCCAGAATGATGCGGACCAGGTTGTACGGGCTCGCCTCGTAGTACCGCTGCTGCATCTCCGGGGTGATCTTGTCGTAGGGTTGCGTGACCACATCCTCCATCCTGACGCGGGAGGTGTCGTAGCGAAGTGCGCGGAACGGATAGATGCGGGCCATGCAGGGTCTCGGCGCTCCTGAAAGATGCTCTGCCATCGATTGTACGGGGTGCAGGTTGCCGCCGCCGCCTTGGTTTGCCCTGCGGCGCCGCCAGCGCTGCTGCATCCCCTCCCGGCGATGCGGAGTCTAAGAGACGAGAGGGAGTGCGAGATGATATAAGTCGCGCAAGCGTTATGAGGTGGGTCATGCGGTTCGCGTTGGGCAGGACGGGCAGAGAGGGCCGCACGCGGCTGGCGCGCGCAGCTTTCGCGCTGGGCCTGGCTGCCTTCGCCCTGGGCACGCCCCTCCCTGGCCGCGCCCAGGAGAACCCGCTGGGCAACGTGCAGACGCCCGCGCCGCCGCCGAAGCCGCCGGATTCCAATTCCGAAGCCCGGAAGCCGGTCGTCGAGGGCGGGACCAGCGTGGCCGCCGAGGGTGCCTCGCACCCCGACGCCCGCCTGCGCGTCGACGTCAACCTCGTCCAGGTCCCGGTGACGGTCACCGACCCCATGAACCGGATCGTCACCGGCCTGGAAAAGGAGAACTTCGCCGTCACCGACAACAACGTCCCCCAGACCATCCGCTACTTCTCCAGCGAGGACGCGCCCATCACCATCGGCGTCGTCTTCGACCTCAGCGGCAGCATGACTTCAAAGTTCGCGCGCGCGCGAAAGGCGCTCACCGAGTTCCTGCGCACCTCCAACCCGCAGGACGAGTTCTTCGTGGTCGGCTTCAACGACCGCCCCTCGGTCATCGTCGACTACACCTCCGACGTGGACGACGTGGAGGCGCGCATGGTCATGCTCAAGCCGGAGAACCGCACCGCGCTGATCGACGCCGTCTACCTCGGCGTGGACCACCTGCGCCAGGCCAGATACGACCGCAAGGCGCTGCTCATCATCTCCGACGGAGGCGACAACCGCAGCCGCTACACCCAGAACGAACTGGAGCGCGTGGTGCGCGAGGCCGGCATCCAGATCTACTCCATCGGCATCTTCGACAACTACGCCCCCAGCCCGGAGGAGCAGATGGGTCCCGAACTGCTCAAGGAGATATGCGAGATGACCGGAGGCCGGCTGTTTACGGTCAGCAACCCCAACGACCTGGAGGACATTGCCGAGCGCATCTCCGCCGAACTGCGCAACCAGTACGTCCTGGCCTACAGCCCCACCGAGCCGAAGCACGACGGAAGCTGGCGTAAACTCAGGGTAAGACTTACGCCCCCGCCGGGTCTTCCGCTGCTGACCGTACACTTCCGCGAGGGATACTATGCGCCTTCGCAATAGAGAAAAGATGCTTCCAGGTGTGCCCAAGGGATTCGCCGCCGCCACGCTGCTGCCGCTGCTTCTTGGCGCCGCAATCGCCCGCGCCCAGCAGTCCGCGCCTGCGCAGGCAACTCCGCCGCAGCCCGCACAGCCCACCGTAGCTCCAGCCCAGTCTTCGCCCGACGCTGCGCCCGAATCCGGCCAGCAGGGAACTCCCATCAGCCCCGTCGAACGCAGCGCAGGCGGCCAGTTCACGCTGCGCGCCAACGCCTACGAGGTCCGCCTCAACGCCACCGTCGTCGACAGCTCCGGCCGCAGCATTCAGACCCTCGACAAGGACGCCTTCCGCGTCTTCGAGGACAACGTTCCGCAGACCATCGCCAGCTTCCGCCACGAAGACCTTCCCGTCTCCCTCGGCATCCTCATCGACAGCTCCGGCTCCATGTACGACAAGCGCGTCGCCGTCGACGCGGCCTCGCTCGACCTGGTCAAGCTCTCCAACCCCCAGGACGAGGCCTTCCTGGTCGACTTCTCCTGGGAGGCCTTCATCGACCAGGACTTCACTAGCGACATCGACAAGCTGCAGCAGGGGCTCAGCTATATCAAGTCCTCCGGAGGCACCGCCATCTACGACGCGCTGGTGGCCTCCGCCGACTACCTCTCCAAGAACGCCAAGCACCCCAAGCAGGTGCTGCTCATCGTCACCGACGGCGAGGACAACGCATCCAGCGCCACGCTCGAAGAGGCCATCCGCCGCATCCAGGACTTCGACGGCCCCGTGGTCTACTGCATCGGCCTGCTCTTCGGCGACGACACCACCAAGACCGAGTCGCGCCACGCCCGCCGCGTGCTCGAAACCCTCTCCGAACAGACCGGCGGCGCGGCCTACTTTCCCAAGTCCGTCAAGGATGTCGATGCCATCGCCAAAGAGGTGGCCAACGACATCCGCACCCAGTACACCATCTCCTACCACTCCACCAAACCGCCCGAGCTGGGCGGCTACCGCGTGGTCCGCGTCGAGGCCAGGGACAAGAGCTACGGCAAGCTCTCCGTGCGCACACGCAGCGGCTACTACCCCCGCGTCACCCCCGCCGCGCAGTCTGCCACCACACCAGCCCCGGACAAGACCGACGCCACGCAGTAGGGCCGCATCCGCCAGGGTATATCTGAATCATTCTCCGTTTTGAATAAGTCCCTGTTTTGAAAGGGCGGGACTTCAGTCCCGCCGCAAGCGGCCTATTAACAATGCGGCTTTAGCCGCCGAGGGAATCTCAAACACTTGTGCGAACCTTCCCTAGATTGTGTTGGTAAGGCGATTTCCAACCGTGTTGAAGCTGTTTCCTATCTTCCCGGCCAGCCCGGACATCGCGATGACTGCTCCCAGGCCGATCAGCCCGGCGACCATGGCGTATTCAATCAGGTCCTGCCCCGCTTCTTCGCGCAGCAGGCCTCTCAAACAGTCGCAAACTCCCCTCATCGCATCCAGCCCCGGGTTCCGAATTCGTTGCCAAGGGTTTTATCGGCAGCGGCTCGGCAAACTGTAACCACCCGCCGGCGATGCACGGCGACGGCCTCGGGATTCCCGCGAATGATGAGCTGCAAAATGAGATGGCCCCACATCTCAACCAGAGACGCGGGGCCATTCTTGTACCTTCGCCCGATCAGAAACCGCGTTGGCTCGCGGCGGTCTTCGCGATGGCGGGATCTTCCTTGTCGATCGGCGCGGTGGTCAACGTGAGCGTCGCGGGCGGAACGCCGTCCGCGCTGGCCGTCACTGTCACCTTGCCCGAGCTTCCAGTGGCGCGCAGAATCGCGAGCGCGTTGCCAAAGTAAAGCTTGCGCTGGGTCGCCTGGTACGGGTCGTGGTCCGTCAGATTGCCGTTGTCCACCGCGATGATCGACGCCGGGCCCGTGGCAGCAAACTTCACCACCGTCGTCGAGTCGGGAATGCGCGTTCCCGCCTCATCCACCAGCGTCGCGGTCACGGTTCGAACGTCGTTCCAGTCGGGCGTCAGCGGCGTGGCGGGCGAGTCGGCGGTGAAGACGATGCGTGCCGGTTTGCCCGCCGTCTTCAGTTCATCAGTGGCAACGATCGTGCTGCCGCTGCGCGCCACCGCCTTCAGCGTTCCCGGCTCGAACGGAACCTGGTAGACGATGGGGCTGGCGTCGGGGTGCTGCTTCTGCGTGCCCAGAGACCTGCCGTTCAGAAAGAGTTCAACCTCTTCGGCGTTGGTGTAGACCTCGACGTTCTCGGTGTGCGGCGTCAGGTCCTTCGGGCTCCAGTCGTCCAGCAGCGGCTCGGAGAAGCGCACCGAGGGATCGGCTGCCGGAGCCGCTGCCGCACCGGCTGGGCGAGCGCCGGCCGGGCGTGGTGTGGCTGCGCGCGGAGCCGCGGTTGCCGCAGACTGGTCGGTGCTGGTGGCGTTCGCGTATCCGGGATCGACGGAAGCCGGGCGGACAACGGCCGTGCGCCGCACCATTGCGACCATCGGCGTGGTGGCCCACCAGCTCTGCCGCTCGAAGGCGCGCCCATGCGGCAGCGCGACGCTGTTCAGCAGGCCGGAGCCGGAGCCGAAGGTCGGCCACGTGCGCGACTCGCCCAGGTAGTCGATGCCGCTCCACAGGAACTGGCCGGAGTACTCCGCGTGGTCGCGCACAGCGGTCCACTGGTCGCGGTCGTGCGCGTTCTCCGTGCCGATGATGCTGCGTGTCGGCTTGTCCGCGTGGGCCTTCAAAATCTCCAGCGGACGATAGTTCTGCCCCACCACATCCAGCAGGTCGGCCAGCCCGTCCTCGTAGTCGTGGCTCGCGTTGGGACGGAAGAGCGCCTGGGTCACGGGCCGCGTCGGATCGTTCTGGTGGAAGGTTGCGACCAGCGCCTTCAGGATCGGGATCGCAACCTCAGGCCGCGGTGTGTCGTGGATCTCGTTGCCCGCCGACCACAGAATAATGCTGGGATGATTGCGGTCGCGCATCACCGTGTCGGTCGTGTCGCGAATGTTCCACTCCTTGAAGTAGAGGTGGTAGTCGTATGGGTTCTTGGCCACCGTCCAGCAATCGAACATCTCGTCCATGATGAGGAATCCCATGCGGTCGGCCAGGTCGAGAAACTCCGGCGCGGGCGGGTTGTGCGCCGTGCGAATCGCGTTGACGCCCAGCTTGCGCAGCTCGGTCAGCCGCCGCTCCCACACCGCCAGCGGAACGGCCGTGCCCTCCGCGCCGCCGTCGGTGTGCAGCGCCACGCCCAGGACTTTGTGGTGTACCCCGTTGAGGAAGAATCCCTGGTCGGCGTCGAAGTGGAACTCGCGAATGCCGAAGGGCACAACCTCCTCGTCCACCGGCTTGCCGTCGCGCAGCAGCGTTGCGTGAACGGTATACATCGCGCCGTGGCCGATGTCCCAGCGATCGGGATTGGAGATGGTGGTCTCCGCGTTCAGGTCCGCGGTCGCGCCGGGCGCGAGGTTCAGCGGCTGCTCGAGCTGCGCCGCTTTGCCGGCGAGAACGGCGCTTCCGTTCGGCGCGGTGAGCTGCACCCTCAGCGAGAGCTTCGCCGCCGCGGCGGACTCATTCGTCACCGTGCTGCGAATGTGGATGGTCGCCGAGTCAGCCATCACCGCGGGCGTCGTGACGAACGTCCCCCACGGAACGATGTGCGCGTCGCCGGTGGTCACCAGCCGCACCTGGCGATTGATCCCAGCGCCGGGATACCAGCGCGATGCGGGCTGCTGCGAGTCGTCCACGCGCACCGCAATCACGTTCTTGCCCGCGCGCAGGTGCGGCGTCAGCTCGTAGACAAAGCTCACATAGCCGTACGGCCTGTGTCCCAGCAGCTCGCCGTTCAGGTAGACATCGCTGTTGGCCATCACTCCGTCGAAGACGACAAATGTCCGCCGCGCCGCCGCCGGCTTGGCATCCGCTGCGGGGACGGTGAAGCTCTTGCGGTACCAGCCGATTCCGGTCGGCATAAATGCGCCCGCGCCCTTCGAGGGCGCGTCTTCCTTCACCGGCCCCGCGATGGCCCAGTCGTGTGGCAGGGTCACGCTCTTCCACGCCGAGTCGTCGAAGGCGGGCTTCTCCGCGCCCGCGGCATCGGCCTGCAGGAATCGCCAGCCCGTGGTGAACTGCTGGATCGCGCGCGGCTTCTGCAATGCGGGTGTGGTGGTGGTGATTGCGCCGATGGCTGCAGCGGATGCCGCGGCGGGTGATGCGGCCTGCGCGGCAGCGGGCGCGGCGTGAAGGGAGAACGGAAGGGCGGCGAGAGCGGCGAGAAGAAGATTAATGCGGCGCATGAAAACCTCACGGGTTGGATCTGGGTCGAGCGGTTCGTGTCAATGCAATTTCCCCGGCCCTCGAAGATCGAGGGCCGGGGAACCGTATCCATACTATGCGCAGTCAGACCTGGGAGGGGTCACTTCTGCGTTGTAGTCGGCGTAGGCATCGTGGGGTTGAACTGGGTGGCCAGCTCCGGCGTGGACACAGCTCCTGTCAGGTCGGCGGCCTTGGCCACCTCCGCCGCGAAGACGTAGCTGCGCCCAAACATATTGCTGGTGAAGAAGACGTACTTCTTGTCCGGCGAGAAGCGCGGGTTCGGCTCGGCGCGGTAGTTCTGGTGCGCCATGTTGACCAGGTGCTCGGAGTGGAAGACGCCCGGCTGCCAGAAGTTGGGATCGTTGAGCGCGCCCTCGGTGCCGCCGATCATCTGCGGCCGGAAGAGTTCGATCCACTCGCCGTCCGGCGCCCGCGCCACCTGGCCGGAGTCGCCGCCGTCGCCGCAGAACAGGTCCAGGTCCTGCGTCAGGTTGAAGTGGATCGACCACTCGTTGCGCTGCAGGTGATACGCCACCCGCTTGTGCGTCTCCAGGTTGTAGCCGGCGACAAAGAAGTCCTCGCCCTTGGGATACTGCCAGTCGTACCAGATGGTCTTGCCGTCCAGCCCCCAGAACTCGTG
>JBEKWE010000099.1:0-15665 GCA_049513335.1 Acidobacteriaceae bacterium | reverse complement strand
AAGCCCCATTTTGTGGCGGGGCGGGATTGCCCAGGCTAAAGCCTGGGCCTATCTCAGGAACAAAGGCAAGGGCAAGGGCCAATGCGGGGATTCTTCCCCTTCGGCAAGCTCAGGGTCAGGATGACGGACAAAAGACAAGCAAAGGCCAATACGGAGATTCTGGCTGCGCCAGAAAGACGACTCGTGGAGGGGGATGACGACGAGGGGCTGCGCCAGAAAGACGACTTATCCTACCCGCCTGCAACTCACAACTCATCACTTACAACTCACAACTGATTCAGGGGAGAGTGGGGGATTGGCTGCGGAGGATCTGTTGGACGACGGAGTGGACCTGGAGGATGGGCCAGGGGGTGGAGACGGTCTGGGGCGTGGATTGGGCGGGCTGGTGGATGAGGAGTGCGGGGCGCGGGTCGAAGATGCCGCGGGAGGCGACTTCGTCTTCCTCGGTCCAGGCGGGCAGGCCGCGCCAGATTTGGGTGCGCCAGCCGTGGTCGCCCTGGACGATGAGCGTGGTCTGGCCCCAGCGGGGGGAGGACTGGAGTGCGGCGAGGAGCTGGCCGAGGACGCGGTCGGTGAGGGCGAGATTGTCGAGGTAGGAGCTGCCGCACTGGTTGGTGAAGGTGTTCTGGGCGCGGCTCCAGGTGTTGGGGCTGTGCGGGAGGGAGAGGTGAAGGAAGACGAAGTCGGCCTGATCGGCGCGCAGGATTTGCAGGGCGTGCTGCTGCAGGTCGATCTGGGTGAGGTGGCGCAGGCGGAGGTCGAAGGCGCAGAGGTCGCGGTCGGCGCGGGCGGGGGAGATGAGTTCGACGGCGAGCTGATGCAGCGGGGAGACGATGTTGGCGGATGGGGCCGTCCTGCATGTCGTGGTCGGTCCAGTAGCAGTCCTGGATGTCTGGGGCGTAGATGGAGCAGTAGGGGTTGTACCAGCCGACGGCGGCGGTGCGCCAGCCGGACTGCACGGCTTCGCCGAAGACGGAGCTGGCGCCGTCGACGAGCTGGCGGCCTGAACCGTCGGCGTGGTGGACCCAGAGGCGGTTATGGAAGGTGTAACGGACGCCGTCGACCAGGCGGCCGGTGAGCAGCGAGGGGATGACGTTGACGGTGTGAATGCCGATGGACTGGGTGTTGGTGAAGAGCGTGCTCTGGGCGCGGAGGGCGTCGAAGTTGGGGAGGGCGAGGTTGGGGGCGCGGTGCTCAAAGAGCTGGTTGTAGGAGAGCTCGTCGAAGACGATCCAGACGATGAGAGGATGTTGGCGCGGTGGCTGGGACGGCTGGTTCCAGATGGCGGCGATCTGGTTGGGCGCGGGCCTCCATGCGGCGACCCAGAGGAGCTGCGCGATGCTGGCGAGGGCGAAGAGGGCGAGGGCGGCGGTGACGAAGCTGCCGGTGCGCATGAGGCGGCGATACCACTTGGCGAAGCGCAGGAGGAGCAGAAGAACGACGGCGGTCCAGAGGACGAGGAAGAGCGCGACCATGCCTTCGATGAGATCAAACGAATTGATGGACTGGGTGCGCTGCAGAAGATAAGGCGGGACGGCGATGGCGAGCAGGAGGCACAGCCAGGGATAGAAGCGGGTGCGCGCGAAGGAGGTGAGGAGGAGGAAGAGCAGCAGGGCGAGGAGGAGGAGGTCTGCGATATGGGCGAAGCAGAGCTGGGCGAGGGGGAATGGGGTGTGCATGCGGACATCCGCGCCGCCACCCAGCAGGTCGCCGTAGTTGGTGACGAGGATGAGCGAGGCGAGGCCGAGAGATTGGCAGAGTCGCTTCAGCATTCGGCGGTTCTCCCGTTGCTGACGGGACCAATCCCCTCGGAGGGGATTTTTTCGAAGAGAAGGAGGATGCGGCCGTTGGCGAGGGGTTGGCGGTCGAGCAGGCGGAAGCGGTTGGCGCAGGTACTGATGAGGCCGTCTTCGGAGAGGGAGCCGTAGAGGGCGTCGCGGCCGCGCAGGAGGCTCTGGAACATAGGGTCGGCGACGGGCACCCACTCGAGGAGGAGATGGCGGCGGGTGAGGCGATGGCAGAGGGCGAGAATTTCGGGCAGCGGAACCTGTTCCATCAGCAGGAGGTGATGGATGACGGCGAGCATGAGGACGAGGTCGAATTGGGCCTCGAGACGCGGCAGCAGAGCGAGGGATTCGGCGTTCAGCCAGCCGACGGCGGGAGTGGGGCGGGCGAGGTCGGCGTGGATGGTGAGGATGGGGAGATTGCGCTGGCGGGCCATGCGGAAGAGGCGGTCGGCGGAGGGCTGGTCGCGCTCCAGGGCGACGACGTCGGCTCCGAGCGAGGCGGCCAGCGCGCTGAAGTCGCCGGTGTTGGCTCCGATGTCGAGGACGCGGGTGGGGTGGGTGGATTCGAGGATGCGGCGGACCCAGTCGAGCTTCTGGCGGGATTGCTCGGGAGTGTAGTGGGTGAGGGTCTGCGGGTAGACGCTCCAGTTGGAGGAGGCGGAGTGCGGGGCGGCGCGGAGGGTGCGCCGGCGGAGGGTCTTGAGGGTGCGGTGAAGGATGTGGGTTGCAACTTCGGGATCGTGCAGGCGGGATTTTTTTTGCGGCGCGGCGGAGTACGGCGGCGCGACTGCTTTTGCGGGCGCGGCGGATTGCTTGCGGCGATCGAGCAGGGTGGGCAGGGTGATGGGCCAGAGCGCGGCGCGGGAAAGGCGGCTTCGCCAGGGGAGGGCGCGGAAACATTCGGCGGGCTCCAGTCCGTCGCGCCGGAAGAGGCTGAGAGAGAGCGGCCAATGGAGCAGGCGGTCCATCAGCAGGGGCAGAAGGAAGGTTCGGACGTACTGCGCGTAGGCGAGCCAGATGGAGGGGTTGGGACCGCGGCGCGTCGGGTCGTGGCGGGCGGGACTTCTGCGCTCGAAGGAGAGGATGTCTACGAAGATGGGACGGGGGCCGAGGAAGAGGATGTTGAGCGGGGTGGCGTCCTTGAGAACCCAGCCGGCGGCGATGGCCTCTTCGCAGAGGTTGAGGGTGAGGTTGGCTGCGGCGAGCCACTGCGCAGAGGTCCACTCCCACGGGTAGGTGGGGATGGGGATTCTGGGATGGCGGAGGATGAGCTGGGGGCCGGAGTCGTCGACTGCGGCGGCGATGAGGTCGCCGCGCCGCTGCATGGTTTGGCAGAGGGGGGACTGGATAAAATCGAGCACCTCCGCGCGCGCGGAGGCGGCGATGGTGCGGACGGCCAGCTCGCCTTCAAAGCGGAGCGAACCGGAGGGATCGCGGAATGTGGCGCGGGGCGACGCAGCGTTCATACTACTTCGCGGGACTCAGATGAGCCGGTCGCGGCGGGCAGGACTTCGACGGGGGCCTTCTGCTTGCTTGCGAAAAATGCGCGGATGCGGCGGCGAATGAAGAAGGCGTAGGCCGCGCCCACGGAGGCGAATGTTTGCAGAGCGATCAAGCCGGAACCAGGATCGACGTATCCCCAGGCGCGGCGGTCGGTGGCCACAAGCATGCAGAAGGTGATCAGGAGGGTGAGCGAAGAGGATATCAGTCGCTTCATAAAAAGCCTTTCTCTGATTGGACCCTGGTTGAAAGGCCGCTTTAGCGGAGTAGAAGCGGCGAAGGATGGCCCTGCGGAAACGCCCTGTACAAGCCTTTTTTTGTAAGAAACACCAATCTGCGGAGATAGTTGCACGCCAGCGAATCTTTAGATTTGAACCCGAAAACCCCCGCCGATAGTAGGGACGCCGTCTTTGCAGCGGAAGATGCAGCGTCGAGGAGATTTCTCCGGCGCCGGATGGCGGGAGCGGCGATTGCGGCTTCGGCGCGTCTGGTGCGGTGAGCAGAGCAGCGGCGCTGCTATTCTTGTAGCAGCGCGAATGGAGCGAGCCATGGCTGGTGCTGCGAAGAATGGCGAAACACCCTGGGTGACTGTGGGAGTGTGCGGCGGTGTGGCCGCATACAAGGCCGCCGAGCTGGTGCGCGAACTACAGCAGCGCGGAGCGGACGTGCATGTGGTGATGACGAGGGCGGCGGAGGAGTTTGTGCGGCCGCTGACGTTTTCGTCGTTGACCGGGCACAGGACGATTACCAGCATGTGGAGCGGATGGGGCGAGGAGAGTGGGTCGCCGACGGGGCTCGACGAGCAGGGACAGATTGAGCACATCTCCGAGGCGCAGGGCTGCGACGCGCTGGTGATTGCGCCCGCTACGGCGCATGTACTGGCCAAGATGGCGCATGGGCTGGCGGACGATTTTCTGTCGACGATGGCGCTGGCTACGACCGCGCCGGTGATTGTGGCTCCGGCGATGAATGTGAATATGTGGAACCACGCGGCGACGCAGACGAATGTGAGGACGCTGCGTGAGCGGGGCGTGAGGTTTGTGGAGCCGGAGAGCGGGTATCTGGCGTGCGGGATGACGGGGGCCGGGCGGCTGGCCAGCGTGGAAGCGATTGCGCAGGCGGTAATGGATGCGCTGGCAGGCGCGGCGAGCGAGAGCAAGCAGGACCTGGTGGGCGAGACGGTGCTGGTGACGGCGGGAGGGACGCGGGAGGCGATCGATCCGGTGCGGTTTTTGGGCAACCGTTCCAGCGGAAAGATGGGCTATGCGATTGCGGAGGCGGCGCGGCTGCGGGGAGCGCAGGTGATATTGGTGAGCGCGCCGACTGCATTGCATCCTCCGGAGGGCTGCGTGTTTGTGCCGGTGACCAGCGCCGAGGAGATGCGCGCGGCGGTGATGGAGCGCGTGGCGGAGGCGACGGTGATGGTGGGTGCGGCGGCGGTGGCGGACTTCCGCATGGCGAAGGTTTCGGCGGAAAAGCTGCGGCGTGAGGGGAAGCTGCACCTGGAGCTGGAGCCGACCGAGGACATCGTGCGGGGGGTTGTCGATGCGCGCCGAGCCGGGACGCTGGTGATTGCGTTTGCGGCGGAGATCGGCTCGGACGTGGCGCGCGCACGGGAGAAGATGCGTGCCAAGGGTGCGGACGCGATTGTGCTGAACGATGTGTCGAGGGCGGGGATTGGGTTCGACTCGGAGCGCAACGCGGCGGTCTTCATCACGGCGGAGCGCGCGGTGGAGATTCCGGAGATGAGTAAGCACGATGTGGCGGAGCGGATTCTGGATGAGGTGGTGGGGCTGCGGGCGGGGAATGCCCGCTCATCGCGGGAGACAAAGGTGGGAGGAATGGGGCAGCCGGAGTAAGGGCGAAGGCTGTCCACTGGCTCAGCCATAAATATGGTAGGATGGGTTTATGAGAACCACGATGGACATTCCGGACCCGGTGTATCGCGAACTGAAGAGCGAGGCTGCCCGGGAGGGCACGTCGGTGAAGCAGATCATTCTGCGCAAGGTCATGTATGATCCCCGCCAGATAGAAGCGGCAGCGCCGAAGAAACTGAAATACCCTCTTGTGGCCTCGAAACAGCCCGGCTCTCTCAAGCTCGGCGAGGAGGGTGTCTACGAATACATCCCTTTTCCCTGACGTGAATGTATGGGTTGCCTTGGCACATGCCCGTCATCCCCATCATAAGGCTGCTACCTTGTGGATCGATCCACTCGGGCTTGAGTACAGGATTTATTTCTGTCGCTTGACACAACTGGGCCTGCTTCGCCTGCTGACTACGCGCAGTGCGATGGGCGAGGATGTGATGACACAGTCGGCTGCATGGAAGATTTACGATCTGTTTTTTCAAGACAGCCGCAATCGTTACCTAGATGAGCCACAAGGGATCGAACCGAGGTTTCGGCTCAGAACCAATCGCGGAGAGGCGTCCCCAAAGCAATGGGCGGATGGTTATTTTGCGGCTTTTGCCGAGACTGCCGGGCTGACGCTTGTGACGTTTGACAGGGCTTTGGCTGGAAGGGCGAAGGGGTCTGTTCTGCTGAGAGTTTGAGGGGAAACCAACGTATTTTTTCTATTTGTGCGATATTATTACGGCGTGCGAACAGCGACCAATTTTCGGAACATCTACCCAGTATTGATTGCTCTCCTCCTTGTGTTCAGCCTTAGTGTTCCTGTGTTTGCTCAGGCAGCGAATAACGAGGTGCGTGAGAGAGACAAGCCAGCGGACGCTGCCGAACTTGCTTCCATTGCAGAGAGAGGGAGAGCTATCGCGGCATATGATGCGGTGGCTTGGCACGCAACGGATGCAGTTCAGGCTCTCCATCCAAAAGAGGGACTTGTCCAGATGTATCTCGGACAACAGACGAGCACAGGCTGGGTGGTTGCTTTCGGTCGACTGAATGAGGCAAAAGACTCGTTCCTTCTTGCCTTCGAGACCACGCCGACGGGCGATATCAAGCAGCCGAAGGTCACTGTCAACAGTCCTCCTGTGGAAGATCAGGGGCAGTGGCTGGAGGAGGCGCGCGCTTACGATTTGGCTCGAACTGCCTTCAAACCGCAAGTTCGACCCTATAACGGTACGGTTTTACCGGCTCCGCAGGGAGGATGGTATGTCTACTTTTATCCGGCGCAGACGACCATTGAGAGTTTTCCGGCAGGCGCAGACATCCGCTATCGCATCTCTCATGACGGAACCAAGATTGAAGAGACACACAGGATGCATGTATCCCTGATGGAGTACAAGGTTCCCACAGGGACAAAGCCGGTAATGGTTGTTCGGACTGCGATCCTTGACGACGCTCCAGAGGACACAGATGTGGCGAATGTGCTGATGATGGGTGGAATGCCCGTGATGATCACCGGCCATAATTTCACATACAAAATTGGCGAGGACGGAACGCCCGTCTATCTGATGAAGACATCCGATCTATTGAAAACTATTAAGAAATAATCAAATGAACTCCGCAGTTGCTCTTACGCCTGCACAGTAACGGCAACCTCTGCCGACGAAGCAGTGGAAGTTTCTATGCTCTCACTGTTTTTTTTACGTTGCTGCGATTCTTTGTAGCTGGCGGCGATGAAGTCGCGGAAGATGGGGTGGGGCTCCAGCGGCTTGGATTTGAATTCGGGGTGGAACTGGCAGGCGAGGAAGAAGGGGTGGGTGGGAATCTCGACGATCTCGACGTAGGTGGCGTCGGGGGTGGTCCCGGTTAATCTCAGACCTGCTCCCGTCAAGACGGGTTCGTACTCGCGGTTGAACTCGTAGCGATGGCGGTGGCGCTCGGAGATTTCGGTTGTGCCGTAGGCGCGGGCGGCGAGTGAGCCGGGTTCGAGCCGGCAGGCCCATGCGCCGAGGCGCATGGTCCCTCCCATCTCCTCGACGCCGGTGAGCTCGCGCAGTTTGTAGATGATGCGGTGGGGCGTGGCGGGGTCGAACTCTCCGGAGTTGGCGCCGGCGAGGCCGCAGACGTTGCGCGCGTACTCGATGCATGCGGTCTGCATGCCGAGGCAGATGCCGAAGTAGGGCGTGCCGGACTCGCGGGCGTAGCGGATGGCGTTCAACATGCCTTCGATGCCGCGCTTGCCGAAGCCGCCGGGGACGAGGATGCCGTCGAAGCCGCGTAGCTGCGCCTCGTAGTCGCGATTGGGGCGGCCGGGCGCATCGCCGATGGGTTCGTCGTGAGTCTCCAGTCCCTCGGCCTCGACCCAGGTGGCCTTGAGCTTGAGGTTGTGGGCGAGCGCGCCGTGGACGAGGGCTTCCTTGAGGGATTTGTAGCTGTCCTCGTACTCGACGTACTTGCCGACGATGGCGATGGAGACTTCATCGGCGGGATGGTAGGCGCGGCGGACGACCTCCTGCCAGCGGGCGAGGTCTGGGGCAGGGGCGTCTATGCGCAGGAGTTGGAGGACGAGGGCATCGACTCCCTCGGCGGCGAAGTTGATGGGGACCTCGTAGATGCTGGCGACGTCGCGGGCGGCGATGACGGCGTTCTCCTGCACGTTGCAGAAGAGGGCGATCTTGGCGCGCATCTCGCGGGGGACGGCGCGGTCGCTGCGGCAGAGCAGGATGTCTGGCTGGATTCCGATGGAGAGCATCTCCTTGACCGAGTGCTGGGTGGGCTTGGTCTTGAGCTCGCGGGCGGCGGCGATCCAGGGGATGAGGGTGACGTGGACGAAGAGGGTGTTGTCGCGGCCGAGGTCCTGGCGCATCTGGCGGATGGCTTCGAGGAAGGGGAGGGACTCGATGTCGCCGACGGTGCCGCCGATCTCGACGATGAGGACCTCGCAGTCTGCGGCGACCTTGCGCATGGCGTTTTTAATCTCGTTGGTGACGTGGGGGATGACCTGGACGGTCTTGCCGAGGTAATCGCCGCGCCGCTCCTTGGTGATGATCTGCTCGTAGATGCGGCCGGTGGTGAGGTTATTGTCGCGGGAGAGGCGGGCGTGGGTGAAGCGCTCGTAGTGGCCGAGGTCGAGGTCGGTCTCGGCGCCGTCGTCGGTGACGAAGACCTCGCCGTGCTGGAAGGGCGACATGGTGCCGGGATCGACGTTGAGGTAGGGATCGAACTTCATCATGTTGATCTTGATGCCGCGCGCCTCCAGCAGGCAGCCGATGGAGGATGCCGCAAGACCCTTGCCGAGTGAAGACACAACTCCGCCTGTTACAAAGATGTATTTTGCTGACATCTGCGCCTCCGAATAATTTGTTGTTTGGATTGGCCGCGCGTGTGGGGCACGTTTAAGTATTGCAGGAATCCGGGGCGGGGGCAATGGGGGATTCAGGTTCGAGGTACTAGGTTCGAGGTTCGAGGGAGGGCCGATCCGATTTCCGCACTCGCATAGAAGCGATGTGTGGGGTATGATCGCGAGCATGGCGGCAGCGGGGAAGCTGGAGCGGCTGTGGATTGACGCGCAGGAGTGGGCGCTGGGACGGATGCATGGTCTGTGGGCGCGGATGGGAAACGGGCCGGCGGCGGCCCCGCACCTGGCTACGGGCCTGGAAGGCGAGTGGGCGGCGTACTTCGAGCTGAAGCGGCGCGGACTGAGGGTGGTGGCGCGGCGCTGGACCAGCACCCGGGCGCGTGGGGATGTGGATGTGATCGGGTGGGATGGGGAGTGGCTCTGCCTGGTCGAGGTGAAGACGCGGACCGAGCGGGACATCACTCCGGCGGAGAGCGCCGTGGATGAGGAGAAACGCAACATGGTGCGTAACCTGGCGAGGGCCTACCTGCGGACATTGCCGGAGGACGAGCGGAGGATGGTTCGAGTGCGCTTCGACGTGGTCTCGGTGTACTCGACCGGCGGGGCAAACGAGTTCGCGATCTTCAAGGATGCCTTCGGGTGGCAGTGACGGCATTGCCATGGCGGGCACCTGGGGAGCGCCTTCGGTGTCTAATGGAGGGGAATCTCTGCACGGAGGACCTGCGCGATGACGCTGCTGAATGCACCGGAATATGACGAGCGAAAGGAAAACCGGAGACGCAACATATGGGTGGGGTCGGGAATCTTTGTTGCGGCGATGGCGGTGCTGACGCTGGCGGGATTTCTGCTGGGGCACGGATGGCTGTTCACCAACCTGCCGGCGGAACACAGGGTGAATGTGTTTCTGACGGCGGTCAAGGCGGGGGAGTATCCCAAGGCGTATGGGATATGGAACAACGATGCCGAGTGGCAGCAGCACACACAGCGATACGCCGACTATCCGTTGCAGCGGTTCACCGAAGACTTTACGACCGAGAGCGAATGGAAGGGCCCGGTCACGTCGTTCCATGTGGACTTCTCGAAGCGGGACGCGACGG
Organism: Acidobacteriaceae bacterium; assembly: GCA_049513335.1. Taxonomy (GTDB): domain Bacteria; phylum Acidobacteriota; class Terriglobia; order Terriglobales; family Acidobacteriaceae; genus Edaphobacter. The sequence goes on along the minus strand of JBEKWE010000099.1, from coordinate 6,079 downwards.
GGACGGTGGTGGAGGCGACCATCAATGGAACGACCAGTCTGACGTTGAAGGTCCTGCGTTCGGATGGGACGCTGTCGTTCTTTCCGTATGAGCTGACGCGGGGGTTCTGAAGGCGGCTTCGCTTCTAGTGGGCGGCGGTGGTGTCGCGGCGGATGGATTGCAGCTCGGGCAGGATGCGGCCGAGGGCTGCGGGTGGGGCGTCGGGCGTGCCAAGCGCGAAGTAGGCGTCGCGGAAGAGGGGGAAGAGGCGGTCGTAGCGCGCGGCCTCGGCGGGTTCGGGAAGAACTGTCTTGAAGGGCGGGCAGAGGGCGTTCTGCGCGGCCTCGATGGAGGGGAAATCGCCGGCGGCGAGGAAGGCGATGATGACGGAGCCGAGCGAGGTGACGTCTCCCACTGGGACGAGCACGGGCTTGCGCAGAACGTTGGCGTAGACCTGGTTCAGCTTTGCGTTCTTCTTGGGGATGCCGCCGCCGTTGATGACGCGGCGGATGGGCACGCCGTTCTCTGCCATGCGGTCGAAGATGACGCGGGTGTGCAGGGCGGAGCCTTCGATGGCGGCGAAGAGCTCGTCGGCTGGGGTGTGGTGGAGGTTCCAGCCGAAGGTGACGCCGCCGAGTGCTGGATTGACCAGGACCGTGCGGTCGCCGTTGTCCCAGGTGAGGCGGAGGAGTCCGGTCTGGCCGGCCTTGTAGTCGGCGGTGGCATCGGTGAGCGCGGCGACGGAGGAGCCGGCGCGGCGCGCGATGGCGGCGAAGACGTCGCCCACGGCGGACATTCCCGCCTCGATGCCGACGTGCGCGGGATCGACCGAGCCGGGGACGACGCCGCAGACGCCGGGGACAAGGGTCTGCTGATCGCTGAGGCCGATGATGCAGGTGGATGTGCCGATGACGTTGACTACATCGCCCAGGCGGATGTTGGCGCCGAGGGCGTCCCAGTGCGCGTCGAATGCGCCGGTGGGAATGGGGATTCCGGGGGTGAGGCCGAGGGCTTCGGCCCACTTTGCACAGAGGCGGCCGGCGATCTTGTGCAGACGCTGCGCGGGAGTTGGTCGGGGCCGATGATGCCGCAGAGGGTTGCAGCGACCATGTCGCAGTGCTCCAGCGCGGTGACGAATTTAGGACGCAGTTCGGGGTTGTGGCGCAGCCAGTGGAGGAGCTTCGACCAGCCCCACTCGGAGGAGTAGACGCCGCCGCACCAGGCAATCCCCTCAAAGCCAAACTCGTGTGCCGCGCGGGTGATCTCGGCGGCCTCGGCGGCGGCGCGGTGGTCGCACCAGAGGTAGTACTCGCCGAGGGGGACGAGACCTTCGCCGACGGGGAGGACGCTGGAGCCGGTGGTGTCGAGCGCGATGGATTTGATCTCGTGGCCGTCGATGCCGCTGACTTTAATCGCCTCACGCATGGCGCGGGTGAGGGCGGACATCTGGTCGTCGTGCGACTGCGTCTTGAGCTGCGGGTCGGAGGGCGAGCTGTGCAGCGGGTATTCGGCGAGGGCCGAGCCGAGCTTGCCGCGGAGCTTGTCGAAGATGGAGATGCGCACGCTCAGCGTGCCGAAGTCGACCCCTGCCACAACGCTCACGGAGGTTTCTCCCTTGCGCCTTGCGCGGCGCGAGAAAAAGCCGCAGGAGAATTTTAGCTGAGAGGGGAGAAGGACGCTTGATGCGCTCGCCGGGGACCCCGGATGCCCACCCCAGCGAGCAAATGCGCTCGCCGGGGACCCCGGATGCCCACCCCAGCGAGCAAATGCGCTCGCCGGGGACCCCGGATGCCCACCCCAGCGAGCAAATGCGCTCGCCGGGGACCCCGGATGTGGGGTGCCCGCATTCTAAAGCATTTTCACAAATGAAGTAGAGTGCCGCGCTAGGAACAAATACGGGGATTCTTTCCCTTCCCCTTCGACTGCGCTCAGGGTCAGGGTCAGAATGACAATTCTTTTCCCTCTACAATTCTTTTCCCTCTATAGCAGTTGTGAAAATGCTCGCTAGCCGCTGAGGGAATCTGTAGAACTCATTCAGAACTTCCTCACGCGCCTCCGTGACGCAGTTCCTTGGTCTTCAGCACAATCATGGTCTCGTAGATCGCCTGCAGTGTGACGTAGGTGACGCCCGCCGCGCCGTCGAGCACTGCGCCGCGCACAAACATCATGTACAGCCATTTGATGAGCAGCCTTCCCGGCATCCGGTAGAAGATCGCCTTCTGGTGCAGCCGCCGCGTGTGGAAGTCGGGATGGCCGAGCGCGGCGCGCAGGCTGGGGTTCTGCAGGCCCTGCTGGCGGAAGATCAGCTCGGCCTCCATGGTTGAGTAGACGTTGTGCTTCGCGATCCAGTGCGCAATCCCCTTCGAGAACGGGAAGTGGTCGAGCGGATGCGCCAGTTCGGCGATGAGGCCGTCGACCTGGAGCACCTCGTTGACGGCGCGCGTGTACTTTGCCCGCTCCGGCCGCACCAGCCGGATGTAGAACGGCGTGAGCTGCGCGTGCTTCAGCCATGTGCCGAAGAGGAAGTCGCGGCGGCGCAGGCGGAAGGCGGCGGTGCTTGCCGGCACCTCGCGAACCACGCGCTGCATCTCCGCGCACAGCTCCGGGGTGGGCCGCTCGTCGGCGTCCAGCAGGAAGACCCACGGGTGCTTGAACGCCACGCCCAGTGCGGCATTGCGATGCGTGGCGTAGTCGTCGAAGACGCGGCTGTGGACCTGCGCGCCAGCCGCGCGCGCAATCTCCACCGTCCTGTCTGTGCTGTGCGAGTCGAAGACATGCACGTCGTCCGACCAGGCGACCGAGGCCAGCGCTGCGGGCAGATCGCGCTCTTCGTTCTTGGTGAGAATCAGCACGGAGATCATCGCTGTGTTCACTTAGCTCATAGTATCGCGACCCGCAAACTGCGCAGGCCTTAAGTCGGTCTCAGGCCTGTCGAATCCCGCGCCTTCGCAGCCGATCGCATTTGCCGCGGAATGCGAACCAACGGATTATGAGTCCGCTGCTCTGACCAATTGAGCTATGGGCCCTCGTCTGCCATGCTACTGCAATCACGGTCTCGACGGGGATTGCACTGCGTCGCAAGACTCCGGCACGTCGCGCACTGTGCCATGAACATGCCGCCGCACACCTTGGCGGGGTCGCTCTGCGCGGCTGGGGTGTGATTCAATGAATCCAGCGATGATGCAAGGAATCTATCAGTGATGGCCCTGGAGAATACAGCCTCGCGACGTCCCGACACTGCGCTCCGCCGATGGAAGGCCGCGCAGCGCATTTGGAGATCATCGACGCGCAAGCTGCGCGAGCTGGCCTCGATCGCGTCGGCGCTCATGGACACCGGGCACCCGTATATGGCGCACATCGTGCCCATGCGGCGCTGCAACCTGGCCTGCACCTACTGCAACGAGTTCGACGACGTCTCCGACCCCGTGCCCATCGAGGAGATGGAGCGGCGCATCGACGAGTTGGGCCGCCTAGGGACCTCGGTGATCACCATCTCCGGGGGCGAGCCGCTGCTGCACCCGGAGCTGGACCGCGTGATCGCGCGCATCCGCCGCACCGGCGCAATCGCCGGAGTGATTACCAACGGCTATCTGCTGATGCCGGAGCGGATCGAGCGGCTGAACCGCGCCGGCCTCGACCACATGCAGATCTCCATCGACAATGTGATGCCGGACGCGGTGTCGAAGAAGAGCCTGAAGGTGCTGGACGCGAAGCTGCGCATGCTGGCCGAACAAGCCGACTTCCATGTGAACATCAACTCCGTGGTGGGCGGCGGGATTGCCAACCCGACCGACGCGCTGACGGTGAGCGAACGAGCGCTGGCGCTGGGATTCACTTCGACCATTGGCATTATTCACGATGGCAGCGGGCAGTTGAAGCCGCTGGGCGATGCGGAGCGCACGGTGTGGGACAAGGTGCGGCGGCTGACGCGGCGCAATTATTCACGCTTCAACCATTTTCAGGAGGCCATCGCCAACGGCCAGCCCAACGACTGGCGATGCCGCGCGGGGGCGCGTTATCTGTACATCTGCGAGTTCGGGCTGGTTCACTACTGCTCACAGCAGCGCGGATATCCCGGTGTGCCTCTGGCCCAGTACGGCAGGGCGGAGTTGCGCCGCGAGTTCCTCACCGAGAAGAGCTGCGCCCCCAACTGCACCATCAGTTGCGTGCATCAGGTCAGCTATATCGACCACTGGCGCGCGCCGCAGACCTCTCACGTGACTCCCGGCGGCGTACCTGGCGCCAGCTCGGGGGCCGAACCGGGCCTGGTGCAGATTCGCTGATCTACGCAACACCTCTGGGTCAGCCGACAGTTCAAGGAATTCGTTTTCAGCTCTTGTTCTTCAGGCTGTCCGAAATCTCCTTGAGGCTTTCATCCGCGCTCTTGAGGCTCGCATCGATGCCTCGAAGCGATTGCACAATCTTCCAGAGAACCCAGATCACGAAGATCCAAAAGACGCCAAGCGCGGGGAAGAAAATTGCGGGAAAAATGGGAGGGTTCAACATGAGTATCCTCTCAGGGAACATATACCAGCAAACACAGAGAGCATATACCCGCAAACTTCCAATGCACAATCCATAATCGTTGCCGTGCAGGGGGCGACTTTGGTACCCCACAAGGGGCCGCGACGCTCTAAACTGGAGATGAGCGTGGTTACTATCTTCCAGTCGAATTTTTCCGGCGCAAGAGCGCGGGTCCATCGGCGCACAGGGCGCTGCGCAGGCGCGCTGCTGGCGCTGGCATGCGCCGGACTGGGCGGCGCCGCGCGTGCGCAGGAGAATCCCTCCCTGCCCATGGCTCCCAGCGCCCTGCTGGCCGCGCTGCCGGAGCAGTCCGTGGAGCGCGAGGCGGGCCAGCCGCTTGCCGATCGCGCCTTCATCCAACCCATCTTCGCCGGCCAGGCGGGGGAAACCTCGGGGCTTCGCTTCCCTGTGGAGCAGGCCACGCCGGGCGCTCTGCCGCTCTCGCTGGACGACGCCATCGGCCGCGGACTGAAGCACAACCTGCAGGTGCTGCTGGCCACCCAGAGCGAGCAGTCTGTCCGCGGCCAGGTCCTGGGCGTCTACTTTGCGCTGCTTCCCAACATGCGGGCGACCGCCTACAGCAACGCGCTCGAACTCAACCTGGCCGCCATGGGATTCAAGCCCTCGTCGCTGGCGGCCTTCGGCTTCGCGCCCGGAACCGTCAAAGAGATCGTCAAGGTGGACACCACCAGCGCACAGTTCAGCGCCGACCAGGTGCTGTTCAACCTGACCGATTTCTATCTCTACCAGGCGGCAAAGAAGGCCTCCAACGTCGTTGCCATGAACACGCTCAATGTGCGCGGAGGGGTGGTTGATGCGGTGGGCACAGAGTATCTGGCGGCGCTGGCCGACCAGGCGCAGATCGCCAACGCGCAGGCCCTTTTGACCGCCGATGAAGAGGTGCTGCGCCAGGCCACGCTGGCGCACGACGCCGGCGTCGGCACCAACCTGGACGTGCTGCGCGCCCGCGTGCAGTTGCAGTCGGAGCAGCAGGCGCTGGTGCGCGCCCAGAACACATTCGCCAAGGACAAGATCGCGCTCAACCGCCTCATCGGGCTGCCCGCTGAACAGGAGCTCTCGCTCACTGACGCGGTTCCCTACGCCGAGCTGGCCGAGATGCCGCTCGACCAGGCACGCTCGCTGGCCTATGAGCACCGCAAGGACCTGCTCGCGCTGACGGCGCAGCTCGAAGTCGCCCAGCGAGCGCAGAAGGCGGTGAAGTTCGAACGCCTTCCATCGCTCTCCTTCAACAGCGACTACGGGGTGCTGGGCGTGACCCAGGGCAACTACCACGGCGTCTTCACCGCTCAGGGAACGCTGAAGATTCCCATCTTCGAGGAGGGCCGTTTCCGCGGCGAGAGCCAGGTTGCCGCGGCCCAGCAGATCTCCCTGCAGCGACAGATCGAGTCGCTCAAGGTCACCATCGACGCCCAGATCCGCGCCAGCCGGATGGACGTCGAGTCCTCCGCCGCGCTGGTCAAGGTGGCGCGCAGCAACGTCGATCTGGCCGCCCAGGCGCTCGCCGACACGCGCGACCGCTTCCGTGCCGGCGTCGCCGACAACCTCCCCGTCGTCG
>JBEKWE010000098.1:0-9945 GCA_049513335.1 Acidobacteriaceae bacterium | reverse complement strand
CCCAGCGGCGGCCGAATCTTTCTGCGCGGCTGTGTGCGGGGAGGGTAAAGTTTCCGGAGGCATCCAGAGATAGTACGAGGAAACATTGGTGAAAGTTGCGCGGCAGTGGACGCCGCGCGGCAAGTTAGACGTGCTGGACGGCCTGGGCGAGATGGCTGAGGGTGCTCTTGGCGTCGCCGTAGAGCATGTTGGTGTTGGACTTGAAGAAGAGCGGGTTCTCCAGCCCGGAGAAGCCGCGCCCCTGGCCGCGCTTGAGCACGATGACGCTCTTCGCCCGGTCCACTTCCAGAATGGGCATTCCGGCGATCAGCGAGTTGGGATTGTCGCGCGCGTCGGGATTGACGACGTCGTTGGCGCCAATCACCACGGCCACATCGGTGGAGGGGAATTCGGGGTTGATCTGGTCCATCTCGTAGAGCTGCGAGTAGGGCACGTTGGCCTCGGCCAGAAGCACGTTCATGTGTCCGGGCATGCGTCCGGCGACGGGATGAATGGCGTACTTGACGGTGACGCCGCGCGACTCCAGCAACTCGCCCAGCTCGCGCACGGCGTGCTGGGCCTGCGCGGTGGCAAGGCCGTAGCCGGGAACGAAGATGACGCGGTTGGCAAACGCAAGCTGCATGGCCGCGTCGTCCAGCGAGATCTCGCGCATCACTCCACCGACGTTGGTTGAGGCCGTGGCGATGACCGCGCCGAATCCACCGAACAGCACGTTGGTGATGGAGCGGTTCATGGCCTTGCACATCAGCACCGACAGGATGAAGCCGGAGAATCCGTCCAGCGTACCGGCGATGATCAGCACGTTGTTGCCCAGGACGAAGCCGGTGGCGGCGGCGGCCAGGCCGGCGTAGCTGTTCAACAGCGACATGACGACGGGCATGTCCGCCGAGCCGATGGGGATCACCAGCATCACGCCGAAGACGAAGGCCACGCCCAGCATGGTGTAGAAGGCCGCGATGACCGACGGGTGCATCCAGAAGTAGACAAAGCTGCCCGTCATGGCGAGGAAGATGATCAGGTTGATGGCGTTCTGGCCGCGGAACTGGATGGGTTTGCCCGGGATGGTGCCGTGCAGCTTGCCCGCCGCGATCAGCGATCCCGTGGTGGTGAGCGCGCCCAACATGACTTCAAATCCCAGTGCGCCGCGCGTGACGACGGTCATCTCCGAGCCGCGGATGATGAACTCGCCGACGCCGACCAGCGCCGCCGCCAGCGCGCCAAAGGCGTGCGACAGCGCGGTCCGTTGCGGCATCGAAGTCATGGGAACGAAGAGCGCCATCCATATCCCGATGATCGACCCGATGGTGAGCCCGACGAGGATCCATCCCCAGGTGACGATGTGCGCGCCAATCAGCGTGCCGACGATGGCCATGAACATTCCGCCCTCGGCCATGAACATGCCGCGCCGCGCCGTCTCCGGATGAGACATGCCCTTCAAGGCGAGTACGAAGAGGATCGAGGCGACCAGGTAGGTCGCTTCCATGAAGTAGGAAGTGAGGCTCATTGGGACGCCCCCGCGGCAGGCGCCTTCTTCCCCTCGTCCTTGCGCTTGCCGAACATCTTCAGCATGCGGTCGGTGATGCCGAATCCGCCGACCACGTTGATGGTGGATGCGGTGACGGCGATAAAGCCCAGAATGTGCGCAACTGGCGAGTGAGTGGCCCCGGCCAGAACCAGCGAGCCGATCAGCGAGATGCCGCTGATGGCGTTGGTGGCCGACATCAGCGGCGTATGCAGCAGGGGCGGAACGCGGCTGATGACCTGGTAGCCCAGGAAGGCGGCCAGAGCGAAGACGTAGACCGAAGCGATCAGAACAGCAGGATTCATAGGCCTCTCGGGTTTATTGCGAAACTTGTTTACTGCCCGCGGCGGCTTGCAGGGCCGAAGCCACGCGCGGATTGACGACCTTGCCCTGGTGGGCCACGCAGGAGCCGCTGAGGATCTCGTCCTCCATGTTGAGGTGGAGCGCGCCGTCCTTGACGATGAGGGCGAGGAAGTTGGCGATGTTGCGCGAGTAGAGCTGGCTGGCGTGGCCGGGAACGGCGGCCGGCAGGTTCAGCGGGGCAAGCAGGGTCACTCCGTTGTATACCTGCGTCTCGCCCGGCTTGGTCAGCTCGCAGTTTCCCCCGCCCGCCGCCGCCAGATCGACCAGGACCGTGCCGGGGCGCATGTTCTCCACCGCATCGCGCCGCAGCAGCAGCGGAGCGGGCCGGCCGGGGACCTGCGCGGTGGTGATGATGACATCGGCGGTCTTGGCGGTCTTGGCGATCAGGTCGCGCCCGCGGTCCAGCGCTTCCTCGCTCAGCTCTTTGGCGTAGCCTCCCTTGTCTTCGGTACTCAGTCCGCCGAGGTCGACATCGAGGAACTTCGCGCCCAGCGAACGCACCTGTTCGCCCGCGGCGGCGCGAACGTCGTACGCCTCCACTACGGCGCCCAGCCGTCGCGCGGTGGCGATGGCCTGCAGGCCGGCGACACCAGCGCCGATCACAAAGACCCGCGCCGGCGCAATGGTTCCCGCCGCGGTCATCAGCATGGGGAAGAGTCGCGGCAGCGTGTCGGCGGCAAGGATGACGGCCTTGTAGCCGGCGACGGTTGCCATCGACGACAGCGCGTCCATGGCCTGCGCGCGCGTGATGCGCGGCACCAGCTCGACAGAGAAGAGCGTGACGCCTGTCTCGATGGCCGGAAGCAGCGCGGAGGGGTCGTCCAGCGGACGCAGAAATCCAATCACAACGCAGCCGGGCTTGATCTTTCGCTGGTCCTCGGCCGCGGGTGCGTTCACCACGGGCAGAATGTCGGCGGAGGCGAGAAGCGCGGCGCGGTCGGCGACCAGCGTCGCCCCGGCCTGCGCGTAGGCCTCGTCGGAGATGCCCGACGCCACTCCCGCGCCGGCTTCCACCGCAACCTCAAGGCCATTGGCGATCAGCTTCTTGACGGCATCGGGAAGCAGCGCAACACGGGTCTCTCCTACGGCTGCTTCCTTCACAATAGCAAGACGCAAGACATTTCCTCCAAGCCGGTCAGGCTCGCACGGTTCATCCGCCCATCGCGGGCCGGTTTCAGATGTTTTGCTCAAGTCCGGCGTGAGCTTCCAGCCGGTTGCAAGATTGAGGTCCCTGTTGCTTCTATCCTACTACGCTGCCCAAACTGAGTTGTCGCCGAAAGCTGCCACAGAGCGGCGTTATTGCCTGAAAAAACTGATGTTGACACTTAATGTAGATGGAAAGAGAGACGCCGGATGTGACATATATCACTCGTGGCCCCATTCGAGATCCGCGCGGACGCGCAGGAGCCGGCTACAGCGACAAGGCTCAGATGTAATCGCGGAAGAGCTCTTCGGAGGGCGCTGGAATCACTCCGCGGGAGACCAGCATTCCTTCTTCGGCGGCGGCCTTCGATCCGGCATCGACCGCGGCCTGCACGCTGGATACATCGCCCGCCATCAGCACAAAGCCCTTGCCGCCCAGGGCCATCGCCAGATGCACTTTGAGCAGAGTGACGTTGGCGGACTTGACGGCTGCGTCCGCGGCGTCGATGATGCTGGACGCGGAAAATGTCTCGATGACGCCGATGGAGCGCAACTGCGAGGGGTTGATCTCCACCGACTGCGAGATGGCGTGCAGCACGGATGGGTGTACGCGCGCGATCTGACGCCGCTCGATGAGCGAAGCTCCGGCGGCGGCACCGCCCGCCTCAACCGCTGTGGTGACCGAGGCCACGTCGCCGGCGATGGCGATCAAAAACTTGCCGGAACAGATGCTGCGCGCCATCAGGACCTGGACCTTGGCGGCCTTTAACATCACGTCCTCAACCTGATAGCCGGTGGCAACGCTGGAGAGTTCGATGAGTCCTATCGATTGAATGTCAGCCACGAGATTGGCTCCTTCCGAGCTTCGTCTTACGCGTCAAGCCAGTCCTATGCATCGATCACCACCGAGTCGTGGGTGAGCCGCACCACGCCGCGGATGCTGGCGTGGATGCGTGCGCCCAGCTTGCCCTCTTCGGGGGCGGCCACGAGATCGCCCACGCTCACCCGCTGCCCCGTCTTGACCACTGCAACCGCAGGCGCTCCGGCGTGCTGCTTCAGCGGCAGAGTGACGCGGCTGGGCGTGAAACTGTGCTCGGTGAGTGGGCCGACATTATGGAACTCGGAGAGACCAAGGCGCGAGATCAGCCGGGACATGGGCACGCGGCGGTAGTCCGCCATGGGATGCGGCGTCACCGACTCCGGCGTTCCGGTGAAGAAGAGCCCGTTGGCGCGCGCCGCGGGCTTGGACTCCACGCATACGTTCTTGGGATCGAGGTCTTCGGGGCAGGCGTACAGGCTGCACAGGTTGCACTCGCAGCAGTAGAGCGTTCCGGCGACGATCTCTGCTGGGCTGGGGCTGAAGCCCAGCGACTGCATGGCGCGGTGCGGCTGGATGGGATGGCCCAGCAGATAGCGCGGGCAGAACTCCGTGCAGAAGCGGCACTGGTCGCAGGCCGAGCGGCCGACGCGCGCAATCACGGGCCACTTGGCCGCGTGGCGCAGAATGAGGCTGTGCGAGGAGGGAAGGACAACGATGCCGCCGGTGGTCTTGGTGACGGGGACATCGAGGCCGGCGGCGGGCTTAGCCATCATCACGCCACCCAGCAGCACGCTGAAGTCGTCCACCGTGGCCCCGCCCGCCGCGGCGATGACCTCGCCGATGGTGATGCCGATGGGCACGCGCAACGTCACGGGGTTGCGCACCGCGCCGGCGACGGTGAGATACTTCTCGGTCACGGGCTGGTCCAGCCCAATGTTCATCAGGGTCTCGACGTTGGCCACCATGGCGTCCACGTCCTTGGGCAGGCCGCCGGGCGGGATGACGCGGCCGGTGACGATGTGGACGAGGATGAACTCGTCGCCCGCCGGATAGGAGTCCGGCAGAGTTGCCACGCGGATGTTCTTCGGCGCGCGCTGCTCCATCGCCGCGATGATGTCGTGGTACTTCTCCTTGATGCCGATGACGCCCTGCGGCGCGCCCACCATCTCCATGGCCGCCAGCATTCCGCGCAGAAATGGTTCGGAGTGGTGGTGCAGCAGCTCCTTGTCCTTGTGCAGCAGGGGCTCGCACTCGGCCGCGTTGGCGATGACCAGCGGCACGCGCGTTGCCAGCTTCACTGCCGTGGGAAATCCGCCGCCGCCTGCGCCCACGATGCCCAGCTCGCCCACACGAGCAGGGGTCATCGGTTGCGATCTACCTTTGGCCGCAGCCATTCGCGACACTCCTGCCTCTGGTGCCATCGGGCAAAATCCTCAAAGTCGTTCACAATTCTGATTGACTCTGACAGTCAATATACGATATGGTTTTGATGCAGTCAAGAACACTCATAGTCCGTCAGAATAGGCACTTTGGCGGACTTATCAGTTAGTAGTTCATTGTTAACTTAGTCCGTAGTAACAAGTGGTGCAATAGGTAGTTGATTACTACTAAACCAAAGTTAGCCGGTAGTTACAACTGGTGCAATACGTAGTTTGACACTACGCAACGCACACTGCCACGCTGCAATGCAGTTCGTCAAACTGAATCGTCCGTCACGATGATATGTCTGATCCCCAATATCGGTAGCACCTCCTTCAAGTATCGCGTGCTGAAGATGCCGGAGGAGACGGTATTGGCCAAAGGACGGGTGGAACGGATTGGACAGCCCGGCGGCGATTGTCCCGATTACCCTTCCGCGATTCGCAAGTGCATCGCCGATGTGGTGGGCCCGGGCAAGGCGCTGAAGAGTCTCGCGGAGATCGCAGCGGTGGGGTTCAAGGCGGTGCATGCCGGGCCGCTCAGTGGCCCTCGCCTGGTGGATGACGAGCTGCTGGCGGCGATGGACGCCTTCTCCTTCTTCGCGCCCGCGCACAATCCCCCGTATATCGCCGCCATGAAGGCGTTTCGCGACGCACTGCCCGGCGTGCCTCTGGTCGCGGTCTTCGAGACCATTCCTTATGCATCGCTGGACGAGGCGGCGACGACCTACGCGGTGCCGTACGAGTGGCGCACGGAGTTCGGAATTCGCCGCTACGGGTTCCACGGAGCGAGCCATCGCGCGGCCAGCGAGAATGTGCGCAAGCAGTTCAACAAGCCGGGCCTGCGCCACATCTCCTGCCATCTGGGGGGAAGCTCCAGCATTGCGGCCTTCCGCGATGGCGTGGCGATAGACACCAGCTTCGGCACATCGCCGCAGTCGGGCCTGCCGCAGAACAATCGCGTGGGCGACATTGACGCCTTCGCCGTGCTGTACATGATGAAGAAGCTGAATGTCGGCCCCGACGCGATGGCGCGCATCCTGGGCAGCCAGTCTGGCCTCGCGGGAATCAGCGGCACCAGCGGCGACATGCGCGACATGGAAGAGGCTGCGGCGGCGGAAAACAAGCGCGCGCGGCTTGCGCTGGACGTGTATGTGCGCGCCATCCGCCACTATCTTGGCGCCTTCATCCTGGAGTTGGACGGAGTGGATGCGATCAGCTTCTCCGGCGGCATCGGCGAAAACAGCCCGGAGACGCGCAGCGCGGTGTGCCGGAACCTGGCCGCCTTCGAGATCGAGATCGACGAGGCGGTAAACCGCACGGCGCGCACCGCGCAGGTGATCTCCAGCAAGACCTCCGCCACCAAGGTGCTGATCGTTCCGGCGGATGAAGAGAGTGTGGTTGCACGCGACACGGTGAGCGTCGTGGAACGGGGCGCAGTGAAGCGGGAAGATATAGGGAAATTAATCGAAGCAGCGAGATGAAACCGAGCGTTGTGAGCAAGGTCAGACTATGGCAAGCGGAAGCGCAGCACTAACGAAACCGTCGCAACCAATCGACCGGTCGGTGGTCGAGCAGATCGTTCGTCAGGTGGCATTGGAGTATCTTGGCCGCGATGGCGCGGGGCGTGGCGCCGGCGAAGCTCCGGTGCTGACTGTGCTGGCCTCGGCGCGGCACATGCACATCTGCCGCGCGGACATGGACGTCCTCTTCGGGCCGGGCACGGAGCTGACGGTCTACAAGGAGCTCTATCAGGCGGGCAACTTCGCCGCCAACGAGAAGGTGACCATCATCGGGCCGCGCAGCCGGCTGATCTCCAACCTGCGCATTCTGGGGCCGATGCGCAAGCAGTCGCAGGTGGAGCTGGCGTTCACGGACGCCATCAGCCTGGGCTTCGACGACATTCCAGTGCGTCTATCGGGCAACATCGCGGGTACGCCGGGCGCGATCATCATGGGGCCGAAGGGCAACATCGAGCTGAAGGAAGGGATCATTCGCGCGGCCATCCATGTGCATATGAACCCGGGCGAGGCAGCCTACTTCGGAGTGAAACAGGGCGACCTGATGAAGCTGCGCATCGGCGGCGCGGCCAGCACTACGTTCAACAATGTTCACGTCCGCATCGACCCAACCTCGCGGCTCAACGTCCACATGGACACCGACGAGGCCAACGCCTGCGGCCTGCATCTGACCAAGGACATTGAACTGCTGAAGTAGGGCAGTTGAGAGAAATTTTGCATTCGGTTTCGTAAGTCGTTCAGCACGGCAAGGGTTTTAGGAAATTCGGAAGGAAGAAGAGAGGACTCGATGAAACAAGCGCTTGGAATGATAGAAACGAAGGGCTTGGTCGCGCTGTTCGAGGCGACTGACGCGATGCTGAAATCCGCAAACGTGACCTTTACCGGCTGGCAGTCGGTGGGGTCGGGACTGGTCACTGCCTTTGTTGAGGGCGACGTGGCCGCGGTGAAGGCCTCAACCGATGCCGGCGCGGAAGCCGCATCGCGCATCGGCGAGGTGGTCAGCGTACAGGTGATCTCGCGCCCCCACGACGAGCTGCCCTCCTTCGTGCAAGCGGAGAAGAAGGCCGCAGTCAAGAAATAGCTGAGCTGCCGCCGGAGGCGCGCAGCCAACGGCGCAACCGGCGTGGTGCCACCGGCAACAGGCGCAGGTCCACCGGAACAAATTGCCCCAGCGGGCAGAGGAGACAAGATGAGTGAAGCAATTGGATTGATCGAAACAAAGGGCCTCGTCGGACTGGTCGAGGCAAGCGATGCGATGGTGAAGGCGGCCAGCGTGGAGCTGGTCAAGACGGTGCAGATCGGCGGAGGATTTGTGACCGCGATCGTGCGGGGAGACGTAGGCAGCGTGCGCGCGGCCGTGGATGCGGGAGCGGCAGCAGCCAAGGCAATCGGCGAACTGGTGGCCTCGCATGTGATCGCGCGTCCGCACGATGCGCTGGTCGACAGCTTCTTGAAGTAAGTCGAGCCAAGGTTCGAGATTCAAGGTTCGAGGGATTGGACGCGAGTCACGGAATAATACGGAACGAAGAAGATTGGGAGAAACGAAATGGCCAATGAAGCGATTGGGATGATTGAGACGAAGGGCCTGGTAGCCCTGGTGCAGGCCACCGACGCAATGCTGAAGGCGGCAAGCGTCGAGTTCGTCGGATGGAACAAGGTGGGCAGCGGGTTGTGCTCGGTCTTTGTGCAGGGCGATGTGGGCAGCGTTCGCGCCGCGGTGGATGCGGGAGCGGCAGCCGCCAAGGAGGCCGGCGAGGTGATGAGCGTGCATGTGATCGCACGGCCGCACAGCAGCCTGGGGTCCGTACTGCCCAAATAGCTGATGCGGACGCCGCGCGGGGCGACGATCCTGCGCAGCGCGAAGAGGGGAACAGACATGTTTATCGCAAAAGTAATTGGCAATGTCGTCTCCACGCAGAAGAACGAGAAGTTCCGCGGGATGAAGCTGCTGCTGATCCAGCCGTACATCAACCGAGAGGGCAAGCTGGAGATCTCCGGCAGCTCGGTGGTGGCGGTTGACAGTGTTGGCGCGGGGATCGGCGAGTGCGTGCTGTTCACGCAGGGAAGCTCGGCGCGGCTGACGCCGGCGACCAAAGATGCGCCGGTGGACGCGGTGCTTGTTGGCATCGTGGACACGGTCGAGGTGGACGGCAAGATATTGGCGAAGCCGTAAATGACGGGCTTGGAGAAGGTATGACAAACCAGGAACAGGTGATTGCGGAGATTGCGCGGGAGGTTGTCGCGAGGCTGCGCGCCCAGATGCAGCAGCCGCAGCCGGCATCCGCTTCGGCCAGCGCGCCGGCATCCGCACCGGCCAGCGCACCGGCATCCGCTAGACACGCCAGCAGCGCGGACGCGCACGACGGGGTCTTCCTGACCGTGGACGAGGCGGTCAACGCGGCGCAGGTGGCGCAGAAGAAGGTGGAGGAGATGAGCCTGGAAGACCGCGGGCGCATGATCTCCATCGTGCGCAACATCTGCATTGGCCGCTCGGATGAGCTGGGCCGCATGGAGTTGGAAGAGACCAAGGTGGGCCGGCTCGACCACAAGATTCAGAAGCTGAAGAACATGCGCTACGTGCTGGGTGTGGAGGCCATGCGCAGCGATGCGCGCAGCGACAAGTCGGGGCTGTGCATCATCGAGCGCGCGCCGTGGGGCGTGATCGGCATGTCGCTTCCGGTGACGCATTCGGTGCCGACCATGGCGGCCAACGCCATCAATATTCTGGCTGCCGGCAACACCGCGATCTTTGCGCCGCACCCTTCCGGCAAGCGGGTTGCGCAGTACGCGCTGCAGCTCTTCAACCGCGAGATCGAGCGCGAGTGCGGCGTGGCCAACTCGCTGACCACCGTCCTCGAGCCCACCATCGAAACCGCTACGCAGATGTTCCAGCATCCCAAGGTTGCGCTGTTGTGCGTCACCGGCGGGCCGATGGTGGTGGCTGCGGCGAGCAAGTACGGCAAGCGCGTGATTGCGGCCGGGCCGGGCAATCCTCCGGTGGTGGTGGACCAGACCGCAGACCTGGACCTGGCCGCGCGCTCCATCATCGAGGGCGGCGCCTTCGACAACAACCTGCTGTGCATCGGCGAGAAAGAGGTCTTTGTGGTGGCATCGGTCGCATCGGCCTTTATGGATGCGATGCGCCGCGCGGGCGGCTTT
>JBEKWE010000097.1:0-9952 GCA_049513335.1 Acidobacteriaceae bacterium | reverse complement strand
TGCCGCCGCTGCCGACGGCACCACCGAGCTGCTGGCGCGGCCGGGATGGCTGCTGAATGGCGTGATCTCGCGGCTGGTGGACCGGGGATACCAGAAGTTCCTGAAGACGCCGCAGACGGAGATTCCCGCGACGGCGGAGCATCTTCATGCCATCCACGAGTTCAGCGAAGAGCTGAACGAGGGGGTTGGGGCGACGAGTTTGTACAACGAATCGCTGGGGACGACCAGCGACCGGTACCTCTACGACCGGGTGAAGGGGCGCGAGTAAGCGTCGCGGCCTAGCCATTGTCCAATTCATGGCTGGTAAAGTGTGGGTCGTTTAACGGATTTCAATCTCAATAGAATCGAAGATCATTCGATATGAATGAGTCTTGCTCAAATGTTGTTTGAAGTCGTTCCACTCGACGATCAAATGCGAGGTGGTCTCTGTATGTTCGAGGGTAAGGATCTCGCCGTCCTCGTACTCCATCACCAAATCAGCTACTTCGATCCCATCCCGAGTTATTGACTTGACCCCAATCAATCGGATTACGACAGCACGCATTTCTTCCCCGAGTTGCACGTCATCGAGTTCTAAAGTGATGGTTCCGCCCACTTGATGAACGCCGACAATGCTTGATTCATGAAATCCGAAGAATTGAGATGATTGCATGCTATCTCCTCTTACTAATCGGCTTGGATTCCTACAGTACAACTACTCAATTTGCTGCGGTTGCGTTGCAGTTCGCGGTAGGCTTCGCTTTTGGCCATACCGCGGGCGCGGGCAACGCGCTTGAGGGCGTCCTTTTCGGCGAGGGACTCTTTTTGCATCAGCTCGCGGACTTCGGCGGCGATGCTGGCGGATTGGTTCTCGATGGAGGACGCAGCGGCGGGGACGAAGAGCAGGACGATCTCGCCGCGAACGGTGGCGCGGGCGGTGAGCGTGGCGCGCACCTCGCTGACTGGGCCGCGCAGGAACTCCTCGTGCAGCTTGGTCAGCTCGCGCGCGACGGCGACGTGCTGCGCGGGACCGAAGATGGATTCAATGTCGGCGAGCGCGGCCAGGATGCGGTGCGGGGCCTCGTAGAAGATTTGTACCCCGGCGGCGTCATTCCCATGTCCCAGAGTCGGGAGTTGGGGCACCCGGTTTTGGCTGGTACTGCAGCGCAGGGCTTCGAGAAAGGTCCGTCGCTGGCCTTCTTTGGATGGAAGGAAGCCGTGGAAGGTGAACTGCTCGGCGTTCTCGTCGCTGCTGGCCAACGCGGTTCCTATGAGGCCGCTGGCGATGAGCGCGCTGATGGCGGCATTCGCGCCGGGGATGGGGAAGACGGGGACGCCGGCGGCGATAGCAGCGGCGGCGATCTGGCCGCCGGGATCGGCTATGCCGGGAGTTCCCGCGTCGCTGACGACGGCGATGCGCGCGCCCGCCCGGAGCGCGGCGGCGAGTTCCGTGGCGCGGGCCGCCTCGTTGTGCTTGTGGTAGCTGACGGTGGGCGTGCGGATGTCGAAGTGGTTGAGCAGCTTCTGCGTCTGGCGCGTGTCCTCGCAGGCGATGCGGTCGACCGAGCGCAGCACACGCAATGCGCGCAGGGTGATGTCTTCCAGATTGCCGATGGGTGTGGCCACGAGGTAGAGGCCGGAGGCGAGGGGACGTAGGGCGTCGGCGGATTCGCTCGAGGTCTCATCGTTTCGAATCAGGCCTTCGTCGCGCTCGCGTTTTTGATTCGTCTTCATCCGCGTTGGTCCGTGGTGGGGATTGCGGTTTGTCAGCGGCGATGGAACGATCCGCACTAGGAATCTTCGGGGCGGCGGATGCGGCGGCTCTGGTTGAGCAGACCCATGGACTGCGAGAGGTTCTGCGGGGTGACGATGCCGACGATGCGCTCGCCCTGCATGACGGGGACGATCTGCGCACCTTGCCCGCCGGAGATGCGGCCCAGGGTGCGGACCAGCGAATCTTCGGGCAGCGCGGTCTGGAAGCTGCGCGTCATGACGCCCTGCACATAGCTGTTGCCGCCGGTGGCCAGCGCATCCATGATGTTCTGGCGGGAGACGGCGCCGACCAGATTGCCTCCACGCACCACGGGAAAGACGTCCTGCAGCGAATGCACGGCGCGCTGCAGCGCGTCTTCCAGCGTGTCGGATGCGGAGAGCGTGCTGAACTGGGTGAGCATGACGTCGCGCATGAGCACGCTGTCGGCATCGCCCTGGGAGAGCAGGTTGGGGCCCTCCATGTGGGCGGCAATGAGCACGAAGGCCCCCATGATGAGGAGCCACAGGTTGCCCAGCAGAAGCCCAGTGACAATCAGGGCGATGGCGATCCACTGGCCGAGGCCTGCACCCATCCCCCAGCGGAGGCCTGCGCCCAGACCGGCAGCCGGCGTGGCACCCGGAGCAGCGGGCCGGTGATCGCCTTTGACCTCCTGCGCGCCGCCTGCGTAAGTGCGGCGATAGACGTGTCCTCCATCCAGCGGAAAGGCGGGCAGAAGATTGATTGCGCCGAGCAAAAGATTCAACCAGACCATGGAACGGAGCAGGTGCGACGGCGCAATCCACGGCCTCTGCAGCAGGTTGATGCCGGGCGTGGAGGCGAGTACGATGGCCGCGAGCAGAAGGCCGAAGCCGATGCTGGCGAGCGGGCCGACCACGGCCATGCGCCGCTCGATCGCCGGCTCGGCGGCACGCTCGGTGGCCTCCGGCGTGGCGTAGGACATCAGGCCGCCGGTGGGCAGCAGCAGAATTCCGCTCAGCTCCAGGCCAAACCAGGCCGCGGCCAGCGCGCGCGCGCCCTCCCGCACGGCAACGGCGAACAAGAGCAGGAGCCACAGCGTCAGCCCGCGCCCGGTGCTCGAGCCGGCGAACGAGCCGAGGCTGATCGCCATGGCGAGCAGGAGCAGGAAGAACGCATGGATGCGGACCTCCACTCCGAAGAAACGGCCGATCGGGAAGCTCCATCCACGCATGGCTCCATTGTATGCGCTCGCCGGCGAGAGCTCGGCTGCCGTCATAAGATGGATGGATGCGGATCATCGCCGGGACCTATCGCTCACGCCGACTGATCGCTCCACGCGGAACTGGGACGCGGCCCACCAGCGACCGGCTGCGCGAGACGCTCTTCGATATTCTGGCGCCGAGGGTCGCGGGATGCCGATTCGCCGACCTGTATGCGGGCACCGGAGCTGTGGGGATCGAGGCGATCAGCCGCGGCGCGGAGCATGCCTGGTTCGCGGAGAGGGCGGAGACGGCGCTGGCGGCGATCCGCGCCAACCTGAAGGCGCTGCAGATCGTGCAGAGCTTCATCGTGGAGGAACGCGGGACGGGCGCGCTGCTGGAACGGCTGATGAAGGCCGCCGAGAAGGCGGGCCCGGAGTTCGCTCGGTCTGGCGAGCTGATCGACCTGGTCTATCTCGACCCGCCGTGGGAGGCCGAGGCGGAGTACGCCAAGACGATGCAGCTGCTGGGCAGCGCGCGCGGACGCTCAATCCTTGCGCCGGGCGCACTGGTAGTCGCGGAGCACAGCAGCAAGGCGCAGCTTGCAGAGCGGTACGGCGATCTGGTGCAGACCCGCACGTTCAAGCAGGGCGACGCGGCGCTGAGCTTTTACGCGGTGACTGAGCTGTAATCAGCGCACCGCGTCCAGGGCCTGGGCGATGTCTTCGAGCAGATCTTCAACATCTTCCAAACCCGCGCTCAGGCGAATGAAGCCCTCGGGGACGGCGTCTCCGCCCCAGCGGGCGCGGCGCTCGGCGCAGGTGCAGGTGCCGCCGAAGCTGGTGGATTCGGTGATGAGCTTTGTTTTGGAGAAGAATGTCTCGGCGGCGGTTTTGTCGGCGAGATGGAAGCTGAGGATTGCGCCGAAGTACTGCATCTGGCGCGTGGCCAAGGCGTGGCCGGGATGGCTGGGCAGACCGGCGTATAGGACGTCGTGGACGACATCGGTGCGCGTGGTGAGGTACTCGGCGATGCGCAGGGCATTGGCGGAGCTTCGCTCCAGGCGCAGCGGCAGGGTCGCGATGGAGCGCAGGGCGAGCCAGGCCTCCATGGGGCCGAGGATGCCGCCCATCAGAGTCCGACCCTGCTCGATCTGCTGTAGCAGTTCGCGATCGCGGGTAGCGACGTGGCCCAACACAATGTCGCTGTGGCCGGTCATGGACTTAGTGTCGGAGGCGACGGCGAAGTCCGCGCCAAGCGCCAGCGTGCGCTGGCCGAGCGGGGTTGCAGTGGTGTTGTCGACCGCGACCAGGGCACCCGCGCGGTGGGCGCGTTCGCTGAGCGCGGTGATGTCGCAGATCTCCATCAAGGGGTTACTGGGCGACTCGATCCAGAGCAGGCGCGCGCCTTCGAGCACCTCACCCTGCGCGTCTCCGGCGGTGGGTGCGAAGCGGATAACGACGCCCGTCTTGGCGAAGTAATCCTGCATCAACTGGCGCGCGGCGAAGTAGGCATTGGTGGGTAGGACGACCACATCGCCGGGCCGGAGGACGGCGCTGAAGACCGAGGCGCAGGCGGCCATTCCGGAGGCGAAGACCAGGGCGTTGGCGCGGTAGGGCTTGCCTGCATCCGCGTGGGCTGGGGCGAAGACGCCGGACTCCATCTGGCCGATGGCACGCTCCAGCACGGTCCAGGTGGGATTGTGCGAGCGTGCGTAGCTGTAGGGCGCGTCGTTGGGGTCGCCCGGCGTGTGGAAGGGCGCGGCGAAGACCGGGCTGGGATGCAGCGGTTCGCCCGCGACCGCGCGCGTAAGGGTCGAGCGAATGATTTTGGTTGAGTCATGCATGGCGCTCGCTAATCCTCATGCTTTCCGGTGAAGTGTTCCCAGCCGCCGGGCTTGAGCGGCGTCCGGCGTCCGGCGGGATCCAGCAATGAGATGCTGCTGCCGCGCACAAGGCTTCCGATGCGGGTGATGCGGACACCGGCGAGGCTGCGGGGAAGGCGCACAGAAGGCGGAGCTGCAAAGAGGAGCTCGTAGTCCTCGCCGCCGTGGAGGGCGAGATCGAGGGCGCGGTCGGGTGAAGCGTGAGCCTCGCTGGCCAGGGGATGAATCGGCAGCGCGGCGGAGTAGATCGCTGCGCCGACGCCGGATTCGCGGCAGAGGTGCGCGAGATCGGTGGAGAGGCCGTCGCTGAGGTCGATCGCTGCGGTCGCCAGGCGACGCCGCAGAAGAGCCAGCCCCACGGCAATGCGCGGCTGCGGAAAGAGGTGCGGATGCGCGGCGAGCTGATTCAGCGTTGTCTCCCACCCATTCCGCCAAGAACGCGGAATGGATGGGGCACCTGGCATTCGCGGCGGTTTGGCGTTCGACTTCTCGGCGCGGCGCTCCATTGCGGCGAGCTCGGCGGCCGCGCCACCCAGTTTGCCGGTGACGTAGAGCGCGTCTCCGGCGCGTGCCGTACCGCGACGCAGTGCGCGACCGGCGGGGGCCGACCCGACCAGTACAATGTCCGCCAGCACCAGTTCGCAGGGCGACTGGGCGGTGTCTCCGCCCGCCAGCGGGACGGCGGACCGGTCTGCTAAGTTGCGCAGGCCGGTGAAGAAGCGCTCGACCCAGGCGCGTCCGGCGCGGGTAGAAAGCATCTCCGCGGGCAGAGCGAGCGAGAGAAAGGCTGCCAGCGGACGCGCGCCCATTGCGGCCAGATCGCTCAGGCCGCGCGCCAGCGTCCGGTGACCGACCGACTCCGGTGGATGCAGGTCGCGGCGGAAGTGGCGGCCTTCGAGGGTGAGGTCGGTGGTGACCAGAATCTCGTGGCCCCTGGGCGGACGCAGGATGGCGCAGTCGTCGCCGATGCCGAGGGCTAGATTGGGTGCGAGGCTACGGCTGCCTCGCCTGTCGGCTCCCGCCCGTCCGCGCCCGGCCGCTCCCCATCCCGTGCGGATGCGTTCGATCAACTCCAGCTCTCCCAGCCCTCTCTTCATCGTGAGCCAAGCATAAACCAGCCGGGAATCGGCCCAGCGGATGCGGCGGAATCAGCTCGAAGCCTGACGAAGAAAGGGAGAAAGAAGGGCCGGCAACTCGCTGAAACCAGCAAATATCGGCCGAATCCGTACAACTTATCGGCGATCTCAGGCACAATTCAGATTGCGTTGCCCCCGGATGGCGGTTAAAATCCAAAGTAACGTCCAAGCGAGATGGCAATATGGGAAGCTGATCGCCAATGGCGATTGGCAAAGTTCATTTGACCCGGTTGCCGTGCACTCATCGCGTCGCTCTCCACACTGGTTCATGGAGAGAAAGCAAGTCCACAGCACAAGGTTCGGGGTCTGACTCTGAAAAGTTCAAGTCTGAAAAAACGTTTTTACGTCATCCTTGTCAGCCGCGATGAGAGTGGAGGCATGCGCAAGATTCCCGTGCCTCTACACTACGCCTATGTCTTTATAACAGCAGCGGTTATCGGCACATTCACGATTGCCGGACTGGCCGGGTCGTACTCCCGCATGCTGATCAAGACGGCGCGCTTCAACCAGTTGCGCAACGACCACGCCACGCTGCAGAAGGACTACGCGCACCTGGAAAAGCAGGCGCATGAAAAGGACATCCAGGCGGCGTCGTTGGGTTCGCTGGCGTCCGAGGTCTCGGCGATCTACGGCCTGACGGCGAGCAAACTCGCGTTGCCCATGGGCCGCATGCGGCTGAAGCCGTCGGCCAAATCGGCTGGGAGAGTGGCTGTGCCGGGCGTGTTGATCGCAGATACGGCCACCAGCTTCTCCGACGACAGCTACTATAAGTCGCTGGACACCTTCTACAGCTTGCGCGACTCGGCGGTGAGCGGCGCAGTGACCCACGCCATCGACGGCGAATTGGCGCTGGGCACGCTCTCCGGCATGGGCGGAACGGACCTGACGACCGACGCGCCATCGCTGTGGCCGGTGATCGGGCCCATCCGCAGCAGCTTCGGCCAGCGGGAAGACCCCATCCACGGCAATGGTGAGGGCGAGTTCCACAGCGGCATCGACATCTCCGCACCGATCGGCACGCCCATCCGGGCCGCTGCCGACGGCACCGTGAAGTCGGCCGCGATGGAGAGCGGATACGGGCGCGAGGTGGTGATTGACCACGGCCACAACATCGAGACCTGCTACGCGCATATGTCAGGCTTCACCGTGATGGCAGGCCAGACCGTCGTGCGCGGACAGGTGATCGGATACGTCGGAATGAGCGGGCGAACCACTGGAGCCCACCTGCACTACGAGGTGCGCATCCACAACACGCCGGTGAATCCGCACAAGTACCTGCGCGCCACGCTCTCCGGCCTGGACAGCGATGCCGCCGGACTCTAAGCCGCCGCAATCAGCGTACCCACTCGACACTTAGCGAAAATGCGGGGATCCTTCGCCGTTCCCCTTCGACTTCGCTCAGGGGCAGAATGACAGAATCAACCGGGGACCACCAAGCGTGAATCGGCTCTATCGCTTCGTCGCGCTGGTGGGGGGCGTGGCTGAGGCGGATGGGGCTGCGAGGATTGCACTCTCCGGCGTCACCAGCTTCTTCAGCAGTTGCTCGGGGAGGTTGGCGGTGAGGACGGCGCGGTCCTTGTGCTGCTCGATCTGGAGGGATGCTGTGAACTCGCGCATGGCCTCGGCGTCGGCCGCATCCGACTGCGCCTCGATCTTGGGCTGGATGGCCTGCAAGATGCGCAGCAGCGCGTCCAGCGCCTGGGCGGAGCGGGCGGCGTCGGCCTCGCTGGGAGCGATCTGCTCGATGCGCAGGTGCAGCGCGCCCAGGCCGTAGCGCAGGCTGGCCACGAAGGTGGTGTCCGCGGGCAGCGGCAGTTCGAGGCCGAAGACCGTGATGCGTCCGCGCTCCGTGAAGGGAAGGCCGACGTGGCCGATGGCCCACGCGCTGGAGAGCAGCGGAACGTCGCGGTAGCGCGCGGCCAGCAGCGAGGAGCCAGCAAAGGGCGAAGCTGCGGAACGATAGCGGTCGAGCATGGAGTGGATCTGCTCGGTGGTGGGCATGTTGGAGGCGGCAATGGTGTCGTAGCCAAGCTGCGCGATGCGCAGGCTGCGGCCCTCGATGGGAATGGTGTAGATGGTGTGGCCGACATACTGCTCCTGCGAGGTGGCGATGCCGGTCAGGTAGCGGGCCAGGCGCGCGCCGTCGAAGCGGCCCTCGAAGACCTCGGAGTAGGCCACCGGGCCGTTGGGCCCGTTGGGGTCGTCCATGCGATGCAGGGCAAAGGCCGCGGCGTCCAGGTCGCGCTCGGGGTCAATTCCGGTGGCGTCGATGAAGCTCTGGTACTCTGCGCTGCGCGAGACCGGCGCGCGCTCCAGGTGGGTCGCGGCGCGCAGCGGCTGCAGGTTGAGGTAGACGATGGCATCGGACTCCGGCAGCAGCCGGGCGACCTCCGGCGGAGCATGCTTGCGCAGCCACACGGCGGCGATCAGCGCTACGATTAGCGCCAGCATCAGAAGCAGCGAGTACAGCGTCCGTTTGCGCATCCCGACCTCTACTGTACGCCAGCCGCCGACCGAATTGCGTTGTCTTCCGCGTTGCTCCGGGGTGGTGGCTGTGCTAAAGTTGATACTGTGCGCTGCCCGATATGGACAGCGCATTCGACTGTTTGGGCTGGCGTAGCTCAGTTGGTAGAGCATCTGATTTGTAATCAGAGGGTCGGGGGTTCAAATCCCTCCGTCAGCTCCAACCGGGGTCCCCGGCGAGCTTGCTCGCTGGGGTGGAAAAGCGCCAGCTCCGCCCGGTCAGCCGCCTCCGTCCCATTCGGGCGAGGCGCGGCTATGAACGGCGGGCGGAAGATGCACAGGTGGCCGAGTGGTTAATGGCAGCAGACTGTAAATCTGCCACTCTTCGAGTTACGGAGGTTCGAATCCTCCCCTGTGCACCATTTATTTCATGCGGTAGTTTCATGCAGTTGCGTTAGGCGGTAGCGTTTCGTCGTTGTTTCAGGCGGTGAATGGCTATGAGTGACAGTGAACCATCACTCAACCCGGCGGCAAGCAGGCGGCGAATGTTCATTGCGCTTGCGGTTTTGATAGTCTTGGGAGTGCTCTCGTGGCTTACGATAGATTCCTCTGCCGTAGTTCACGTTCAGGGTTTTTCCAGCAGGGTTGTCTCGTACGGGCCTCGCGATGTCGAGATTCGATGGCTTCCAATCCTGTTTCTGGGTCTCTTCGCCTTCAAGGTGGTGCTGGCCAACATGCGGGCACGCTTGGAGACGGGAGGTCCGAAGTAGTGCTGGCGTAGCTCAGTGGTAGAGCACTCCCTTGGTAAGGGAGAGGTCGAGAGTTCAATCCTCTCCGCCAGCTCCAGATGCAAAACGATTGGCATTTCAAGCGGGAGTAACGGTAGTCCGGGCGCTTTAGCCCCGGATAGAGTCACATGCGGGAGTAACTCAGTGGTAGAGTCTCAGCCTTCCAAGCTGTTGGTCGCGGGTTCAATTCCCGTCTCCCGCTCCAGATTGTTGCAGGCGCTGCAGATGGAGTTTTTGATGGTTGTTCTTGACGCAGGAGTGATAAATTGACCGCATTGCGCGAGCAGGGAGTGATTCCGGTGGCCGATCCCGAGAGCTATGGCACGGTGCGCGCCGCCATCGAGGCGGCCTTCTCCGCGGCCAGGGTCAAGGACTTTCTGCGGTCCATGCAGCGAGCCGGGCTGCGCATCCGCGACTTCGAGCTGGTGTTGCGCACCGGCATTCTGGGCGCGCTCACGGCCGCCGAGTATAACCGCCTGGGCAACGGCGACCAGGGCCAGATCCGCGAGTTCTACCTGGCCAGCCTGGAAAAGGTCGCACCGGAACTGCGCACGAAATTTTTCAAGCTGTACGCGTACTATTGAGCGAGTTTTGTTTTTTGAATTGCCGGCAAGCGCCGACGAAGACTAATTAGAGAGAGGGAGAATCGCAATGGGCAAGGAAAAGTTTGACCGGTCGAAGCCGCATGTGAACGTAGGGACGATTGGGCACATCGATCACGGCAAGACGACGCTGACGGCGGCGATCACGAAGGTGCTGACCAAGCACAA
>JBEKWE010000096.1:0-10532 GCA_049513335.1 Acidobacteriaceae bacterium | reverse complement strand
CGGAAGTCATGACTTAGACCTGACTTAAACCCGGTCAAGTACTGACAAGTCACGACTCAACGAACCTCTTTTGAAGACTTTAGACTTTTTTCGTACACAAAGGGAGTACACCGATGACCAACGCCGCCGAACCCGCCGGGCCTTCGCATTTCGCCCGCAACCGCCGCAACGGAAGTCATGACTTAGACCTGACTTAAACCCGGTCAAGTACTGACCGGAAGTCATGACTTAGACCTGACTTAAACCCGGTCAAGTACTGACAAGTCACGACTCAACGAACCTCTTTTGAAGACTTTAGACTTTTTTCGTACACAAAGGGAGTACACCGATGACCGACGCTGAACTCCCGCCCCCCAACGCGCCGCTCCAGCAAAATGAGGGCCCGAAGGCCCTCTCTTTGCAATCTCTCAGCTCTCCCTTACGGCTTCGCCGCAGGCGCCGCTGCAGGTGGTGGTGCTCCGGCATTGGGGCGAGGTGGGCGCGGAGGACGGGGCGGCAAGGTGATTCCATCCTGCGCCGCGACCTGCGCGATCATCCCCAGATGATCGTGCATTGTTCTCATGGCATTGACCACAGTCGACGCCAGCGTGGGGTCAGCCGCCACCGACGCCTCCATGTAGAAGTCGTGCAGCTTTTTCCAGTGCGCCTTGAGGATAAATGTGATGTATTCCGTGTCGAAGTCCTTACCCGAGAGGCCGTTCAGCTTGTCGTACTCCGCCTGGTCGTCCTTGTTCATCTTCTTCGCCACCAGAACGCCCAGCGAGTCGGCTATCGTCGCCATCTCCTTGTTGATCGTCTCGTGGTCCGCCACTATCTTCTGCGCGAAGGCCTTCACATCCGGCCCACCCTTCTCCTCGGCGAGCTGCCCCAGCTTCACGTCCGCGATGCCCTCCTCGGTCGCCGTGCGCAGAAATTCCTGGTCCAGCATCTGCCGCCCCGTCTGCCCGGGAGCGCCCAGCGTATCGCGCATCGAGTTTGGCACTGTCGGCTGCGCCCCATTTGGCCCAATCGGCGGCGGCTCCGGCTGGCCGGTCGACGGAGATTGGCCTGGGTCCGTCTGCGCCACCAGCGCCAACGGCAGCAACACCACCGCTCCAACCACCACAATCCATGCAAATTTCTTCATGGCGAACCTCCTCCATCAACTTCCCATACGATGCTGTCGCATCGGGTTGGCGTCGTCAATCGCTGCGAGTCGCCCGGTTCGCAACCCGCCATCCGCACTCCCTGCTTGGAGCGTTATCCTATCCCCATACGCTCTGAAGTGGCAACCTCTCCTTCCCTTGCGCCCAGCAAAACATTCAACCCGTCCAAAGCAGCCAGGAGTCACACCAGCCATGTCCCACGCCAGCGCCGCAGCAGAATCGAACCAGCCCGCCCAGCCGCCCGCCCAGCCGCCGATTGCCCGCCGCGATCCTACCTCCACAACGCTGCACGGCGTCACTCTGCACGACGACTTCCGCTGGATGCGCGACAAGAACTCGCCCGAGCTGCTGGCCTACCTCCAAGCCGAGAACGCCTACACCGCGGCCGTCATGGCGCCCACCGCCGAGTTGCAGACCAAGCTGTACGACGAGATGCTCTCCCACATTCAGGAGACCGACGAGAGCGTTCCCTACCGCCTGGGCGACTGGTTCTACTCCACGCGCACGGTCGAGGGCAGCCAATATCCCATCCACTGCCGACGCGCCGCAGCCAGCCCCGACCTCAACTCCGCCTTCGATCCATCCCAGCCCGAGCAGGTCATCCTCGACGTAAACGCGCTCGCCCAGGGCAAGCCCTTCATGGACATCGGAGCCATGGCCATCAGCCCCGACGGCAACCTCCTCGCATACACCACGGACCTCACCGGCTTCCGCCAGTACACGCTGCACATCCGCGACCTGCGCACACTCACCGACCTCGCAGACACCGCCGAGCGCGTCGGATCGCTGGCCTGGGCCGCCGACTCGCACACCCTCTTCTACTCCACCGAGGACGAGACCACCAAGCGCCAGGACCGCATCTTCCGCCACACTTTGCGTGCGCCGGTCGCGGATGACACACAGGTCTTCCACGAAGAGGACGAACGCTTCAATGTTGGCGTCAGCCGCACCCGCGACGGCCTCTATCTCCTCATTGAGGCCGGCAGCCACACCACCAACGAGTTCCGCTTTCTCCCCGCCGGCGACCCCACCGCCGATCTCCGCCTCATCGCTCCACGCGTGGACGAACAGGAGTATTACCCGGACCATCGGGACGGTCTCTTCACCATCCGCAGCAACGACGCGGGCAAGAACTTCCGCGTCGTCACCGCGCCGGTCGCCACGCCTGGCCGCGACCACTGGACCGAACTGGTCCCGCTCGATCCCATCCTCCCTCTCGAAGACTTCGACCTCTTCCAGTCCTTCGCCGTCGCCACCCGCCGCAAACTCGGCCTGCCCACGCTGGAGGTCCTCCGCTTCACCCCAGACAATACGTTCGAACCCCCAGTCGAGATCGCCTTCCCCGAGCCCACCTACTCCGCCGCGGCGCACGTCAACCGCATCTTCTCCACCGATGTCTTCCGCTACAGCTATCAGTCGCTGATCTCGCCGCCCTCGGTCTACGAGTACAACGTCGCCCGCGCCGACTCGACCCTCCCCATCGGTCACTCCCTGCTGCTCAAGCAGCAACAGGTCCCCGGCGGATTCAACCCCGCCCGTTACGCCTCCGAGCGCCTCTTGATCATCGCCTCGGACGGCACTCGGGTCCCCGCCTCCATCGTCTACCGCCGCGACCGCTTTCGCCGCATCGCCATCAATCCCCTCTATGTCTACGGCTACGGGTCGTATGGCCACTCCCTTCCAGTCGGATTCAGTCCCACGCGCCTTTCGCTGCTCGACCGCGGCGTCGTCATGGCATACGCCCACATCCGCGGCGGCGGGGAGATGGGCGACCAATGGCACGACGCCGGCAAGATGTCCGAAAAGAGCAACACCTTCACCGACTTCATCGCCACCGCCGAGCAGCTCGTCATGCGCGGCTACGGCAACGCCAACAAAGTCGCCATCGAGGGCGGCAGCGCCGGAGGTCTCCTCATGGGCGCTGCCGTCAATCTCGCCGCCGCCTCCGGCAAGCCCAACCTCTTCCGCGTCGTCCTCTCCCATGTCCCCTTCGTCGACGTGATGAACACCATGCTCGACGCCAGCCTCCCGCTCACCGTCGCCGAGTACGAGGAGTGGGGCAACCCCAACGAACCCGAGGCCTTTGCCAGGATGCTCTCCTACTCGCCGTACGACAATCTCGAATGCCTCAAGGACAAGCCCGTCCCGGCGATGCTGGTCAAGACCAGCCTGAACGACTCGCAGGTGATGTTCTGGGAGCCCGTCAAGTACGTCGCCAAGCTGCGCACCCTCAAACGCGATGCCACGCCCTTGCTGCTGCACATCAACATGGATGCTGGCCACGGCGGGGCCTCCGGCCGCTACGACTACCTCAAGGAGATCGCCTTCGACTACGCCTTCCTGCTCACCCAGCTCGGCGTCGTCCCATCGCCCTGACCCATCCCTTGCGAGAGATGTTATAGTCGGCGAGTCGGCAGGTCGATGGGCCGGAAGGCCGGCAAGTCAGCAAACAGAGAGCAAGAAGGAGAGCGACATGGGATTAGTACCGATGGTGATCGAGCAGACGAGCCGCGGCGAACGCGCCTACGACATATACAGCCGTCTGCTGCGCGACAACATCATCTTTCTGGGCACGCCGATCGACGACAACATCGCCAACGTCATCATCGCCCAGATGCTGTTTTTGAGCGGCGAAGACCCCGAGAAGGACATCCAGCTCTACATCAACTCGCCCGGCGGCTCCATTACGGCGGGCCTCGCCATCTACGACACCATGCAGTACATCAAGAACGATGTGGTGACGTTCTGCATCGGACAGGCCGCGTCGATGGGTGCGTTTCTGCTGATGGCGGGCAAGAAGGGCAAGCGGTTCGCGCTGCCCAACGCGCGCATCCTGATTCATCAGCCGTCAATGGGCAACCTGAGCGGGCAGGCCACCGACATCGACATCCACGCGCGGGAGATTCTGCGCATCCGCGAGATCACAAACAAGCTGATCAGCAAATCGACGGGGCAGTCGCTGGAGCGGATCGAGCGGGACGTGGAGCGCGACTTCATCATGACCGCCGAGCAATCCAAGGAGTACGGCATCATCGACGACATCATCGACCGGCCGCGAACATAGCCTAGACTGTCGTGTGCCGAGACCCCGGCCCTGGTACCGAAGTGTGTAACCAGAAAGGGGTATCTCCGTGACTTCCGTGTAATGAGGCAGGGGCGGATTCGGTGTAGACTTTAGAAGTTCCCGATACGACGGTACGTGTTCAGGAGTTGCCGCAACCATGAAAACGTCGCGCGGTTCAGACGAATCGCTTCGCTGCTCATTCTGCCACAAGTCGCAGGACGCGGTGGCGAAGCTCATCTCGTCGCCCTCCGACTATCCACGGGCCTACATCTGCGATGAGTGCGTGGGGGTGTGCAACTCGATTCTGGAGGACGACCGGGGCGAGGCGCTGCCGGGCCCTGCGCCAGCGCCGCTTCCCAAGCCCCAGGAAGTAAAGGCGTTTCTGGACGATTACGTAATTGGGCAGGAACAGACCAAGAAGAAGCTGGCGGTGGCAGTCTACAACCACTACAAGCGCATCCAGATGAACAAGACGCGCGGCGGCGATGTGCGCGGCGGCGATGTGGAGCTGACCAAGTCGAATATTCTGCTGGTCGGCCCGACCGGTTCGGGCAAAACGCTGCTGGCGCAGACGCTGGCCAAGATGCTGGATGTGCCCTTCGCCATTGTGGACGCGACCACGCTGACCGAGGCCGGCTATGTCGGCGAGGACGTGGAGAACATCATTCTGAAGCTGCTGCAGGCGGCCGAGGGCGATGTGACGCGGGCGCAGAATGGGATTATCTACATCGACGAGATCGACAAGATCGGGCGCAAGGACGAGAACCCTTCGATTACGCGCGATGTGTCGGGCGAGGGGGTGCAGCAGGCGCTGCTGAAGATTCTGGAAGGGACGGTGGCGAATGTGCCGCCACAGGGCGGACGCAAACATCCGCACCAGGAGTTTACGGCGGTGGACACGACCAACATTCTGTTTATCTGTGGCGGGGCGTTTGTGGGACTGGAGAAGGTGATTGGGAGGCGCGTCGGCAAGAAGGCGCTGGGCTTCCGCGCCATTGCAGACCCGGATGCGAAGGAGGGCGAGGTGACTCCGATCCGCGCGCAGAGAGACGGCGAGTTGTTGCGCCAGACGGAGCCGCAGGACCTGTTGAAGTATGGATTGATTCCGGAGTTTGTGGGGCGGCTGCCGGTGCTCGGGGTGCTGGACGAGTTGGATGAGTCGGCGCTGATCGAGATCCTGACCAAGCCGCGCAACGCGCTCCTCAAGCAGTATGCCAAGCTCTTCGACTACGAGGGTGTGAAGGTGACATTCACCGACGACGCGGCCAAGGAGATTGCGCGCGAGGCGCTGCAACGCAAGGTGGGTGCGCGCGGGCTGCGCATGATCCTGGAAGAGTTGATGCTGGACCTGATGTACTATGTGCCCGGCAACAAGAAGGCCGGCGACCTGACAATTACGGCAGAGATGGTGAAGAAGCACTCACTGACGCTGCTGACCCTGCTGGAGAAGGCTGGATAAGGCAGGCGCGGTCCGTTTGTGCTTGACTGCCCAAAACCATCAATCAACAGCTGTTACTGAAGTTCATAATGGCCGCAAATGGCCACTCATCGCAAGATGCGCAATTAATGGCGCAACGGTCGTATGTAGCTGTCTGTGAATCTGGTGGAGCGGCGGGAGTGCGCAGTTTGTCAACGAGTTACCAAAGGGTGTGAGGAAGAAACGGCGCGCAGGCATTACAATCACTGGGAAGCGTTATCCGCAGGTTGCATTCTGGGCAGCGAACGGCACGTCTTATGGAGTGAGCCATGGCAATCCAATCCAAGACCGTTTTGACCGGCCAAGCCCGGAAGCTGCCGATGATGCCGATCCGCGACATGGTGATCTTCCCCCATATGATGACCCCGTTCGTGGTGGGACGGGTGTCCAGCGTGCGCGCGCTGGAGGAGGCGTTGAGCGGCGACCGGAAGATATTTCTGGCCACTCAGCACGATGCCTCGGTAGATGAGCCGAGCGTGGACGACATCTATGAAACCGGCACGATTGGAAATATTGTCCAGAGCGTGAAGATGCAGGACGGCAACATCAAGGTGCTGGTGGAGGGTGTGGAGCGGGCGCGGTCGATCGAGGTGAGCGACGACGACGGCTTCTTCGTAGCAACCGTGCGCACCGGCAAGACGCAGCTCGAGATGACTCCGCAGGTGGAGCAGATGATGCAACGCGTTCACACGCTGTTTGAGCAGTATGTGAAGCTGCAGCAGGCGTTGAATCACGAGACCATGGCGGCGGGCGTGCGCATGGACGAGCCGGCCAAGCTGGCGGACACGATTGCGGCCAACCTGCAGCTTTCGATCGACGAGAAACAGCAGTTGCTGGATGTCTTCGACCCGGAGACGCGACTGGCGCGAGTGGGCGACGTGCTGGATATGGCCATCGAGAAGCTGAATATGGACCGCACCATCCAGTCGCGCGTGAAGCGGCAGATGGAGAAGGCGCAGAAAGAGTACTACCTGAACGAGAAGATCAAGGCGATCCAGAAGGAGCTGGGCCGCGGCGAGAAGTCGGAGTTCGACGAGCTGAAGAAGAAGATCGAGACCGCCGGAATGCCTAAGGACGTGATCGAGAAATCCTTGCAGGAGCTGCGCAAGCTGGAGGCGATGCCGCCCATGTCGGCCGAGTCCACGGTCTCGCGCAACTATCTGGACTGGCTGCTGGCGGTGCCCTGGAAGAAGCGCTCCAAGGAGATCCGCTCCATCGAACACGCGGAGACGATCCTGAATACGGACCACTATGGGCTGGAGAAGATCAAGGAGCGGATTCTGGAGTTCCTCGCGGTGCGCCAGTTGGTGAAGAACCCGAAGGGGTCGATTCTGTGCTTCGTTGGGCCTCCGGGCGTGGGCAAGACGAGCCTGGGAATGTCCATTGCGAGGGCGACGGGCAGGAAGTTTGTCCGCTTGAGCCTGGGCGGCGTGAGGGATGAGGCGGAGATCCGCGGGCACCGGCGGACGTACATCGGCGCGCTGCCGGGGCAGATCATCCAGTCGATGAAGAAGGCGGGAACCAAGAACCCGGTCTTCATGCTGGACGAGATCGACAAGATGGCCTCGGACTTCCGGGGAGACCCGGCCAGCGCGCTGCTGGAGGTCCTGGACCCGGAGCAGAACGGCTCGTTCCAGGACCACTATCTGGATGTGGAGTACGACCTGTCGAACGTGCTGTTTGTGACCACGGCGAATGTGCTGCACACCATTCCCAGCGCCTTGCAGGACCGCATGGAGATTCTGCGGCTGCACGGATACACCGAGCTGGAGAAGATGGAGATCGCCAAGCAGTACCTGGTGCGCAAGCAGCGCGAGGGCACGGGGCTGACCGAGCAGCAGATCGTCTTCGAGGACGACGCGCTGCGGGCCATCATTCGCGGATATACGCGCGAGGCCGGAGTGCGCAATCTGGAGCGCGAGATCGGCAATGTGTGCCGCAAGGTGGCGCGCAAGGTGGTGGAGAGCGGGGCCAAGCATCGCGAGCTGCTGACCGGCGAGAACCTGGGCGATCTGCTGGGCGTGGCCAAGTTCCGCGACTCGCAGGTGCATGAGAAGAGCGAGATCGGCCTGGTCACTGGCCTTGCCTGGACTGAGGTCGGCGGGACGCTGCTGCAGACCGAGGTGCAGGTCCTCGACGGCAAGGGCAAGCTGACGACGACCGGACAGCTGGGCGAGGTGATGCAGGAGTCGGCGCAGGCGGCGTTGAGCTACATCCGGTCGCGTGCGCAGTATCTCGGCCTGGGCAAGGAGTTCTACCGTCACGTCGACATCCACGTGCATGTTCCTGAAGGCGCGATCCCCAAGGACGGGCCGTCGGCGGGAATTACGCTGGCGACGGGACTGGCGAGCGCGCTGACCAGGATCAAGGTGCGGCGCAATATTGCCATGACCGGCGAGATCACGCTGCGGGGCAAGGTGCTGGCCATCGGCGGGCTGAAGGAGAAGCTGCTGGCGGCGCACCGCGCGGGAATCTTCGAGGTGATTGTGCCCGAGGACAACCGCAAGGACATGGCCGACATTCCGGACCTGCTGAAGAACGAGATGAAGCTGCACTTTGTGGAGCAGATGGACGAGGTGCTGCAGCTCGCGCTGGAAGAGAAGCTGCCGGAGTTGCAAGCGGAGACCCCGGATATGCTGGCCGTGGCGATCCCGCCGATGATGCCTGAGACGCAGCCCGTTACGCCGCAGTAAAACAGTTGACTGTTGCAGGTTGCAGGTTTTCAGTTGAAATGCGAAAAGGAGCGCCGGTGAATGGGCGCTCCTTTTTTGCGTGAGTGCGATGGAACAATTATCTGCTCAGATCTGGCTGCAGCCTCCTGCTTCGTGCTATCCACGGCCGCCAGCGATGGAGGGGATGAGCATGACCTCATCCCCATCCTGGAAGGCGTAGGCGTCGCCGCCCAGGAAGCGGATGTCTTCGTCGTTGATGTAGATGTTGATGAACTTGCGCAGCTTGCCGTTTTCGTCCTTGATCTGGGCGGCGAGCGCGGGGAAGGTGCGGTCCAGCTCGGCGAGCAGAGCAGGCAGGTTTGCGGCGTTCGAGTCGAACTGCTTGCGGCCATCGGTGTGGCGGGTGAAGGCGGCGGGAAGGACTACCTGGATGGACATCGTTCGACTCTCCTTCTAGTCTGCGGTACGAAAACAGGTAACAACAAAGGCGAAATGCGGGGATTCTTCCCCCTTCCCTTCGACTGCGCTCAGGGTCAGAATGACGACTTATATTTTTACTCTTCGAAACAGTGACCCTTCCTCGCACGAGCGAACTGGGCTAACCGGCGACCTCGACCAGATCGGTGGCGACGGCTCGTTGAGTCAGGCGACAGGCGAATTTGCAGGGGAGAGGAAGCTGACAGGAATTCAGGCGTGAGGGGTCAGGGGTTGGGGGTGGGAGGCAATGGGGGAAGACCGAGGTCGCCGCGGAGTTGCTGGAGCAAATTCCTCGCCTCCGCGGAGTCGTCTTCGGCCAACTTACGGTCGAGTTCCAGGGTTGGGTCGAGCTTTTGCTGGGCTTCCTTTTGCTTCTGGGCTGCGCGCTGGATATAGTCTTTGAGGTTCTGTGGAACTTCCATGTTTCTGAGCTGGTACTGCTTCTGCATTGCCAGGTACTTGTCCAGGTTCGCGGAGGCCGCGGAGGCGGCCTTGCTGCGCGCGCGGATTCGTTGGTTGGCATCCGAGGCAATTTGCGCCAGTTGCAGGACCCGCTCGAACCGAGCTTCCACTTCGGCGTCGCGGGTTGTGTAGATCTGCGAACGGGCATTGCCGAGGTCGATCAGAACGTCGCTGTCGGTGCTGCTGGGATCGACCGCCGCGATCAGGGTTTGCCTCAGGCCGGAGCTGAGGCGGGTGCGGTCGTAGTGCCTATACCCAGCGTAGCCCAAGCCAGCAAGCAGGACGAGGAAGATTCCCCGGCGAACCCATGAGGTCGATGACTTTGGCATAAAAGCGCCTCCAGAGTATTACCTGGCGAATATTACTTCCACATGAAATAGAAGCCGGGGGCCTGGTCGAGGAGCCTGCTAGGGTTGGGGAAGAGGTCGTCGGAGTCGTCGGAGAGAGTTGCCAGGAGGCCTTTTTTGTCGCTGGCGGGGCGGGCGATGGTGGGTTCACCCTTGATGCCAGCGTCGCGGGCGGTGTCCATGAGGGCGACGCGGAAGCCTCCGATCTTGTCGATGAGGCCGAGGGGGATGGCCTGCTGGCCGGTCCAGACCTGGCCGGTGGCGAGCGGGCGGATCTTGTCGTCGGTGGAGTGGCGGCCACTGGCGACGTCGTGGACGAACTGGCCGTACATGTTGTCAACCAGGGACTGGAAGTAGGCCTGCTCGGCAGGGGTCATCTCGCGCGTGGGGTCGCCGGCGTCCTTGAGCGTGCCGGTGTGGATGACGACGCTCTTGAGCTTGGCCCACTTGAGCAGATCGCCGTAGTTGGTCCACTCCATGATGACGCCGATGGAGCCGACGACGGAGGCATTGTTGGCGTAGATCTTGTCGCATCCGCTGGCAATGTAGTATGCGCCGGATGCGCCGACGGACTCGACCGAGGCGACGATCTTCTTGTTTTTCTCGTGGCGGACGCGAAGCACCTCGTTGTAGATCTCCTGGCTGGCCGCAGCGCCACCGCCGGGAGAGTTGATGTGCAGAATGATGGCCTTGATGGAGGAGTCGTCGCCAAACTTGCGGATCTCGGTGTTGATCTTGTCGGCGTCGAGGATGACGCCGGTGATGTCGATGACTCCGATCTTGGAGCCGCCGCCGAGGCCGTCGATGGAGGCCGAGGTGTCGCCATTGATGCTGCGCACGATGGACCAGACCAAGCCGGTGAAGAGCAAGGCGATCAAGGCAAACGAG
>JBEKWE010000095.1:0-10339 GCA_049513335.1 Acidobacteriaceae bacterium | reverse complement strand
GGCGACAACGTGGAGCTGGAGGTCCTGCTGCACACTCCGGTGGCCATGGAGAAGGGACTGCGCTTCGCCATCCGCGAGGGCGGAAGGACCGTCGGAGCAGGAACCATCAGCGAGATCATCGCGTAGGGAGGCGCGGACGGCGGGAGACGCGCTTCGCGCGTATCTCGCTAAAGCACATGGCTTCGTGCAATGCGGCGGGCTTCGGTTCGCCGCTTAACTCTCCGGGGAATGGTGTTCGGCGACTTCCCTAAAACCGGTTTTTGTTGGATACTAGATGAAGGTTGTGCGCGGCCTGAACGCACCACTTTCCGTAGGACAATTCAGGATTGGCAGCAGGGGCCAAGCAGGCCCTGTGTCGCGGCGTGTCAGATGGGCGGGCTAACAGTCAGTCCATACAAACAAGCTGCTTGCCAGCCGAGGTGGCTGGCCACGTTAGGAGAACAGACAAAGTGCGTGAAATTATCACATTGCAATGTCCGGTGTGCAAGAACAGGAACTACTCGACGACGAAGAACAAGAAGACGACCACCGGCCGGCTTGAGTTCTCCAAGTTCTGCAATACCTGCCGCAAGCACACGGACCACAAAGAGACGAAGTAAGTACCAGCAGGGAATAGGGAACTTGGAACTGGGAGCAGCAAGACCCCAAGGTTCATTCCCCTCCCGGCCAAACCGGGGGGAGTAAGCTCAACGGCTAAACTGTCGGTCTCCAAAACCGATCTTCTCGGTTCGAATCCGAGCTCCCCCGCCAGTTTTCCGGCCCGTGTCACAGACGGCCGGTAGAGCAGGGCAGTCCGGCAACACACAGCGAAGATTCATCCGCATGAAGGTTTGAGACAGCAATACAGCGGAAGATTCATCCGCATGAAGGTTTGAGGCAGCATGGCGAAAGCGATTGCAGTAGCGGACAACAATGATGATGGGCTCAGCCGTTTGAAGGCGCGGCCGCGCGAGCTGAAGGAGTTCCTGCAGAACGTGCGCAGCGAGATGCGCAAGGTTGTCACGCCGACGTTCGCGGAGGTGAAGTCCACCACCATAGTGGTGCTTTTGGCCGTGGGCCTCTTCGCCGCCTACTTTTTTGTGGTGGATACCATCTTCGGCAACGCCGTCACCCACCTGATTCAGTACCTCACCAAGCACTAGCAGCAGGCCCTCTGGTTCGCGGCAGGAATGATCGCCGCGCAGCAGAGACAGACAAGTTGATGCATCAAGAAGGCACACTCCCCATGGCGGTAGACGAGCAGATTCCGGAGGCGCAGGAACCCGGCGGCGAACAGCCGGCCGAGCAGCTTGCCCCGCCGGTCAACGCGAATTACAAGTGGTACATCATCCACGCCTACTCGGGCTTCGAGCGCAAGGTGCGCGAGTCGCTGGAGAGCCGCATCCAGGCCTTTGGCCTGCAGAACCGCATTGGCCGCATCATGATCCCCACCGAGCCTGTCACCGAGCTGCGCAACGGCAAGAAGTACACCATCGAGCGCGTCTTCCTGCCCGGCTATGTGCTGGTGGAGATGGAGCTGGACAACGACCTGTGGCACGTCATCAAGAACACGCCGCGGGTCACCGGATTTCTGGGCACGGGCGACAAGCCGGTGGCGCTGTCGGAGGCCGAGGTCAGCTCGATCCTCTTCCGCTCCGAGACCTCCAAGGACAAGCCGTCCAGCAAGATCAAATTCGAGAAGGGCGAGCAGGTGCGCATCAACGAAGGCCCGTTTGCCAACTTCAACGGCACGGTGGACGACGTCAACGAAGACCGCCAGACGCTGAAGGTGATGGTCTCGATCTTCGGCCGCTCCACCCCGGTCGAGATCGAGTTCGCAAAGGTGGACAAGGTGGAAGAGTAGCCGCGCGGCCTGCCATTGCGGGCAAGAATTTTGCAAGACAAAAATAAACTCGGCAGCCGGCCACGCGCCCGCTGCCAGAAGACAGTAGAGGATTGAACCATGGCACCGAAGAAGATCACTGGATACGTGAAGCTGCAGATTCCCGGCGGAAAGGCCACGCCCGCGCCGCCGGTAGGCCCGGCGCTGGGACAGGCGCAGGTCAACATCATGGAGTTCTGCAAGCAGTTCAACGCGCGCACCTCCACGCCGGAGATGAACGGCATCATCACGCCGGTGGTGATCACGGTGTACGCCGACCGCAGCTTCAGCTTCATCACCAAGACGCCGCCGGCGGCGGTGCTGCTGATGAAGGCCGCGGGCGTCGAGAAGGGCTCGGGCACGCCCAACAAGGAGAAGATCGGCAAGGTGACGGAGAAGCAGGTGCTGCAGATCGCCAAGCAGAAGATGCCCGACCTGAACGCCAATTCGGTGGAGGCGGCGGCCAAGAGCATTCGCGGGACGGCGCGATCGATGGGGATCGAAGTGGTCGCGTAAATTTTCAGGCAAACAAACGAGCGCGGGGCCCTGCGGGGTTCCGCGTTTTTTATGTTGCACTCTTCCTCGACGCTGCCGTCAGCGCACGACCTCCCACACGCTTTCGCGACTCATTTAAGACCTGGGCCACCCGCCAAGGGCAGATACGGAGATTCTGGCTTCCACCCCTGCCAGCATGCTGGCCGGGGCCCCCCGCTCTGCGCCAGAATGACGATAGACAAGTGGTGCAACCGGCGTATGCTCTTGGAGATGGTGGGAGATGGGAAGGCCCGTGGCCATGCGAAAAATCTTACCTGCTCTGAATCGCCGCTTCTGTTTTCTTCTGGCGCCGCTCTGCCTGGTTGTATTTGGAACGCAGGTTTCGTATGCGCAGGGCGTGTTAAAAAATCCAGTTACATGGTGGCCCGATCCATCGACGGGTCTGATGTGGATGGGGCAGGAGCAGTTGTATGAGATGTATTTTCGGCAGGCGAGCGATTATTGCGGCTCGTTGAAGCTTGGCGGCTATACAGGCTGGAGGCTGCCGACACTGGATGAAGTAATGGCTGCCACCGAGGAGCAATTCAATCCCAGGTACCAAAAGAATACGAATTATGTTCACTATAACTTCCTAGTGTTCAAGGGAGGAGTTCGGACATGGGACCGCCACAAGATCTGGACCTCGACGCCGGATGGAGCTCATCAGGTTGACGTGGTCGTCATGGGACGCCCTGCAATCGTGGGCAACTACTTTGATGTGAATTATCCGCAGTATGCGCGTCAAATGGCGGTCAAGAAATCGGAGCAACACACTACGGTCTGCACGCGCGTGATGGAAGACGATCTGCGTCAGATCGCCACAAACGCTCAGGTCGACAGCGCCGTTCCAGACGTGCAGACGTTGAAGGCCTACGCTCTGGTCGCCAAGGCGCAGCAGGCCTACGCCGACGGGAATTACCAGGAGGCTCTTGCCAAGGCGCAGAGTGCGCTTCAGATCAAACCCAACTTTGCGCCCGCCGATTGGGTCATTGGTATGTCGGACGGCATGCTGGGTCAATGGAACCTCGCGGTCTTCAATCTTGAGGCAACGCTTAAAATCGACAAGAGCTACCGAAATGCCAAGGACAGCCTGAAATGGGCCAAGGAAGGTTTGGAGGCAGCGAAAAAGGGAGAGTCCCCGCCTGCTCCAGGCCCGGATTTGAAGTAGCTCACCGAGGGTTATGCGCGCAACGGTTCTTGGGCGGGATCGGCGCAATACGGCGATAATTGAAGGAGTAGATACAACATACGACCGCGATGAGCAACCCCGCAGTCAGAAGGATGAGGCAGGGAATGACGAAGGCGATGGGTGGGCAAGCGGAAGAACAGAAGCAGATTCCCTACGGGAATGACAAACAAGAAAAGCAAGAACAGCCGAAGCTGGAGCGGCTGCAGAAGATTCTCGCCGGCGCGGGGGTGGCGAGCCGGCGCAAGGCCGAGGAGATCATCCTGGCCGGGCGCGTGCAGGTCAACGGCAAGGTGGTCTCCGAGCTGGGGACGCGGCACGACGCCGCGCGCGACCACATCCGCGTGGATGGCAAGCTGCTGAAGGGGCCGGAGAAGCAGCGCTACTACCTGCTGAACAAACCGCGCGGGTACGTGACGACGCTGGACGATCCGCAGAAGCGGCCGACCGTGATGGACCTGATGATGAGGCCAAAATCCGGGCCGCATGGCGACCGGGTGCGTCTCTATCCGGTGGGGCGGCTGGACTATCTCTCCGAGGGCCTGCTGTTGATGACCAACGACGGCGAGCTGGCCAACTCGCTGTCGAAGGCTGCGGCAGGCGTGGAGAAGACCTACCTGGTGAAGGTGAGCGGGGTTCCCGCGGAGGCGGGGCTGGAGCAGATTCGCCGCGGGATCGTGATCGACCGCGGGCGGCTGGACGAGGTGAGGGCCGGACGCCGCGACCGGATTGTGACCGCGCCGGCGCGGGTGGAGCTGGTGCGCGCAGGCGACAATCCCTGGTACCAGGTGACGCTGACCGAGGGACGCAACCGCCAGGTGCGCAAGATGTTCGAGGAGATCGGCCACCACGTGGAGAAGATCCGGCGGATCGGCTACGGAGCGCTGCGGCTGGACGTTCCGCCGGGCGAGTTCCGCGAGCTGACGCCGGGCGAGGTGATGGCGCTGGAGCGCGCTGCGGCGGGCAAGAAGGTGGCGCCGAAGAAGCGCGTGCCGGAGTTCGCCCAGTTGAAGACTCCGGGAATGAAGAAACGAAGACAGTTATGAGTTGCAGATTGCATGTTGCTGGTTGTCGGCTGCTGGTTGAAGACGCAGCGCGCCGGGGTGGGGTTGGCGATCTAGTACATGACCCAAATGGGGTTTGACGAGAGTGGGTCGATGAGCCTAGAAATACACGCGGCCCTAATGGAGTTCGCAGTTTTTAATACTGCGTAGAAGACAAAATGGAGGCTGATGCATCCAAATAGAGCCATCGGCAGAAGCACCGAGCCGGGGCGACGAACCGGAGAGCGAAGCTGGGCGGAGATTGGCCGATAGAGAAGAAGGCGCCGGGCAGGCGGACGATTGAAAACCCCATCCGAACAGCAACTGGGGCAGCAAAGGAGCAATTCACAGTGGCAATTGAGCGTGCAACATTTGGAGCTGGATGTTTTTGGGGCGTTGAGGCCCGATTTGCAGAGATTCCGGGAGTGATCGACACGGCGGCAGGATACGCGGGAGGCGATCTGGAGCACCCGACGTACAAGGACGTGTGTAGCGACCACACTGGCCACGCCGAGGTGGTGGACGTGACCTTCGATCCGTCGCGTGTCTCCTTCGATACGCTGCTGGATGCGTTTTTTGCCATGCACGACCCGACGCAGGTGAACCGTCAGGGGCCGGACTGGGGATCGCAGTACCGCAGCGTGATCTTTGCCCATTCCGACGACCAACTGTGGCAGGCGCGGGCGAAGATTGCGGAGCTGAATGCGACCGGCGCCTATCGCAGGCCGATTGCAACCCAGGTGATGCCGGCGTGCGCCTTCTGGAAGGCAGAGGAGTTCCACCAGCGCTACCTGGAGAAGCGCGGCATGGTGAGCTGCCAGATCTAGGTTCGAGGTACGAGGTTCGAGGTGCGAGGCTTCAGGTGGTAGCTCGGCGTGGGGCGGTCTGCGGCGGGGCGGGAACGAAGAAGCGGCGGCGAATCCAGAAGGCGACGTTGACCAGGCTGATGAGGGCGGGGACCTCGATGAGCGGGCCGACGACTCCGACGAAGGCCTCGCCGGAGTTGAGACCGAAGACAGCGACCGAGACGGCGATGGCCAGCTCGAAGTTGTTGCCCGCGGCGGTAAAGGAGAGCGCGGCGGACTGCGCGTAGTCCGCGCCCAGCCGCTTGCCCATCCAGAAGCTGACCAGAAACATGATGAGGAAGTAGAGCACCAGCGGGACTGCGATGCGCAGCACGTCCAGCGGCAGGCGCACGATAAGATCGCCCTTCAGCGAGAACATCACCACGATGGTGAAGAGCAGCGCGACCAGGCTGAACGGGCCGATGCGCGGCAGGAAGCGCGCGCGATACCAGTCTTCGCCCTTGCGGCGAATCAGAATGGATCGGGTGAGGAATCCGGCCACAAACGGGACTCCGAGGTAGATGCCCACGCTCTTCGCGATCTGGCCGATGCCAATGGCGACGACGCTCGCCGCCAGGCCGAACCAGCGAGGCAGCACAGTGAGAAACGCCCACGCGTAGATGCTGTAGAAGAGGACCTGGAAGATGCTGTTGAGGGCAACCAGGCCGGCGACGTAGTCCGTGTCGCCCTCGGCCAGCTCGTTCCACACCAGCACCATGGCGATGCAGCGGGCGATGCCAATGAGGATGAGACCGCGCATGTAGGCCGGTTCTCCGCGCAGGAAGACGAGGGCCAGAAGGAACATCAGGATGGGGCCGATGATCCAGTTCTGCGCCAGCGAGAGAGCGAGGACGCGACGGTTGCGGAAGACCTCGCCGAGCTTTTCGTAGCGCACCTTGGCCAGCGGGGGAAACATCATGACGATGAGCCCGATGGCGATGGGGATGTTGGTGGTGCTGCTCTGGAAACGGTTGACGAAGACGGAGACATGCGGCACGAAGTGTCCCAGGCCAACGCCGACGGCCATGGCGAGAAATATCCAGAGGGTGAGGAAGCGATCGAGGAAGGAGAGGTGCTTGCGCTGGTGCGGAGCGCAGCTTCGACCCTGGGTGTACGGCGGGGTAGACATGGCTATCGTGCCTTCCGGCTGCGCGCGACGGAAGTGGGATGGGGTGCGCTTTGCAGGGTTAAAAACTTCGCTGGGCTACAACAGGCCTTGCCGAGGCGGGCGCGGTCGGCCTGCATGGCGCGGTCCTGCTTGAGCCAGGCGAGCGTCTGTCGCAGGAGCTGCGCGGCCCCAGCGTCGGGCGGCGGAGCGATGCGGTAGTGCATCCACTTGCCCTCGCGCCGTGCCTCGACGATTCCGGCGCGGCGCAGGTAGGCCAGGTGGCGGCTGATCTTTGGCTGCGCCTGTTTGAGTATCTCAACGAAGTAGCAGACACAGAGCTCCTGGTCGCCCATCAGGTTGAGCAGGCGCAGGCGAGTGGCGTCGCCCAGGGTCTGAAAGAAGCGTCCCTTGTTGAAGTGAGTTGGCTTGGCGCGCGGCGATTTTTTTGCCATGGTTT
Source organism: Acidobacteriaceae bacterium (assembly GCA_049513335.1). Taxonomy (GTDB): domain Bacteria; phylum Acidobacteriota; class Terriglobia; order Terriglobales; family Acidobacteriaceae; genus Edaphobacter. The sequence continues at coordinate 3,305 of JBEKWE010000095.1, read as the reverse complement.
ACTTATACGCCTTGACGAATATGTTGGCAATGGATAATGTCACTTTAGCGTATATGTTTTATGCGCGAATGCCAGAATCGCAATCTTCGGGGAGGGCACAAATGTCGCACTATAACGTCTTGTTTCTGTGCACAGGGAACTCGGCGCGGTCGATTCTGGCCGAGGCAATCATGAACCGCAAGGGCGCGCTGAACTTCACCGCATACAGCGCGGGGAGCCATCCGGCGGGCGCGGTGCGTCCGGAGGCGCTGCGCCAGTTGCAGCTTGCCGGACTGAGCACCGAAGGGCTGCGCAGCAAGTCGTGGGACGAGTTTGCGGCGCCCGGCGCTCCGCGGATGCACTTCGTCTTCACGGTCTGCGATAACGCGGCGCGGGAGAGCTGTCCGCTGTGGCCGGGCCAGCCCATGACGGCGCATTGGGGCGTGCCCGATCCGGCGGCCGTGGTGGGCACGCCTGCGGAGATTGCGAGGGCCTATCGCGATGCGTTCACGATTCTGGAGAGGCGCATCTCGTTGATGCTGGCGCTGCCGTTGGCGTCGCTGGATTCGCTGGCGATCAAGCGGGAGCTGGACAAGATTGGCGGCGCGGGTCTGCCGGAGTGAGCTTTCCAATAGCCTCTGCTACTTGCGTTTCTGTTCCCTGCCCCCTAGCCTGTAGGCATGAGTTCAACTTCCCTCTCCGCGCATTCGTTTGCTTCGCTCTCTTTCGATGAAAAGCTCGACCGGCTGGCCGAGGTTGCGGTGCGCGTGGGCCTGAATCTGCGCGCTGGGCAGGAGCTGGTGCTGACCGCGCCGACGGAGGCGCTGCCGCTGGTGCGGCGCGTTACCGAACATGCGTACCGCGCGGGCGCGTTGCTGGTGACTACCTTCTACAGCGACGATCCCTGCGTGCTGGCGCGTTACGAAAATGCCCCTGACGCGAGCTTCGACTACGCGCCCGCGTGGCTGCAGGACGCGATTCTGACGGCGTTCAAGAGCGGCGCGGCGCGCATGGCGATTGCGGGCTCGAATCCGGCGCTGCTGGCAGGGCAGGACCCGGCCAAGGTGGCGCGCGCCAATGTTGCGGCATCGAAGGCGGCCAAGCCCGCGATGGAGCTGATCACGCGCCACGAGATCAACTGGACAATCGTTGCCTCGGCGACGCCGGAGTGGGCGAAGCTGGTCTTCCCCAATGAGCCGGCGGAACAGGCGGTGGCCAAGCTGTGGGAGGCGATCTTTGCGGCGTCGCGCATTACGGGCGACGATCCCGTGGCCGACTGGCTGGCCCACGGAGCGCGTTTGAAAGAGCGCGTGGACACACTGAATGCGAAGCGATTCGCGGCGCTGCACTTCAAGTCGCCGGACGGCGAGACCGATCTGCGGGTCGGGTTAGCCGACCAGCATCTGTGGGCGGGAGGAGGAACGACCGCGGGCAACGGCGTTTATTGCCAGCCGAATATTCCCACCGAGGAGTGCTTCACCACGCCGCACAAGGAGCGCGTGGACGGCGTGGTGCGGGCGTCGAAGCCGCTCTCGCACCAGGGCACGCTGATCGAAAATATTCGTTGCCGCTTCGAGGGCGGAAGGATCGTGGAGGCCACGGCGACCGCAGGCGAGGAGGCGCTGAACCGGCTCATCTCCACCGACGACGGCGCGCGGCGGCTGGGCGAGGTGGCGCTGGTTCCGGCCTCGTCGCCGATTGCGGCGGCGGGGATTCTGTTCTGGAGCACGCTCTTCGACGAGAACGCAGCCAGCCACATTGCGCTGGGACAGGCCTACTCCACATGCCTGATCGGCGGCGAAAAGATGAATCAGGAGGAGCTGGCGAAGCTGGGCGCGAACACAAGCCTCATCCATGTAGACTGGATGATCGGCTCGGCGCAGATGGATGTGGACGGCATCGCCCCCAATGGCGCGGTCGAGCCGCTGATGCGCGCTGGCGAGTGGGTGTAGCCACGAACGGCGGTTGCCATTCGCCGAAACGGGACGACGATTCGCCGGGAGATTTCGAGATTCCATCCACGCATAAAGGGGTAAACTGACACTCACTATGGAACTCTCCGGTTGTGGCACAGCACTGGTAACATCCTTCCACGCGGACGGCGCGCTCGACGAGGCTGCACTGGTCCGCCTTGTGAACTGGCAGATCGAATCGGGCGTCAACTTTCTGGTGGCATGCGGGACGACGGGCGAGGCCTCGACGATGTCTGAGGCCGAGAACGTGCGCGTCATGGAAATCACCGTGAACACCGCAGCGGGGCGCGTGCCGGTCTTCGGCGGCTGCACCCACAATGCGACCAGCGAGGCAGTGGCGCGCGCGCGGAAACTGGCGAAGATTCCGGGGCTGGACGGCATTCTCACAGCGAACCCGTACTACAACCGGCCTGGCCAGGAGGGCCAGTTCCTGCACTTCCGCGCGATTGCCGAAGCGGTGGCTCCGCTGCCCATCCTGCTCTACAACATTCCATCGCGCACGGGCACCAACATGGAGCCGGCGACAGTGCTGCGGCTGGCGGAGTTGCCCAACGTCGTTGGCGTGAAGGAGTCCAGCGGCAACGTGGCGCAGATTGCGGAGATCATCCACAACGCGCCCGCGGGCTTCAATGTCTTCAGTGGCGACGACGCAATGACTCTGCCCGTGATTGCGCTGGGCGGCGCAGGGTTGGTCTCGGTGGCGTCGAACGCGATCCCCGCACAGATGGCGCAGATGGTGCAGGCCGCGCTGGCCGGGGATTGGGCGAGGGCGCGAGAGATCAACCGCCATTTCTTCCGCCTGATGCAGGCTCACTTCTCGGAGCCGAGCCCCGCGCCGGTGAAGGCGGTGCTGGCGCTGCTGGGCCACGGCGAAGACCACCTGCGCCTGCCCATGGTTCCGGTGACGGCAGCCACGCGGCAGAAGCTGGAGAAGCTGCTGGGCGAGCTTGACCTGCTGGCGCATGCGTAAATCCCGCGCATTCTGTAGCCGCTCGCAGATCCATGCAACTGCTGCATTGCGATGCGCTGCATTGCCGCGTTGCGGCTACAATCGGAGCAGACCATGACGACCGCAAGCCTCGAATCCAGAATCGAAGAGTCGTTTGCCGCGGGCGCCGATACCGTCAGCGATGTGGACGCGCTCGACACGTTCCTCGAACTGCGCAACGCGCTCGAAGCAGGAACGCAGCGCGCGGCCGAGCCGGACGCGGCTGCTCCGACCGGATGGCGGGTGAATGCGTGGGTGAAGCGCGGAATTCTGCTGGGCTTTCGCATCGGCGCGCTGACCCAGATGAGCGGCAGCGGCGCGCTCAGTTTCCTCGACAAGGCGACCTACCCGGCGCGCAGCTTCAC
>JBEKWE010000094.1:0-11057 GCA_049513335.1 Acidobacteriaceae bacterium | reverse complement strand
CGCCTGCCCAGCCGGGCTGAGGTGGATTCCGTGTTGCCGAAGGTGGGTTACAGGCACGTTGCTTTAGACGCGGAGAGCCAGACGGTGCGCTTCGACTGCGCGGGAGTGGAGCTGGACCCCGGCGGAATTGGCAAGGGCTACGCCGTGGACTGCATGGTGGACGAGCTGCGGCGGCGAGGATTTCGGACTGCTTTTGTGGCCGCATCTGACAGCACGATGGTTGGGATGGGCGCTCCTCCCGAGGAGCCGAGGGGTTGGCGAGTGGGGATCAAGGACCCGCGCAACAGACGGCTTACGGTGGACGAGGTCTTTCTGAGGGACGCATCGCTCTCGACCTCCGGCATCAGCGAAAAGTTCTTCCGCGCGGAGGGACGCGTCTACAGCCACATCATGGACCCGCGGACGGGATTTCCGGCGGAGGCGAGCGGATCGGTTTCGGTCGTTGCGCCGCACGCGATCGACAGCGAGGCGTGGGCCAAGCCGTACTTCATCCACGGGCGCGAGTGGACGGAGAGGCACATGCCGGAGGAGTTTCGCGTGTGCTTCTGCGATGGGGGGACGGACGAGCCGTGCGCGTGGTTTCCTTGATTGCGACGCAATCAAAGCAGCCACAGTTATTTAGACGAGTGCTCTTCGGCATCCATTCGACTTCGCTCAGGACAGGCTCTGAAGCCGTGTCCTTCCGATTCCTCCGCACTGCGGTAAGTTGAAGCCGTGCCCTTCAGACAGAAACCTGCTGCACTTCCCACGGATGGCCTGCGGATGAAATACTTGATTCATGCCTACAGTCACGCGCAAGCCCTTGATCGCAGCCAATTGGAAGATGTACAAGACGCCCGACGAGGCCGTTGCCTTCGTTCGCGCCTTCATTCCCCTCGTCGCCACCCATAGCCACGCAGAGATCGTTCTCTGTCCATCACCCACGCTGCTGCCTACGGTTGTCGAGGCGGCGCGCAACACACCTGTTCGCATCGCGGGGCAGAACATGCACTGGAAGGACCAGGGCGCATACACCGGCGAGACTTCGCCGCTACAGCTGAACGCGCTGGGCGTGACGCATGTGCTGATCGGCCACAGCGAACGCCGGCAGTACTTCAACGAGACAGACGAGACGGTGAACCTGAAGCTGAAGACGGCGCTGGCGCACGGGCTGGTTCCCATCGTGTGCGTGGGCGAGTTGCTGGCCGAGCGCGAAGCGGGAGAGACCGCTGCGGTGCTGGAGCGGCAGACCGCGGGCGCGCTGGCCGGGATCGACCCTGCGGCCGCCAAGACGCTGGTGATTGCGTACGAGCCGGTGTGGGCCATCGGCACGGGACGCACGGCGACTCCGGAGATCGCAGAAGAGGCGCATAAGATCGTGCGCGCGCAGATTGCCAAGTCGCTTTCGGCGGCGCTTGCCGCAAGCACGCGCATTCTGTACGGCGGCTCGGTGAAGCCGGAGAACACGGCCAGCCTGTGCGCGCAGGAAGACATTGACGGGGGGCTGGTGGGCGGAGCGAGCCTGGAGGCGGTTTCGTTCGCGCAGATTGTGGCCAACTCGGCGGCAAAATAGCTGAGGTTTTTTAAACCGAATGGGTGCGTCTGCAATGGGCGCGCCTATTCCATTTAACGTAACCATCGCTGACTTGCTGACTGGCCCGCGACTACACTCAATCCAGCAAGACACCACGCGCCATGGACCTGCACGAAAAAATCCGCACCATTCCCACGCTGCCCGGCTGCTATCTGTACAAGAACGCCGAGGGCACGGTGATCTATGTGGGGAAGGCGAAGAACCTGCGCGCGCGGGTGCGTTCGTACTTTGTGGAGGCGGCGCAGGCCAACGCCAAGACCGGCTCGCTGATGCGCGAGGCAGTGGACATTGAGTACATCACGGTGGGCAACGAGCGCGAGGCGCTGGCTCTGGAAGACAGCCTGATCAAACAGCGGCAGCCGCGATACAACATCCTGCTGCGCGACGACAAGACGTATCCATACATTCAACTGACGATGAAGGACCGGTTTCCCAAGGTGTTTGTGACGCGGCGGCTGCGGCGGGACGGCTCGGCCTACTTTGGGCCGTACTTTCCCAGCAGCCTAGCGTACCGGCTGGTGGAGCTGATCCATCGCAGCTTTCTGATTCCGAGCTGCTCGGTGGACCTCGAGCGCTATCACCCGCGCGCCTGCCTGCAGTACTACATCAAACGCTGCCTGGGGCCGTGCGTGGAGGGGCTGACTACACCGGAGGCGTACAAACAGGCGATCCGCGATGTGCAACTCTTTCTGGGCGGCAAGGCGGGCGAGCTGGAGGCCGAGCTGACAAAGCGCATGGAGGAGGCCGCGGCGGCGGAGCTGTACGAGATGGCGGCGCGGCTGCGCGACCAGATCATTACCGTACACCAGATGCAGGAGAAGCAGCGCGTGGCCAGCGCGGAGGACGAGGACGCCGACGTCTTCGGCTTCCACCACGCGAACGGAATGCTGGCGGTAAACCTGTTCCACATGCGCGGGGGCAAGATCGTGGACCGGCGGGAGATGTTCTGGGAGGAGCTGCCGGAGCTGCTGGTTGAGGAGACGGACGAGGAACAGAAGGCGGACGCGAGCGAAGCGGCCAACGAGTTCAGTGCGGCGGGGTTCTTCTCTTCCCTGCTGAAGCAGATCTACCTGGGCAATGCGTATGTTCCGCGCACGGTTCTGGTGCCTGTGGATTTTGCAGACCGCGCGGTGCTGGGCGAGCTGCTGACAGAGCGGACAGGACACAAGATCGAGATCCATGCGCCGCAGCGGGGCGAGAAGCGATCGCTGGTGGACCTGGTGTGCCTGAACGCGAAGCAGTCGTACGACCAGCGCTTCCGCGTGCTGCAGCCGAGCATCAAGGCCATTCAGGCGGCGCTGCAGGACGCGCTGACGCTGGAGAGGCTGCCGCGGCGGATCGAGTGCTTCGACATCTCGCACATCCAGGGCGAGGAGACGGTGGCGTCGATGGTGGTGTGGGAGGACGGCGCGATGCGGAAGGCGGAGTACCGCAAGTTCCAGGTGAAGACGGTTACCGGGGTGGACGATTTTGCTTCGATGCGCGAGGTGGTAGGGCGGCGCTACAAACGCTTGCTGGAGGAGAAGAGGCCAATGCCGTCGCTGATATTGATTGACGGCGGAGTGGGACAGCTTCATGCAGCGTATGCGGCGCTGGCGGAGATTGGGATACAGCCGGGAGTTTCCGGCCAGCCGGCGCTGGCGTCAATTGCCAAGCGCGAAGAGGTGCTGTACGTGCATGGGCAGGAGCAAGAACCGGTGGTGCTGGAGCGGCGCTCGCCAGTGCTGCACATGGTGCAGATGATCCGCGACGAGAGCCATCGCTTCGCGGTGACGTACCACCGCAAACGGCGCGAGATGCGCGACCGCGACAGTGAGCTGGACACGATTGCCGGGGTTGGCCCGCGCACGCGGCAACGGCTGCTGGAACACTTTGGCAGCGTGCGCGCCATTGGGCTGGCGGACCGGGATGCGCTGACGGCGGTGGTGAGCGCGGCGACCGCGGCGCGCATCCGGGCGCACTTCGACGGCAAAGCACAGGCCAGATAAAGCATCCTGGTGGATGCAGAGAAGCCTGGCGCATTCTGTAGCGGGCATTTATATTTAGTCCCGCGCGGAATACTGGTTTCCCATGTCATCGTGACGCCCGGCGCCCTGCGCGATGGGGCAAAAGCAGACAGCGGACGTGTGATGACGTGGCCATTCGAGATCGCGCGGATTCAAGGGGGATTTGTCTATGTCGAGTTTGCGATGGAGGGTAACGCTGCTCTGCATCTGTCTTTCAGCCCACTGTTTCGCGTCTCCGGCAACAACAGACGCGCGCGGATATAAGAACTTCCGCGTTGCCGTCTACGTTCCGGAGTATGTGGTGGAGCAGATGAAGGACGCCAATTATCTGCAGAGCACATGGGAGACTATCAGCGGCCAGATAAAGGTAGATAAGGTTTATTTGGAGACCTACCGTAGCGGGCGAACCGCAGGCGACGCATTGCTTGAGCAGGTCAAGTCGTTCTTCGCCGGCCACGGAGTAGAAGTGGCCGGAGGGATGGGGTTGACGGTGATGGAGTCGAACAACTTTCAGTCGTTCTGCTATACCGACCCCAAGGACCGCGAATTTGTCAAGAGATTATCCAAAATGACGGCGCGCCACTTCGACGAGATCATTCTGGATGATTTTTATTTTAATAATACAAAGAATGACTCGGATATTGCCGTCAAGGGAAGCCGAAGCTGGGACGACTTTCGAGTTGAATTAATGGACCAGGCTTCGCGGGAACTGATTGTCGGCCCAGCCCGGCAGGTGAATCCCAAGGTGAAAGTCATTATCAAATTTCCCAACTGGTATGAGCACTTCCAAGGCAATGGCTACGACCTGGAGAAGGAACCGCGCATCTTCGACGGCATCTGGACGGGCAATGAGACGCGCGAGGCCGACGGAACCTCGCAGCACCTGCAGCAGTATCAGAGCTATGAAATTACCCGCTACCTGGAGAACATTGCGCCGGGGCGGAACGGCGGCGGATGGGTCGACACCGGCGGCCTGCGCTACGTCGATCGCTATGCGGAACAGCTATGGGACACGATGTTTGCCAAGGCGCCAACCATGATGCTGTTTAAGTGGACAGAACTGTTGAATAATGCCTTGCCGGGGCAGAGGCAAGCATGGAGTGAAATTCACACCAGCTTCGATTATCAGCAGCTTGTGGATAGCTACGCGAAATTCAATCCGGGAAAGCCAACTACTTTTGCCGGTGTTGCAGGCTACTCATTAAATGAGATTGATCCGATTGTTGGAAAAATAGGCAATCCGATTGGCGTCGTGAGCTATAAGCCGTATAACTCGTCGGGAGAAGAGTTCCTGCAGAACTACTTTGGCATGATGGGCATTCCGGTGGAGATGGTCCCCAAGTTTCCTACCAATGCGAAGCTGGTTTTGCTTACCGAGGAGGCTGCCGGCGATCCGCAACTTATTGCGAAGATAAAAACCCAACTGCAAGCGGGAAAAAACGTAATAATGACTTCAGGGTTAGTTCGCGTACTTCAGGACCGTGGGCTGAAGGACCTGGTGAGCCTACGAACTACGTCGCGCAAGGTGAGCGTGGCCCACTATTCCGCAGGCTATCGCGGGCCGGCCGGGGAGGGAGAGAACAATGCGAGCGTACTGATCCCGGAGATCGACTATTTCACAAACGATGCAGTGCCGGTGATCAGCGCAGAGGCCAGCGGAAACAGCTTTCCGATCCTTCTCTCGAACCATTATTCCAAGGGAACTATTTTCGTTCTTACTATTCCGGACAATTTCAACGATCTCTATTTGTATCCGCCCAGCGTTGTATCCGCTCTGAAGGAAGCCGTGATGGGAGATTTTCCGGTGCGCATGGAGGGTCCGAACAAGGTGAGCCTGTTTGTCTACAACAACCATACGTTCATCGTGGAGTCCTATCTGGACCATCCGGCGACGATGACGGTTTCCATTACGGACGGGATTGCGAAGATCGTGAATATGGAGAGCGGCGAGAGCATTGCGGGAGAGGCGACAGCGACGCGCAGAGGGCCTGGGGGACGGCAGAGCACGAGCCCGGCACGGATGAACTTTCAGATCACGATCCAGCCGCATAGTTATGCGGCCTTCAATGAACTCCAGTAAGGAACTGAGGTAGTTTTTTTCGAAGTCTTACAGGGATGTACTCTCAACTATCTGAAGTCAATAAAGAGCGCACAGCAATCGATGACAATTCGCTAAGGAAGGCCTGCACAAGTTTTCAAGATTCCCTCAGGGGCTAAAGCCCCCATATCTATTGGGTATTTTGCGGCGCGGCTGAAGCCGTGCCCTTTCAAAACAGGTTTATGAGATGACTTCCAGGCCCCATAGAGAAAAATGCCCTGGGGCACCGATACTCTGGTTTTGCTCTAAGGCATGGTATCGGCCTCGGGAAGAAGGGCGGTTCGCGCCTACCAGCGCGAATACCCCACCCTGCCGCGCGGTGAAACTGCGCGTCGAGGATGGGGCACCCGCGAGGTTCCCTAAATCCTGCTCTACTTCGCTCCGATCAGCCGGATGCGCGTGGTGAAGGCCCGGCCCAGGAGTTCACTGAAGGTCCCGAACTGCGTGGAATCCACCACATTGTTGACGACCGCGGGATTGGCACGGTTGGTCGCATTCTCCAGCACGCCGCGCAACCCGAAGGTTGCGCCGCGCAGGTGAAATCGCCATTCCAGACCCGGACTGAAGCTGAGATAGTTGGGAAAGCGCTGCGCTCCCGCCGCTCCCACCACCTGCTGGTTGGCATTGACCGAGGTGAAGGGAAAGCCGGTATGCCAATCGAGCGTGTAGACAAAGTCCCAGCTCTTTTTCAGTTTGGGCAGCATCAGGGGCATCCATCCCCAGGAGAGCACGCGGTTGGGCGTATCCCAGGCGAGCGGCCCGCTCTGTTGCGCGCCGAGTGGCGACGGGGTGGGCAGGTAGTCGAGCGCGTCATTGGTGCGCGCCGAGGAGCGCGTGTAGGAGGCGAAGATGGTATATCCGTTGGCAAAGGAGCGCCGTGCGTCGAACTCCACGGAGTGGTAGCTGTCCTGCCGCGCGTTGGTGAGCACATAGTTGCCTGAGAGCGCCGCTGCCCCGTTCTGATTCACGTAAGTGAACGCATCGGACGTGCGCTTCTGCAGGAAGTTAGCTCCGGCCAGGACTGAGCCGGGAAGCTTCTGTTCCAGGCTTACGCTCCAGTTCAAGGCGCGGGCTTCATGAAGCGTGGCGTTGCTGGCGGTGAACTCCGTCTCCTGCGGCGCGCCGGTGGGGGTTTTGCCGTCCGTCGCGTAGTAGGTGTCGAAACGGACCCCGGCCAGCGCGCGTGTCAGGTATTCCAGTTGCGTGTGGTCGTAGTAAAGCCCAATGCCGGCTGAGAGCTTGGTTGTGCCTTCACTGCCCGGCGGCGAGAAGGTCGCGGCAATCCGCGGTGACAGCAGCGGGCGGCGGACGATCTCGTCCCAGTCGAGGCGCAGGCCCGGCTCGACCAGCAGTCCCGACTCCGTCCTCCAGCGGTCCTCGGCGTAGGCGCCCAGCTCCGCGTTGTGCAGTGCAACCGGGGCAGCCTGCGGAAAGACGCTCTGGCGTGTCAGGGTCCCGTCCTCGCGCAGATAGCTCACTGGCGCACGCGTGACGTCTTCGCCAAAGCCGATATGGTCCGCGTCGATGCCGGCCTTAAGATCGTGGATCCCGGCCCAGTGCCGCGGAGGCAGATAGAGGGCGGCCGTTCCCTCCACTCGCTGCGAGTGTCCGGTCAGGTTCTCGAAGTAGCTGCCCTGGGAGACCTCCGGAGTGATCTGGTAGGGAAGGTCACCGTGCGGCTCGTAGCCGTCGCGGAAGCGCGCGGCCGCGGCCCCAACGTCGAGCAGCGCGCCGCCGACATTCCACTGCTCGCGCAGATACGGGAGCCACGCAGTGGTGTTGGTTTTAACGGTGCTCTGTTGCGGTGTCAGAGACGAGATGCCGTCGTAGGGCGAATGATACGCATTGAAGAGCAGGCCGCCGGTCAGGATGTTGGCAGGGGTCAGATTGGCCTGAATCCTGCTCAGGTTGCTTCCGCGCACCAGTTCGTCGGTATCGGCGCCGGCTGGAAGTTCCGTAATATAGATGTTGTCGTATTCGGTCTCCAAGCCATCGAAGAACCATGCCCGGTTGCGCACCAGAGGCCCGGAAAAGGTGACGCGGGGAACGATTTTGTCGAGGCGAATGCCGTTGACTTGTCGGACAGAAGGGAAAAAGTCGGTCGCGTTGAAGCGGAACTTGTTGTCGCCCATTCCTGTGTAAAACGCCAGCACTCCCCCGGTGGTCCCGCCGAACTCCACCGGATAGCGGGTTGTCTCCACATCGATGGAACGGACGGCGTCGGAACTGACCCGGAGATCGAGCGTGCCGTTCACCGGAGAGCGGACATTGAATCCATCCATAAGGTCGAGCGCCGCCCAGGTCTCGGACCCGGCCACATGGACCTGGCCGGAGCCATCCTGCACCACGCCGGGATTGAAGGGCAGCAGGTTGCGTATGTCGCGCGATGTGGGATAGGGAACGCTCACAATCTCCGGCGTGTTCATGGTGCTGGTATCGGAGGTCTGTTCGGTATCGATTCCGGGAACCGACGCGGTGACGTTCACCTGTTGCACGACGATCTGTTCGTGTGTCAGCACCACGCGGACACGGTTTGCGCGCGCGTCTATATTGTTCTGCGCGGCCTGGTAAAACCCGGCCTTGGCGGCGCGAATCTGGTAGGGCGCGGCCTGCTGAGGGGTGTATGTGCAATGGCCGGCATAGTCGGTGCGCAGCCGGACGCCAGCAAGCCCCGGCTCAAGGACGGTAACCTCGGCGCCCGAAACCGCCAGGCCATTCTCGTCCACAACTGTTACCAGAACCGGAGCGGCAACGGCCTGCGTCTGTCCGCCTGCGGCATCGGGGTCGCCAGCGAACTTGCTCGCTGGGGCGGAAACGGCTGTGCAGACGAGAAGCAAGCCGCAGATGGCCCTCCCGGCGCAGAGAAGACGCGGCATCGAGAAAGACCGAAGCTTCCGTTTTATCTGCCAACAGCCCACGCACATATACTTCGCACTATACCCGGCCGCCGGGAGAGAGCCAGCACCGCTTCCCAACGGCGGCCTGGTTGCGGTGAGAACTCCCGCCCGGCTCCCCACTGCCGGAGAGCAGCAGGATGCCGAGCCCGCCACGCTTAAGAAGATGGTCCCGAATGGGGCAACCCACCTTCGGCTGACCACGCTGCCTGTAGTCCGTGCATGAAGGAGTACAAAAGCAATTGCACCCATGGTGTAGAGTGTCGCTCTGCGAGCAAAATGCGGGGATTCTTCGCTGCGCTCAGAATGACAATCCAAAACAACCACAATAATTGTGGCACGAATTTCCGGAACACCACACTAGTACGCCACCAGACGGACGGGGCTCAACAGGCCCGAGGTGGCAGGTGTTGGCGTGCCGCGTCCTCCACCGCCCATGCCGGCAGGTGGAGTTGCAGCGGGAGCGGGAGCGGCTCCCGGCGTTCCGGCAGCCCCAGCGGCTCCAACCGGTCTACGCCGTGCGCCTGCCCCAGCCGCGCCAGAAACTCCTGCCGAACCTGCGCCTGGAGCTGCCGCAGCCGGCGCAGCAGCAGGCGGCGCGCCAGCTCCCCGGCCCTGGCTCGCTGTGCCGTAGACCTCGATCTTCAGGTCGTTTGTGCCGGGCTTGAGATCGCCGGTCACATCCCAGCGATAGGGCTGGAACGAGCGTGCGCCCACCTCTTTTCCGTTGAGCGTGACGTGCGCGTAGTCGTGCACCTCGCCGATCTCCAGATAGACATGCTTGCCTTTGGGCTTGGCAGGCGCGGTGAATTGCAGGTTGTAGGTGGCCGGGCCGGCGGAGCCGCTCACGCCCAACTCCTCCCACGGCTTGATGGGCGTGGTCAGATCCTTGCCATTCAGATTCAGCTTCCAGTCTCCGTCGAAGTTCACGAGAGTTGTGCCGGAGGCAAACGACGGCTCTGCGGCGGCGGCAATCCCCTTGGCCAGCGGGCCTACCACGATCACCTTGGCCTCATACGGCCCCAGCACCAGGGGAACTCGCATTGAATCGCCCTCCGCGACTGCTGCGGTCATGGGATGAATCTCGCCGGTCATGAGATCCCAATCCTGTGCTGTGCCGCGTCCCTCAATCGTTGCCGTGCGCGTCTCCGCCTTGTCGCTCTCGTTGAAGAAGAAGTACATGTCGCCGTCGGCGAATTTGCGGTGCGTATAGGTGAGGCGGAGGAATTCGGAATCCAGCTTTACATCCGGCTTGGGCAGCGCCGCAATCACCGCTGGAGTGATGTCACCCGAACTCTCAATCAGCGTGGCGAAGCTGAGGTCCGGCTTCTCCTGCTTGGCATCCATGAACGTCTTGTCCAGAATCAGGCTCGGCGTCTTGCCGACGAAGATCACCTTGCCGCCGGCCTTGGCAAACTCCTGCAGCCGCGCGAGGCCGGTGCGGGTGATCACCGTCATCGAAGGCAGAACGATCGCCTTATAGGTCTGGCCGCTGAGGTTCTTGAATCCGCCGTCCTCGATCGTCGCCACTGAACTGAGCGACTGCTCGTCGAAGTAGTCCCAGTCGATCTGGTGCTCGAAGAGCTGCCAACCCAGCTTGGTGGTGCTGCGGTCGGCTTCGGTCGCGGCGTCGCCGCCCAGCCAGATGGTGTTACCCGGATGGTACAGTCCAACCTGCGCCGCGGGACGGCCAATCGCCATCAGATAGCCTCCGCGGTTGGCATACCAAATCGTCTGCGGCGTATCCGGTGGAGGGGGCGCGGACGCCTGGCCGCCGCCCGGTCCGCCGGCGCGCAGCCCGTTGGCCCGGATCTGCAGTGCGTTGACCCCGCGCACCAGTTGAAAATTTATCTGGTACTTGCCGTCGACGCCCGAGCCGCCGCCCTCTTCGGCCCACACCTTCGGCTTGCGGGAAGTTGTTATTCGTGCCCCAGGTCGCGTCGAAGCGGTGCACCGCGCTGGGGATGAGCTGGTTGAGGTTGTCGATTCCCGGAACCTGCACAAATCGCTCGTCGCGGAAGTAGTCGCCCTCGCTGGCCTCCAGCGAGAGCATCGCTTCTTCGTGGTTCAAGTGGACCAGATACTCCACGTTGTGAGCCTTCGCCCACGCAGCCTGCTCGCCAAAGAACGAGCTGCGGAAGATTCCGCTCCACACATCGTAGTAGTCGGCCCAGGCGCGCTGCGACTGCTCAGTCTGCTGGCCGTCGAACCACGCCGGAAGATACGGCGTCAGGTCGTAGCCCTTCTGCGCCTTGAACTGCTCCAGCAGCGTGGGCGTCCATGGGACCCCGGCGCTGCCGGGGACGATCGGGCTGCCGGTGGTGTTGTTCTCGCTGTAGTCGGGCTCATCGCCGAAGAAGCCCAGCACAATCTTGCCGAACTGGTCGCCCACCGCGCCGTAGTACGTCTCGTGCGTGATGTGCAGGAACGCGTCGGTCGCCCTGGGGTCCAGGTAGTCGATCAGAGAGTAGGTCGCATTCTTGGCC
>JBEKWE010000093.1:0-10632 GCA_049513335.1 Acidobacteriaceae bacterium | reverse complement strand
GCGGGCGAACTCGACCAGGCCGCTCTTGTCGGTAACGGAAAGCAGGGCGCGGTGGACGCGGCGAAGGCCGCTCTTGGTTTCAGGGCTGTTTGCAGGAACGGATTCAGTGGTCACGCAACCATTTTATTCCGCCCGCCTACGCCGTCTGTTGGAAACCTCGCACCAAACCATCACCGCGCGCCACAAAAGTCTGTCATTCTGACCCTGACCCTGAGCGCAGTCGAAGGGGAAGGGGAAGAATCCCCGCACTTCGGCCGTGCCACCCAGCCCCTGGCACCCACCTCGAACCTCGAACCTAGTACCTCTAACCTGGCTTTATCGCACCATCGCCCCGGTCAGCTCGCTCACCCGCGCCACGCTGTGGCTGGCGCACCAGCGGCGCAGGCTGTTGGCGATGTTCTCCACCGCGCGTGGATCGGCGAAGGTGGCCGTCCCCACTTCAACCGCGGTCGCCCCCGCCAGCATGAACTCCACCGCGTCCTCGGCGCGCACGATGCCGCCCATCCCGACGATAGGAATCTTCACCGCCTGCGCTGCCTCATGCACCATGCGCACCGCGATGGGCCGGATCGCCGGCCCACTCAGCCCGCCCGTCACGTTGGCGATGCGCGGTTTGCGCGTCTCCACGTCGATCGACATGGCCAGAAACGTGTTCACCAGCGAGATCGCCTGCGCCCCCGCGTCTTCGACCACCTTCGCCATCGTGGCGATGTTGGTCACGTTGGGCGACAGCTTCACCATCAGCGGCCGCTCGGCGGAATGCGCCACGGCCTGGCAGCGCGTGACCAGGCTGTCCAGCAGCGTGGGATCGGTCCCGAAGACCATGCCGCCGTGGCTGGTGTTGGGGCAACTCGCGTTCAGCTCGTAGATCGCAATCCCTTCCGCGTCGTTCAGCACGCGGATCACCTCCACGCAGTCTTCCACCGTATAGCCGAAGACGTTGGCGATGACCACCACGCCGGGGATTCCGCGCAGCCTGGGCAGCTTCTCTTCCACAAAGGCATGCACCCCGATGTTCTGCAGGCCCACCGCGTTCATCATCCCCGCAGGGCTCTCGATGATGCGCGGGCTTGCGTTGCCCGCCATCGGCTCCCTTGAGAGACCCTTGGTCACGAACGCCCCAATGCGCTCCAGCGAGACGATCTCCTCGAACTCCAGCCCATAGCCGAAGGTCCCGCTGGCCGCAATCACCGGCGAGCGCAGCTCCACCCCGGCCAACGTCACGCGCATGTCTGGCTTGCTCAGCTTGTCACCGCCGTTCGCATCCCTCCCAGTGTAACGGCCAACGGCCCGACAGCGCATCCACCTTGCCCGGAAGGTGCGGTGATGGCTTTTGCCTCTGAGATAGGCCTGGGCTTTAGCCCAGGCACTACGGGGCAATATATTAGCGGGGCTTTAGCCCCTGGGATATGCTTTCTACGATGCGCCTACATCCTCAAACCTATGCCTTCACCGCCATTTCACATGAACGACGGCGCATCTTCCAACGCACGGCCAACGCCGAGTTGCTGATCGCTACAATCTTTCGCTATCGGGATCAATCGCGATTTCTTTTGCATGGATTCGTGGTCATGCCTGACCACATGCACGTCCTGCTCACGCCAGAAGAGTCCATCGAGAAGACTGCCCAGTTGATCAAAGGGGATATCCGTTTGCGATTCGTAAGCAGTTTGCGGGTGAGGTTTGGCAGGAGGGATACCATGCGCATCGGGTACTCGATGCAGAAGATTATTGGAATCAGTTGGCGTATATCGCGAACAATCCGGTGAAGCGGTAGATGAAAGAGTATCCGCACGTTCACACGCAGTTTCTGGATCAACTCGACCCCGTGCCGGAGATCTGGGCACGGTTGAAGAACCCATATCCCGGGGGCTAAAGCCCCATTCCGTGGCGCGGTTGAATGCCCGGGCTAAAGCCCGGGCCTATCTCAGAAGCAAAAACAACAGACCTTCAGAGAACGACGGTAGTCGTGGGCGGGTAGAATTATAGGGATGCTTGACCTTGGCTATGTGCGGGCGAATCTGCCGGTTGTGGAAGAGAAGCTGCGCGCGCGCGGCTTGGACCCGGATGCGGCCCTGGGAGATTTTGCCAGTGCGGACCGTCTGCGGCGCGAGGCGATTACCAGTGCCGAGACGCTGAAGGCGCAGCGCAACAAGCAGACCGCGCAGATCGCCGAACTGCGTCGCGCAGGCGCCGATTCAACCAAACTCGCCGAGGAGATTCGAGATCTCAAGAACCGATCGGAGTTGCTTGAATCGCTGGCTACCCATGCCGACGAGCACTTGCGCGAGCTGATGCAGACCTTGCCCAATCTGCCCCAGGACTCCGTCCCCATCGGCAAATCCGAACTCGACAACCGCGTCGAAAAAGTCTGGCACGGCGAGGAAAAGCCCAAAGACTATACGCCGCCGAACCTCGCCTTCCCCGCCCAGCCCCACTGGGAGATCGGCGAACGCCTCGGCATCCTCGACTTCGAGCGCGCCGCCAAGATCTCCGGCTCGCGCTTCGTCGTCCACTTCGGCCAGGGAGCCCGCCTCGAACGCGCCCTCGCCAACTTCATGCTCGACCTGCACACCCGCGAGCACGGCTACACCGAAGTTCTGCCGCCCTACATGGTCAACTCGAAGTCGCTCTTCGGAACCGGCCAGCTCCCCAAGTTCGCCGACGACCTCTTCCACTGCGACGACAAGGGCGCGTTCGAACCCGGAAAGTTTCAGGACTCCGATCACTGGCTCATCCCCACCGCCGAGGTCCCCGTCACCAACCTCTTCCGCGACGAGACGCTCGACGAGTCGCAGCTCACCATCAGCTTCTGCGCCTACACGCCGTGCTTCCGCTCCGAGGCGGGAAGCTACGGCAAGGACGTGCGCGGCATGATTCGCCAGCACCAGTTCCAGAAGGTCGAGCTGGTCAAGTTCTGCAAGCCGGAGGATTCCAACGCCGAGCACGAGCGCCTCACCTGCGACGCCGAGCGCGTCCTCGAACTCCTTGGCCTTCCCTATCGCCGCGTCCTGCTCTGCACCGGCGACATGGGCTTCGCCTCGGCCCGCACCTACGACCTCGAGGTATGGCTTCCCGGACAGAATCTCTACCGCGAGATTTCATCTTGCTCCAACTTTGAGGCCTTCCAGGCCCGCCGCGCCAACATCCGCTTCCGGCCGTCCGGCAGCGCGCAGGGCAAGGCCAAAAAATCCGAGTTTGTGCATACTCTGAATGGCAGCGGCCTGGCCATCGGGCGCACCTATCTCGCCATCCTGGAAAACTATCAGCAGGCCGATGGCACGGTGCGCATCCCCGAGGCGCTGCTGCCCTATATGAACGATCCACGCAAACCGCGTGCGGAGTGGCAGACGCTGATCGCGCCGCAGCGCCACGCGGGCGGCGGCAGGGCGAGGAAGGACTGAGCGATGGGCAATCTTTTACGCAGCTATTTTTTCTGGACCTACGAGCGCGGCAGCTTTCACTTCGACGTGATGGTGACGCTGATCCTGATCTTCCTCTTCGTCTCGCCGCACTACATCGACTTCAAGGACCGCCCGGTGGAAACCGTAGCGTTGCACGGCAGCGAAGTGCTGGTGAGGGAGGCTGGGCACTCCGGCGCCAGCAGCCGCTTCGTCTTCCAGATCCGCAGCGACCAGAGTGGCGGCCCGACGGCCAGCCAGAGCGACGACCAGCGGCGCGCCGCGATCCTTCAGGCGGTTGAGCCCATCTCCGGCGAGGTGACCCTGGAGCGCTATGAGCCGGTGCTCGACGCGCACGGCAAGGTCGTCGCCTACAACGCCTGGGTGGTGCGCTGATGCGGCTTTCGCTCCTCGCAGCACTAGCCGCAGCAGGCCTGCTGATTCTCGCCAGCCTCGCTCCGGTTCACACCGCAGGCGCGCAGGACGGACCCGACCGCCTGAAGGCCGTTCTGGCCCAGATGGACGCTGGCAGCGCGAAGTTTCATTCCGCCGAGGCGAAGATCGAGAAGCAGCAGTTCGAGAAGATCGTCAACGACACGACAACCGAGTCGGGGACGATTTATTTTCTGCGCAGCGGCAACTCCACCCAGGTGGGCGCCAGGTTCGATCCGCCCAACGCGCAGACGCTGGAGTACAGGAACGGCGTGGCGCGTCTGTACTCGGCGGGCACCAATCAAATCAAGACCTACTCGGCCGGCCAGAACCAGGCGCTCGCGCAGACCATCCTCGCGCTTGGCGCCGGCGGCAGCGGTCGCGACCTGGCCGCGAACTGGACCATCACCGACCAGGGCACGGAGAAGATGAGCGACGGCAGCCGCATGGTGGATGTGGAGAAGCTCGACCTGGTCTCCAAGGACGCAAATGTGCGCAGCACATACACCCACATCACAATGTGGATTGACCCACTGCGCGACATCTCCCTCAAGCAGGTGGGGTTCACCCCCTCGGGAGACACGCAGACCACCATCTACACCAACATCCGCCTCAACCAGCCCATCGACTTCAAGGCGTATGCGGTCAAGTGCAAGGGCAAGTGCAGCTAAATCTCGCGCAGTGCTTTGCGCGGCTCGGCAAACAGCGCTCCAATCCAGACCAAAAACACGGGGAAGAACTCCAGCGTGTAGCGGGGCTCTGAGTTGCCGATGAACAGCAGCAGCACCGCGCGCAACAGCAGGCTGGCGGCCATGGCATAGGCCAGCTCACGATAGGCGCGCTGGCCGGGGCCGGCCAGCCACGCCCTTCGCCTCCAGACGGAAAATCCAATGAAGGCAACCACGTAGAAGGCCAGGTTGAGCGCGGCGTACGCGGCGGCAAACGCGGTCTGTGCGCCGTGCTCTCTCCACCTCCACCATTCATCGGCAACCGGCATCATCTCGGTGCGCGGGCGCAGGGCCATGTCGAAGACGCGCGCGATGGGCAGGCCAATGTAGTAGAGCGCCGGCTGGTCGTGGATGCGCTCGGCGGCCAGCGCGTCGAAGCGCGCGTCGAGGGCCGGGGTCAGGGTGAGGGTGGTGTTGTAGTCGGCAATCAGCGCGGCGGTGCGGCTGCGCATCTCTGCCGAGGTCGATCGCGAGGTGGCGATGAAGACGCGCGGCGGCAGGCTGGCAAACTCGATGCGCTCCCCGTCCATGGGCCAGCAGACCTCGTCGACCGAGGCGAAGTCGATGGCCCAGCTGCTATACCAGCGGCCGAAGCCGGGCAACACCACTTCGCCGGGATCGTTGGCGTCGCGCGGCGAGAGCGGCTGAAAGACGTGGAAGACGCGTTCGTTGCGCGCCGTCCACAACAGCAGCGGAAGCGCGACGCACAGTGCCGCGGCCAGCACAGGCAGGGCGGAACGGAGCGGCTGGGCACGTCGTTCTCGGTTTGCCAGCGATCTCCACAGCATCGCTGGCAGAATCGCCGCCCCCAGCAGGCCCTGTTCCGGCCGCAGCAGAATGGAGCAGGCCAGCGCGGTGGCAACCGTCCACAGCCAGCGATTGCTGCCCAGGCCCGCGTCCTGCCAGCGCGCAAAGGCGTAAAAGGCCAGCGCGATCAAGCCAAATACCAGCGTCTCCGGCAGGGCCGTGGCAACGTAGTTCGCGGTGAACGGACACAGCGCCGCAATCCACAACACCCACAGCCGTGCGCGGCGGCCGAAGAGGCGTCCGGCCAGCGCGCTGGCCAGCCCGCAGGTGATGAGATCGACGGCAACCTGCACCTTCAGCGCGGCGTTGTAGTCTCCCATGCCGAAGAGTCGGAAGCAGGCGGCCAGAAAGAGCGGGTAACCGGGCAGACGGCAGAGGGTGGGGCGTATCTGGATGGAGCCGGGGGTTGGGCCAGCCTCGGTCAGGCCGTAGACTCCGCGCTGCAGCCAGGTCTTGGCGATCCCGCCGTACACCAGGCTGTCTCCGGCAACCCGCGCCATGTGGGCCACAAACCACAGGCGCAGCAGAAGACCCGCCAGCAGCGCCGCGCCCCCCCAAAGCCAGAACCTGAGTCGCTCTCTGTTCATCTCCATGCATCATACTGCGTAACCTGGGCGCGTTTTTGGGGGTAGTGGTGCAGTTTCCGCATAGCCGACAACTCACGCGTCGCCAATTTGCTGAACACACCGGCGTTTTCCAGTACTGACTCGAACAGAACAATCGAAAAGAGTACGCGCGACGCGCTGATCGAAGGACTTGGTTCATTCGACTAACTGAGGCCCATGCCTCTGACCGAGGGGTTTGTGTGATGGCCAGAGAGCGAGATGGACGCTTCAGCATGGGGCCGAAGCGTCCAGTGTTGCGTTTATCGGGGAGGCTGATCGACCGGATTCAGGTGGGCAACAATCGTAACGCGTGTTCCATTCGGGTCCAGTACCGAAAATCGCCGTATTCCCATGGGCTTGTCTTCCATCGGTTCGATGATGGTTACTCCCTGCGCGATTGCTCGGTCGTGAATCTCGCTGACGCTTTCAGGGAAGCCCACATCTACGGCGAAGCCGGGAGGCAGCGGCATGGCGTCTGCGGCATCCGCATTGACGGTGACCTGCTGCTTGGGCTGAGTTGCAGAGGCTAGGATCATCATTCCGGCATGCTCCATTACCACATTGAAGCCCAGCACCCCTTCATAAAAGGCACGGCTCGCTGGCATATTTAAAGAACGTACATCTGGTATGGTACGAACGATGTTCATAGGTGGTCTCTCCGTGGACGGCTTTGTGCCGTCGGCTCGGAGGCGTCGTTGAACGGTCGCGTAGGATTGGCCGGTTCGGCGGGCAGTCTCCCGCACGATTCGTTTGAAATCTTTATCGGCCGTCATGGGCACGCCTCTCGCTCCCGCGACAAAGATCCCCAGCGTCCTCGTCCGAGAGCAGGCTGCCTCAAGTCCGGCGACCGACGAGGATATACTCCCCTTTGCCTCCATGAATGTGACCCGGCTGGGGCGGATCAAAGAAGGTCAAGCGCGCGGTCTCGCTATTGAGCAGCGTAGCCCGATCATGAAAAAGCTGTCAATAACTCAGATCGTATGTACTGGAGGGGCGCTGACCGGTAATGGTTAGTCGGCTTATGGGATGTGGTCCGTTGATCCCGAGTGACAATCTACCGGAAACTGCACCACTACCTTTTTGGCCGGCGCGTTGACTATGTTCAGAGAGCTGCATACGATTGCGCACAGGTGGCTATTGCGTTGGCGGCCAGGCGCTTGCAGTCCAGCAGTTTAAGTCAGAAATTGGCCATTAGGGAACCATGAGCCAGCAAGTCTTCTTCGATCCTCAACGCAAACGCTGGCGGCGGCTGCGCCGAATCTTCGACAGCCTCGCCGTGCTCGGCGTCGTCGTCGGGGTCCTGTTCGTAATTGGCCTGATCCACATGACGCCGCTGCCCGAGCTGCTGCTGGCGCCGCCGAAACACAACTTCAGCGCCCTCAAGGTCGAGCCCGCCACTCCGGGCCAGAAGCTGCGCCGCTCCCCTCATCGCAAGACCGACCTCAGACCCTCCGAGGTGACTTTGAACTCCGGCGAAGGTCTGCGCGCGGCATACTACGTGGAGGACGATCCCGCCAGCTACTCCTCGCTCAAGCAGCACATCCACCAGATCGATCTGCTCTTTCCCGAGTGGATTCACGTGGTCACGCCGGACGGCTCGCTTACCTCCTACAGCCTGGACAATCGCCCCTTCGCCGTGGTGGACGCGTCCGGCGTGCATGGCGTCGACCACGAGCGCAGGGTTGCCCACACCATTGCGGCGGCGGGCGAAGACACGGAAATTTTTCCCCTGGTCAACAACTACGATCCCACCAAGGGCGTCTTTCTTCCCTCCATCGGCGACTTCTTTTCCAACCCCGCATCGCGCGCCCATTTCGTGCATCAGGCGGATCAGTTCCTCGCCACCAATCCAAGCTACCGCGGTCTCTCGCTGGACTTCGAGAACTTCCCCGACGACGCGCAGCCGGGATACATGGCGCTGCTCGCCGCGCTCTACCAGGACTTCCACCCGCGCAACCTCAAGCTCTATCTCAACGCGCCGGTGAACGACGACGCCTACGATCTGAAGTTCATGGCGGCCCACTCCGACGGCCTGCTCCTGATGAACTACGACCAGCACCAGATGGAGAGCGACCCCGGGCCGATCGCCGCACAGGACTGGTTCCTCGACAACCTCAAGCATGTCCTTAAAATCGTGCCCAAGGAAAAAATCATCTGCGCTCTGGGCAGCTATGGCTACGACTGGACCATGTCGCTGCCGCCTGAGTCGGCGAAGCATGGCGCAAGGCCGCCCAAGCACTTTGTGCCCAAGGTGCTGGCGTCCGAGGAAAAGTCCACCCAGGAGGCATGGCAGGACGCGGACGATGCCGATGCGCAGGTCGAGCTCGATCCCGACTCCCTCAACGTCCACTTCGCCTACGACGACGACGACGCGCATGTCCGCCATCAGGTGTGGTTCCTGGACGCGGTCACCGTCCTCAACCAGATGCGCGCCGCCCGCGCCCTCGGCATCGAGACCTTCGCCCTCTGGCGCCTCGGCTCCGAAGACAACTCGCTGTGGAAGATCTGGGACAGGCCGGTCCACGCCAATCCGGTGATCGACCTGGCGCAGGTGGCGCCCGGCTACGATGTCGACACCGAGGGCGAGGGCGACATCCTGCGCGTCACGCGCAAGCTGCAGTCCGGCCGCCGCGTCGTCACCTTGGACGACGACGACTCGGTGCCGCTCTCCTACCGCTCCATCACCGCCGAGTCGATGACCTCCTACCCGCTCTCCTACGAGGTGGACCAGACCGGCTATTTCCCAAAAGAGGTTGCCCTCAGCTTCGACGACGGCCCCGACCCCAAGTGGACCCCGCTCATCCTCGACGTTCTCAAGAAGTACCACGTGGTCGGCACCTTCTTCATGATTGGCGAGGAGGCGCAGAACAACGTCAGCGTCATGCGCCGCGTCTACAACGAAGGCCACGAGATCGGCAATCACACCTTCACCCATCCCGACATCAGCGAAATCTCGGTCCCCAGTGCGGACCTCGAGCTGAACCTCACCGAACGCCTCTTCGCCGCAGAGCTGGGCGTGCAGCCGCTCTACTTCCGCCCGCCCTACTCCATCGACCAGGAGCCCGACACCAACGACCAGGCCGCCCCCGCCGACCGCATTCAGGACCTCGGCTACGTCATCGTCGGCGACAAGATCGACACCAGCGACTGGGATGAGCATCCGCGCAAGTCCCCGCAGGAGATCACCGACAGCGTCTTTCAGCAGATGCGCGACATGCAGACCCGTCCCTGGATGCAGGGTTCCATCATCCTGCTGCACGACGGCGGCGGCGACCGCGCGGCAACCGTGGCCGCGCTTCCCGTGCTCATCCAGGCCCTGCGCGACCGCGGTTACACCATCGTTCCCGTCTCGCAACTAATGGGCAAGACCCGCGCCCAGGTTATGCCCCCGCTCAACCACCACCAGCTCTGGCAGGCACGCGTCGACTCCATCGCCTTCTTCGTCTGGGCCTTCTTCAATCACTTCGTCATCGCGGTCTTCTTCGTCGGCGACATCCTCATGAGCGCCCGCCTGCTCCTCATTGGCGTCTTCGCCGTCATCGACCGTTTCCGCAAACGCAGGAACTTCGCCGGGCCCAACTACGCGCCCCGCGTTGCCGTGCTCATTCCCGCATTCAACGAGGAAAAAGTCATCGTGCGCACCATCCGCTCGGTGTTGATGTCCAACTACAAGAACATCCGCGTCATCGTCATCGACGACGGCTCCCGCGACAATACCTATAACGTCGCCATCGATGCCTACCCCGCGGAGATCGCCTCCGGCCGCCTCACCGTCCTCACCAAGCCCAACGGAGGCAAGGCCGACGCCCTCAACTTCGCTCTCGCCCGCACCAGCGAGGAGGTCTACATCGGCATCGACGCTGACGGCGTCATCGCCCACGACGCCATCGCCAACCTCGTCGCCCACTTCGCCAATCCCAGGATCGGCGCGGTCGCAGGCAACGCCAAGGTCGGCAACCGAGTCAACCTATGGACCCGCTGGCAGGCCCTCGAGTACATCACCAGCCAGAACTTCGAGCGCCGCGCCCTGGACCTCTTCGATGTCGTCATGGTGGTTCCCGGGGCCATCGGCGCCTGGCGCACCGCAGCCGTCAAGGCCGGAGGCGGATACCACACCAACACCGTCGCCGAAGACGCCGACCTCACCATGAACCTTCTCGAACAGGGCTACGAGGTCATCTACGAGGACCAGGCCCTCGCCTTCACCGAGGCCCCCATCAACATGAACGGCCTCATGCGCCAGCGCTTCCGCTGGTCCTTCGGCATTCTGCAGGCCATCTTCAAGCATCGCGGCGCCATCCGTAAACGCCGCGCCATGGGCCTCTTCGCCCTGCCCAACACGCTTATCTTCCAGATCCTGCTTCCCCTCTTCTCGCCGTTCATCGACCTCATGTTCTTCGCCGGCGTCGCCAATTATTTCTACAACAAGCACTTCCATCCCGAAGCCGCCTCGCCCGCCAGCTTCGAGAAGCTGCTTGCCTTCTTCCTCGCCTTCCTCGTCATCGACTTCCTCACCTCCGCGCTGGCCTTCTCGCTGGAGCGCAAGCACCCGGCCTGCCGCGGCGACGCATGGCTGCTCTTCCACATCTGGATTCAGCGCTTCACCTACCGCCAGGTCTTCTCCATCGTCCTCTTCAAGACCATGAAGCGCGCCATCGA
>JBEKWE010000092.1:0-11062 GCA_049513335.1 Acidobacteriaceae bacterium | reverse complement strand
TTCCAGATGCTGGTCGATGAGATCGCGCTGGAAGAGGCCGCCGAAGCCGCGCGCGCCGCAGCCATTATCGCCGCCGGCCAGATCGCGGGGAATTCAAAAGCCCAGCGCCACCGCGACTGCGTCGGCAAGATGAAGCAGTTCGCCGCCTGGTTCACCCACGGCATCCCCAACGGCTCCAGCCTGCGCAAGTCCATCTTCGAGGCCAAGTCAGGCCCCGCCGTCCTCGCCGCCGTCGAAGGATCCTAACCACGCGCCCGCGGACGAATCCATGGGCCTCGAAGCCCTCGCCACCAGCTGCGACTAACGCTTCCGATAAGTCAGTCCCATCCCAATCTCGCGCGACAACGATTGACGAACCCCACTCTCCGCTCCTACAGTTTCCTCCCATGAAGAAACTTTTCCGTCTCGCCTGCTTCTGCGCACTCGCAACTCCGCTCCTCGTCGTTGCGACTCGTCTCGTTGCCCAGCCGCCCGCGCGTCCCGCCATTACCGGCATCGCCTTTGCGCGCTTCTACACCACCGATCCCGCCGGCGCACAGAAGTTCTACGGCGACACGCTCGGCTTCGAGCGCAAGCAGGTCGACGGCGTGTGGCTCTACCCGGTCAACAACGCGCAGTGGATCGAGGTCCTCACCACGCCTCCGCCGCAGCCCAACGTCCGCATGGACGCGCTCGCCTTCACCACCCGCGATGCATCCCAACTGCTGCGCTACCTCCAGATCCACGGCGTCAAGCCGGAACTTCCGCTCGCCAATGGTCAGTTCGCCGTGCGCGATCCTGAGGGCAACCTCGTCATCTTTGTGCAGAGCGGCTCAGTGAAGCCTGTCGCCTCCGCCGCCATCTCGCCCAACGCCAGCAGCACGCGCATCATCCACGCCGGCTTCATGGTCCGCGATCGCGACAAGGAGGACGCCTTCTGGCAAACCATCCTCGGCTTCCGGCCCTACTGGCACGGAGGCCACATCGACACCGTCACCGACTACGTCGCCTTGCAGGTGCCCGACGGCTCCGACTGGATCGAGTACATGCTCAACCCCGCGCCCACTCCCTCGCTGCGCCAGTCCGGCATGTCGGACCACATCTCGCTCGGCGTCGCGCACATGCAGGACGCCGTGGCTGCGCTCACCCGCAACCACTGCGAAGGCGCCAACTGTAGCAAGACCCAACTCGGCCGCGACGGCAAAGTGCAGCTCAACCTCTTCGATCCGGACCAGACCCGCGTCGAATTCATGGAGTTCACCCCCACACGCGAGCCCTGCTGCTCACCCTTCACCGCCGCGCACCCGACAGCCATAGAAAGTAAGTAGCCGCCGCGCGCGTCGCGTCAGTCTAAAACGCATCGAGCGCTCATAGCGCGGAGTCTACGCGCCCCGCGTCGCGCAGCTACTCCCCACTCCGCTTCCGCCAAACCACTTTAATCTGTTTCCGCCAGCGCTCGTCGAGCGCCACCAGCACCCACTCCACCCTCGGCGACAGATAGCGCAGCACCACGTCGGTCGCCGGATGAACCCGCAACGCCGGGGCCACCAGATACAGCCGCGGATCGCCCTCCGCCAGCCTCACGCCGCCGAAGTACCCGTGCCGCTGAAACTCGCCCAGCCCGCTCGCCGGGTCGGGGTTCTGCCGCTGGTGCCAGCGCACTCGCACCCAGTAGTCCAGCCCCTGCAGAGCCAGATGCAGGTCCTCGTCGGCCTTCAGCTCGATCACCGCCAGCCGCCCGTCCCTGTCCACTGAGAGCAGGTCCAGCATTCCGCGGTCCGCCGCCGCAAACGCCGGCACCTGCGTGTACACATGCGCCGCGTCCAGCCGCGCGTCGATCAGCGAAACGTCGCGCCGCAGCTCGCTCTCCAGCCATCGCTCCGGCTGCATCCGGTACAGCGCATCGCGCTTGTCCCCTCCCGCCTCGCGCCGCGCAAACAGCCGCGCCACCAACTCGCGCAGATCATTCGCATTCTCCTCCGTCAGCGGAGTCTCATTGGCCCCCGCGCCAAACGTAATCTCCTGCACGCGGTTGAAGCTCTGGCCCGCGTAGCCCATCCGCACCCGCGCAAACTCCAGCCCGTGCAGCCGAAACGCCATCTCCACGCCGCTCTGAATCCTCTGCTCCACCTCCGCGCGCATCCGTTCGGGTACCAGCGCCATCACCCGCGCCGCAGACTCGGCGAAGCGTTCGCGCGCCGCAGCCTCATTCGGCGCGTGAACCAGCCGCGTCGTCAGGTTGCCATGGTCCGCCGTGTCCCTCTGCTCCAACTCCTCTGTCTTCTCGTCGAACTCCCACAGCTCCCACTGCGCCGCGTCGGCATTCATCCATGGAAGCCGAGATGCGGTCAGCGCCGCCATGCCGCGCGGCACAATTAGCCGCAGCCCGCGATAGAGCCTTCTCCCGCCCGCGCTCTCCCGGCAGTGCGCCAGCCACAGAACGCCCAGCGTCAATATCCCATCCACGGTCGCCTGCGTCTCCTCCGCATTCACCGCGATCACCGCCCACGCCTGGTTCCCATGCACCAGCGAGCCGCGCGCGTACGCCGGCCCGAAGCTCTTCTCCAGGTCCATCGCCGTGCGGAAGCCGTCGGCCTTCCACTCGCCCCACGCGTCGCCACTCCCGCCGCCGCGCAGCATCACCCGCTCCAGCGCCTTCAGGTAGCGCACCCTTGTCGCCTCGCGCGTCGAAGGTGTCCGCCGGTCGCGGTCGGCCAGCAGCTCCAGCGACCCAGGCCGCGTCTGCCCAAATCGTTGCACCGTCAGCCGCAGCATACGATCGCGCGCCGCGCCGCGTTCCACCGCCGCCGTCACCCGCCGGACAATATTCCGCTCCTCGCTCCACAGTTGCAGGGTGCATCGCCCATGCTCGGTGGCCAGCGAGTACTTCGCCGCCCGCATGTCGAAGAGGACCTTGCCCTCCTCCGTCACCACCGCCTTGGGATGCTCGGCGAGGAACTCCTCCAGCGCCGCCGCAATCTGCTCGACGCTCTGCGTGGGTTCAGCGGATGGGATTCCTGGCCTTGTCATGTGCAGCAAAGTCTAACAAAGACCGTGCCGCAATCCATGCTTCCAGCCCATTTTCTTATTTCTGTTACTACCAGCCCCTCTTCTTGCGCAGGTGCGTGATGTGCGCCACATGGTGGCGCGAGTGCCACGCATACAGCAGCGTCGCCGCCTCCACCGTCATCGGCCCCATCTTCGCGTGCTTGAAGCCGCGCTCCCACTCGTCCGCCGTCAGCGACTCCAGCAGCCGTACCCAGCGCGCGTGCAGCCCCTCGACCAGGTCCAGCGACAACCCCACCGGGGCCGTCGCCGAATCCACCAGCAGCGCCCACGCCTTCTCGTCATACGGCGACACCGCCGGCCAATCCTCGGTCAGCGCCCGCCGCACGCGGATAAACGCATTCATGTGGCTGTCGGCAACGTGATGCACCACCTGGCGCAGGGTCCACCCGCCCTCGCGGTAGGGCGTGTCGAGCTGATCGTCATCCAGCCCCGCGACGGCGTCGCGCAGATGACTGGGAAGCTCGGCCAGCGTTGCAACGGCATGAATGCGTTCGGCCGCCGCAATATTGCCTGCGCTGGCGTACGGTCCAATGGGAAAGCGTGGGTCTAGGGCGGGCCACTCAATTTTCAAACTCATGGGTTGCAAAGGTAGCACATGTCCCCCAGACTTGCCCAGAGTCATGGCGTACCCTAAGATTCGACAGACTCGACCGGCTCTTCGCCCCGGTCCTTTCGCAAACTGGAGTCCCTTTGCGCCTTCTCATCCTCACCGCAACCGTCGCTCTCGCCGCGGCAGCCGCGCTCGCCCAGCAGCCGCCCGTTCCCGGTCCATCCCCCGCCCCCGCCCGCGCCTATCTCGGCTTCGACCGCAACGACTACCCCGGCGACGCCGCCCTCCCCAAGCTGCGCAAGCTCTTCTCCTTCACCGGCTACTGGCTCACCAACCCGCCCGGCACCACCCACAACTCCTGGCTCGGCAAGCGCGATCTGCTGCTGCGCGCGGGCTTCGGCTTCCTCATCGTCGCCAATGGCCGCCTCGACGCCGAGATCAACCGCGCGGCCAAACAAGGCAACTCCACCGCCGCACTTGGCCGCGAGGACGCCGCCGACGCCATCGCCGCTGCCCAGCGCGAGGGCTTTCCTGCCGGAGCCATCATTTTTCTCGATCAGGAAGAGGGCGGTCGCCTGCTCCCCGAACAGGCCAACTACCTGCTGGCATGGACCGAGGCCGTCGCCCACTCCGCTTACCTCCCCGGCGTCTACGCCAGCGGCCAGCCCGTCAACGACGGCCCCGGCCCCAACGGCAAAACAGTTTTCATCACCACGATCCAGGACATTCGCGCCCGCGTCGAGGCCAACCACCTCCACCCCATCGCCTTCTGGGTCATCCAGGACGCCTGTCCGCCCGCCCCCGGCTGCGTCATCAGCGCGAACCCTCCCGCACCTGACGCTAGCGGCACCCTCGACGCCGCCGCATGGCAGTTCGCGCAGTCTCCCCAACGCCGCTCCATCACCCAGGCCTGCGCCCGCACCTACGCCGCCGACGGCAAGTGCTACACCCCAGCTCCCGCCCGCCTCTTTGTCGACCTCACCACCGCCCCCACCCCCGACCCCTCTCACGGACGTTGAGGCAAGACCATCGCACCAATCTTTATCGCGTCTTCCGCGTCTTGCGCTCCGCCGGGATAATCCGCTCGGGTCTCATCTCTCCAGTTCGCCTCGAACATCTCCATATTCTCTTCCGGCTCGTGCTGGCCCACCTCGAACCGGGCCACCATGTTCTGCAGTCCCAGCGCCAGGTCGAAGAGTTGTTCGCAGGCGCGCGCCGAGAGCTGCGAGCCGTCGGCGGATTCGATGGCAAGCTCGCTGATCTGGTTCATGTTGGCGGTCACCTGCTCGGTCGCGGCCGCCTGTTGCGTCGCCGAGCTGGCGATCTGGGCCACCATGCTGCCCACCGTGTCCGCCTCGCGTATGATCCGCTCGATCGACTCGCCCGCCTTGCCCGTTGCCTCCACGCCCTGCTCCACGGCCGCGCTGCCGGAGCGCATCTGCTGCACCGCATCCACGGTAATCGCCTGCACGTTCTGGATCACCGCCGCAATCTCCTGGGTCGCGGCAGCAGTCCGCTCCGCCAGTCGGCGCACCTCGCCCGCCACCACGGCAAAGCCCCGGCCCTGTTCGCCCGCGCGTGCCGCCTCGATCGCCGCATTCAACGCCAGCAGATTGGTCTGTTCGGCGATCTCGTCGATCACCCCCACAATCCTGCCAATCTCTTCGGACCGCGTGCCCAGGTCCTCGACCTTCGCCGCCGATTCGCGCACCGACTGGGCGATCCCGCGCATCCGCTCCAGCACGTTCTCCACAATCTTTCCGCCCTCGCGGGCGCTCTCGGCCGCGCTCTTGGCAGACCGCGCAGCGCTGTTCGAGTGCTGCGAAACCTCGCGCACCGTCGCCGCCATCTGCTGCATGGTGCTGGCGATCTGCCCTACCTGTTGCTTCTGGTTCTCCGCGCTGTCGGCGGCCTGCGATGCGGTAGTGGATATCTCCCGGCTCGACTCCGATACATTCTCCGCAGTCGATGCGATGGATAGCATCACGCAGCGCAGGCTGTTCTTCATCCGGTTCAGCCCCTGCGCGGCCCGGCCCATCTCGTCGTCGCTCTCCACCTCCATGTCCTTCACCACCAGGTTGTTGGACGAGACGCTCTCGATCATCTCCGACATCCTGTGAATCGCGTTGACGATGGACTGCGCAATCACAAACGCAATCGTCGATCCGATCGCCAGGCCGGCCAGCGCCAACAGCAGCATCAGCGTCTTCGACCAACTGTCTTCGGCCTCCTGCCGCAGCTGCGCGTCCTGTCTTCGCGGATTGAGCGCCAGCTTCATGTCATTCATGGCATTCGCCAATGCGTCGCTCACCACTTTGGATTCAGGGTCCCTGAACATCTCGTTTGCACCCTTTGTGTCTCCCGCCCGGTACATGGCCACCACCGCGTCATTGCGGCGGACATAATTCTCCCTGGCCAGTTCGATCCGCGCAAACTGTTCCCTGGCCTCGTCGCTCGGGAGCAGCGGCTGCAGGTCTTCCATCGCCTTGCGGAAGCCATCCTCGCCCTGTTCGTACAGGTGCAGGTTTTCGTTGCCCTTGCCCATCAAAATATCGCGTGCGCCTACTCTCTGGGTAAGCAGGTCCTCTTGCATCGAACTGTTGATGTCTTTCATATGGGAGTACTGATGCACCTCCTGTGCAGACTCCTCATTGACCACCGCCGAGTGATAGCCAACCAGGCCCATCGCCGCGATGATCGCAAGCAGCGACCCGAATCCAACGGCAATTTTCGGCTTAAGACCCAATTTCCTGAGATTCATCCGAATCATCCTTTGCGCCGCGAACCCAACGCAGCTTTCCATGCAACGGCGCCCGCGCCCAAGCGCGTCCCAACGCGGCCTCTCCTTCTCCCTATCGGCCCACCGCGCATGCACTTGACCCCGCAGGGGCCATTTTTGCCTCCCACCGCATGGGTTTCCATCCTGAGTCCACACCTGCAACTTTTCTCCCTTCCCGCTCTGGCTCTGGGATAATCGGAGCAGTTCTAGCGGTTCCCGGCCCTTCGTTTGCCCCGTGCCACGGCGTGCGCCATACAGGTGAGCGTCCGGGCGCGGACAGAACGCGAACCGGGCCCCGCGTTTGCCCATGAAACCACTCAGGCTGGTCTCGACTCCAACCCGCAACCGCCGCCTCAACGAGATTCTCGGGCTCGTGCTGCTGTTCTCCGCCGCCCTTCTCTTCCTCGCGCTGGCAACCTACACGCCCACCGACCCCTCCGCGAACACGGTGGGCAACTACGCCGCCGGGGCGCACGCCTCCGCCGGGCTCGCCGCTCGCCTGGCCGCCGGGCCTGCGCACAACTGGACCGGCCTGGCCGGCGCATGGCTCGCCGACCTTATCCTCCAGACCATCGGCATCGCCGCCTTCTTCCTGCCCATCGTCCTGGGCCGTCTTGGCCTCTGCTGGATGCGCCAGCGTCCCGCCGGCTCGGCGATGGCGCGCCTCCTCGGACTCGGTCTGTGGGTAGTCTTCGCCCCCGCGGCTATTGGCCTGCTTCCCCGCACCCTCTTCTGGCGTCACGCGCTGCCCATCGAGGGCGTCACCGGACGCCTGCTGGCCGACGCCATGGTGCAGTACCTGAACCTTCCCGGCGCCTCCATCGTCCTCGCCCTGATGGTTCTGCTGTCCATCTACCTGGCCACCACCTTCACCTTCCACACCGCCCGCGAGTGGATGGAGACGCACTTCTCCCTGTTGCGCAGCCTCTTCGACCGCCTGCACAACTGGCGCGCGCGCCGCGCCCTGGCCCGCGCCGAAAAGCGCGCCTTGCGCCAGCACATCGCCCTGCGCCAGCAGGCCGACTCGCTCGAGCTCGCCCCCGCGCTGGAACACTCCCTCACGCCGGAGCCCGCCCTCACGCCGCAGCCCGCCCATGAGGCCTTTACCAGCCGCCGCGAACAGACCCTCGAGCAGGCAGGACTGGAGTTGCAACTCAAGCACAAGCCCGTGGCAGACTCCACCGCCCACTCCACGCTGCTCAGCTCTCTCTTCGGCTGGATTGGACGCAAGCGCCGCAAGCAAACCCTCCCCGCCACGCCGCCCGATGCCGACGCCGATCAGCCCGAAGAAGCTCCCGCCTCCGTCTGGCAGTCCATGCCGCGCACTCATGTCGATGCGCCCCCGGCGACCGCGCTCGGCACTGCCGCAGTGGCCGCCGCGCCCTTCGCCGCCGAGCTGGCCGCCGCCGCCGCGCCCCTCAGCGCCCGCAATGCAGACGAGTCCGCCCGCCTCGAACTCCCCGAACTGCCTCCCGCGCGCCATCCGCAACCGTCCGCCGTCGAGCCATCGCCCGCGCAACCTGCCGCCCGCACCCAAACGCAGCCGCCGAACTCCATCGCCTTCGGCCGCCGCGCCGACGCCGACCTCAAGCAGGTCGCCATCACCCCCAAGTCCATCCGCGGGTACAAGCTTCCCTCCTCCTCGCTGCTCTACCGCTCCGACGAAGTTCCCGTCGTCCGCGAAGAGGCCCTGCGCGCCGAAGCCCGCACCCTCGTCCAGAAGTGCGCCGAGTTCGGCGTCAACGGCCAGGTCACTCAGATCAACCCCGGCCCCATCGTCACCACCTTCGAGTTCCACCCCGACGCCGGCGTCAAGTACTCCCGCGTCACCAGCCTGGCCGACGACCTCTGCCTCGCCATGGCCGCCGAATCCATCCTCATCGAGCGTATGCCCGGCAAGTCCACCGTCGGCATCCAGGTTCCCAACCACGGCCGCGAGACCATCTGGCTGCGCGATGTAGTCGAGTGCGAGTCCTTCGTCCAAAGCAAATCCAAGCTTGCCATCGCCCTCGGCAAGGACATCAACGGCCGCATCGTCACCGCCGACCTCGCCGCCATGCCTCACATCCTCATCGCTGGTTCCACCGGCTCCGGCAAGTCCGTCGCCATCAACGCCATGATCATGTCCGTGCTCTTCAAGTCCACCCCCGAGCAGGTGCGCATGATCCTGGTCGATCCCAAGCGCGTCGAGCTGGGCATGTACGAGGGCATCCCCCACCTCTTCACCCCCATCATCACCGACATCAAGCTCGCCGCCAACGCCCTGCGCAACGCCGTGCGCGAGATGGAGCGCCGCCTCAAGCTCCTCGCCGCCAACCACGTCCGCAACATCGAGCAGTTCAACAAGCTCTTCGACAACAACTCCGACTATCTCTTCGACGACGCCGACCAGGAGCCCCTGCCCTACATCATCATCATCATCGACGAGCTGGCCGACCTCATGATGCTCGACCGCGCCAACGTCGAGGAGTCCATCACGCGGCTCGCCCAGATGGCCCGCGCCGTCGGCATCCACCTCGTGCTGGCAACGCAACGTCCCTCGGTCGATGTCATCACCGGCCTCATCAAGGCCAACATCCCCACCCGCATCAGCTTCCAGCTCGCCACCAAGGTCGACTCGCGCACCATCATCGACTCCAACGGCGCCGAATCCCTCCTCGGCAAGGGCGACATGCTCTACCTTCCCCCCGGCACCAGCCGCGTACAGCGCGTCCACGCACCATTTGTAACCGAAAAAGAGATTTGCGCCGTCACCGCCTTCTGGAAGGAGCAGGGCGAGGCGGAGTACGTCCACGGCTTCCTCGAAGGCCCCAAGGAAGACGAAGCCAGCGCCGCCGCCAACAGCGAATCCAGCCAGGAGGACGACGACCTCTTCGACGACGCCGTCCGCCTGGTCTTCGAGTTCGGCAAGGCCAGCACCTCGCTCCTCCAGCGGCGGCTACGTATTGGGTATGGCCGCGCCGCCCACCTCATCGACATGATGGAGCACGACGGCCTGGTCGGCCCCGCCGACGGCAGCAAACCCCGCGAAATCCTCAAATCCCCCTCCTTCTATAAAGAAGTCGACGCCGCCCTGCGGTAAGCATTCCTCCTAATTTTCATAAATGAAGCACGGGAATCAACCCTTAAGCAGGGGAAATTCGGCCAGAGGCAGTGGGCGGTTTCCTCGCTTCCTGAACTCCAAGAACCTGTTCATTATGATCCACGTCCTCTTTGCGATTTCTATCGTAGTGGGGCCGTCTACGCGAGTGTGTTCACCATGTCGCGGATTCTTGGAATGATTTGATATGAAAGCTAAGTAAGGCTCGTCAGCTTGGATGGATGTTTGAAATATTGGCCACCCCTGTTTGGGTTCCATGCCAGGCGCAACTAGCTTTCTGAGGCCGTCCAATACACGACCACAATTCGCCGGCGTCATGTGGGGCGTAGAAACTGCTTGAATAAGGTCATTAAGTGCCATAAATAGGGCCGGTTCTTTCATTACCAATGCCAAGATTGTTTCGAGATCTTTTTTCTCCTCTAATGTGACTGGATTCATCTTGAAAGCCGTGCATTCGCTAACAAGGTGTGGATTGGGAAATACAAGAGAAGAGGTCGTTCCATCTGGTCCAATGAAGCTGTCAAAGAACACAGCGATGCCAAATCCTGTCCCAAAAGCTGCTACATTCACACAGGCGCGGGCCAAATCAAATGCTCGTCTGTATAACTCCGCCAAATACAAATCTTGATAGCGATCCAGCGTGCACTCGACTTCTATTTGAGATTTCACAATACGGACTATGAATCCGAGAGTGAGGCCCTCTTCAGTCCACTCCCATTTCCCTTCTGGGATATCAGAGAAGGAGATTTCAACCGTCGCTGGCAAAACTCTACCCTGGAAATATACTTTTGGCATAGGACGCGCCTCCCGCGCCGCGTGAAGTACTGGGTCAGCCTTACGTGACTGCTCGCTCTTTCATCGCCGGCCTCGCCGTCGCCGCCACATACTGCTCATTGAGCGCCCGCCGCAGCAGCGTCTTGATCACCGCCTGACGGCTGATGTTCAACTCCTTCGCCTCGCGGTCCAGCTCATCGAGCATGGAAGCCGCAAAGTCCACATTCACGCGTTGCACCAACGGCGGCATCATCTTCCCATCGTTCGTAAAAAAGCGCGAGATGTCCTCGCCCTTGTCCGCCATCCGTGCAATCGCCTCCGCCGAAACCGGCTTCTTTGTCCTACGAGTGCTCTTCATATAATTTGCGCTCCTCCCGCGTAGCCTTCCATAACGTTACAAGGTGATAGAACTCCCCCTCATCGTCCTCGCGCACCTCGAAGATCAGTGTGTAGAGCCGCCGTCCCACCCAACTGATCGCACGATACTGCTCCGGGTTGTCGGAACTGCGGTCCTGATAGTAAGGGCCCTCAAAAATCTCCAGCGCCTCTTCGAACCCAATGCCGCGCTTCGGGTTCTTCCGCAACCGCAAGCTCTTCACCGGATCGAAGTGGAATCGCATGGATTGATAGTATAACAGTTATACCTTTTCACCACCGGTCGGGTGCCTCATTCGGCATTCTTCGCCGTCATCTCAATCGTCCCCAGCCACGTCTCCACCAACTCAGGCCATCGCGTCACCGGCAGCTTCGTCCGCCGCAGCCCGAAGGCGTGCCCGCCCTGCGCATACAGATGCATCTCCACCGGAACCCC
>JBEKWE010000091.1:0-10866 GCA_049513335.1 Acidobacteriaceae bacterium | reverse complement strand
GCGACGGTGAGCTTGACGGCGCGGTCGATGGGGAGCTTTGGCTGCTGCTGTATGACCTGGCGGAGAAGGCGGCCGGGAACCCACTCCATGACCATGTAGACCTGGGTGCGGCCGGGGTTGGGGAAGACCTTCATGACGCCGGGATGGCTGAGGCGCGTGCCGATGTCGGCCTCGCGCTGAAAGCGGTCGTAGAGGGCGGGGTCGCACTCGACCTCGGGGTGGGGAATTTTGATTGCGACCTGCGTGCCGGTGCGGGTGTCTGTGGCGCGGAAGACGGTGGACATGCCGCTGGTGGCCACCAGCTCTTCGAGATGGTAGTGGTCGAGCTGGTCGCCGGCATGAATGGTGAGGTTGGGAGCGAACATTTATAGCAGCCGGTACGGGCGTCCACGGTAAAGGCCCATGCGCTCTACTGAGCGTACACGAATCAACTGGACGCTGACATTATCGTACCCGCCGGCGGCATTGGCTGCGGCGACCAGCGCGGCGGCGGCCTGATCGAGCGAGGGCGCGGAGGCGACGATCTGTTGGATCTCGGCGTCGGAGACGTAGCCGTGCAGGCCGTCGGAACAGAGCAGCAGGATGTCGCCGGGCATGATGTTGACGGTGATGGTGTCCGCGGCGACAAAGAGCTCGCTGCCGAGGCTGCGGGTGAGGATGTGGCGATTGACGGCTGAGGCGGCGTCGGTCTTGGAGATGAGGCCGAGGCGGACCTGTTCGTCGACCATGGTGTGGTCGTGGGTGAGGGCGGTGAGATTGCCGTTGCGAGCGAGATAGCAGCGCGAGTCTCCGACGTGGGAGACGACGGCGGAGTCGAAGCGCAGGGCGCAGAGGACCAGTGTGGTGGCCATGTGCGTTCCGCCGGGAAGGATGGCGCCGCCGGGATCGGAGTATCGCGCGTCGGAGTGGTGCGGGGCGGCGTTTCCCTGGTCGAAGATGGCGTGGTTGGCCTCCTGCACCAGGCGGGGCAGAAGCGAGACGTGCATGATGCCCTTGGGAATCTTGCGGAAGCCGGACTGGACGGTCTCGACTGCGAGGCGGGAGGCGACTTCTCCGCGTTCCTGGCCGCCGACTCCATCGGCCAGGGCGAAGAGCCAACCCTGCGACTGGACCTGCGCGGGCGAGGAGGGAAGGACGTGGCCGAGGAAGTCCTCGTTGTGGTCGCGCGTGAGGCCGGAATCGGAGAGTTCAGCGAATTCAAGATCGAGCATAGGGGACCGGCCGGTTGGTCGGTGGGTGTGCGGGGAGAGATGAAGTTGGGCGTCCGGCGAGGCAGAGTGCGCTTCGCCGAACGCCCTTTGTTTATGCCGCGTTTCGGTCCGTCAGCAGGGTCGGCTTACCGTGGGCCTTGCCGATACTGACGAAGTGGAGCGCGCCGTAGGCTGCCCAGGCAAAGGCGATGCCGAGGGCAAGCAGAGGCTCCATCTTGGTGCCGTATCCCATGAAGGGGCCGATGAGGTAGAAGGCCATGCAGGCCAGGTTGGCGACGATACCGAAGAGCGGGATCAGGAAGTGGCGAAGCACGCTGAAATTGATGTGCTTATGGTAGGCTACCATGCAGGTTGCGCAACTGAGGCAGTAGAGCAGGAAGGTGCCGAAGTTGGAGGCAAGCGTGACCATGAGCAGGGAGTTGGGCAGCGCTGCCATCTTCTCGTGCGTGGTGTAGCCGACACTGGACCAGAAGCCCGGCGGGATGGCAGCGATGGCCGAAGCACTGGGAGCGGCGCCGTCGCCAAAGGCAAGCACCACAGCGACGCAGCCGATGATGGCGGAGATGGTGGCGAGCGTCCAGATAGCGCGGTGGGGGGTTAGGTTGGTGGAGTGGAGGCCGCCGAAGTTGCCGCCGACTTCCTTGTCCTTGCCCATGGCGTAGGTGACGCGGGCTCCTGTGTTGATGCAGGAGAGGGTGGTGCCGATGAGCGCCAGGAAGACGGTGAAGGCCTCGCAGAGCATGAAGGTGCGGCCATGGCCCTGACCGAAGAGTGCGTCGCCGACCACCACCATCATGTCTCCGATGGGCGCGGAAGAAGCTTGGGCGGTGGACATGGGATAGCCGCTACTCAAGAAGTAATTGGCGGCGAAGTATTCGAAGCAGTAGAAGACCGCCCCTTGCACCAGTAGGGACGTGATGACGGCGATGGGGATGTCGCGCTTGGCGTTCTTGGCCTCGCCGCCCATGGCGGTGACAGATTCAAATCCGACCAGGATGAGAATGGCGACCGTGGCCTGAATGAACATCCAGCTGAACTTGTGCGGGCTGATGACGGAGCCGGCGGTGGGGTGGGACTGGAAGGCGCCGGTGGAATCGGTGTAGTTGTAGTCGATGTGGTAGGGAACGTTGTTGCCGGCCGCGTCCTTCTTGGGTACGGGCACGCCGGCTGCGTCGCGCACGATGGTGTCGACCGAGACGCCGTTGGTGACCACCGGCGTGGTGGCAAACTGGTAGGTGTAGGCCTCTCCGCTGGTGGCGTCGAACTGGAAGGCGACCGACCCGGCGGGATGACTGGCGCGATACTGCAACGCGAGAACGGCGAAGACCAGAAGCGCGAAGACCTGAATGCCGTTGATGGCAAGATTGACTGCGGTGGAGCTGTTGACGCCGCGATGGGCGATGTACGCGATGGCGAAGGCATAGAAGATTGCGCCCGCCATCATGAAGAAGATTCCGGGGTTGGAGGCGCTCATGAAGCTGGGATAGAGGGTGCCGACGATGAATCCGGTGAAGATGCCCATGACCCCAACCATGACGCCGGGATAGATCCAGTAGTAGAGGTGGGAGGCCCAGCCGACGATGAACTTGGAGATGCGTGCGTACTTCCATGCCTTGTCGTGGTTCAGAAAGGACTGCTCGGCAAAGTAGTAGGAGCTGCCCGTGCCGGGGTAGAGCTTGGCCATCTCGGCGTAACAGACCGCGGTGGCCAGGCAGAGCAGCAGCGCGGCGACGATGCCAGCCCACATGGCCGGACCAGTGGTGCCGGTGGCGGCCTGGATGGCAAAGGTAAGCCAAAGGAATGCGCCCGGAGCGATCAAAGCCATTGCGTTACTGGTAAGCCCGGTAAG
Organism: Acidobacteriaceae bacterium; assembly: GCA_049513335.1. Classification (GTDB taxonomy): domain Bacteria; phylum Acidobacteriota; class Terriglobia; order Terriglobales; family Acidobacteriaceae; genus Edaphobacter. The sequence continues at coordinate 7,806 of JBEKWE010000091.1, read as the reverse complement.
TCCCAGCGTTTTTTTCATTTCGCCTGTCGATGTTTCTGCCATGTGCTCTCCTCTTTGGTCAACACTGCCAGCGTGAGACGCCGGGTTGAAGAAGTTGGAACTGCGGTTACGATCCAGGCAATGCAATCCTGATTCCAAACGGAAGTTCTGGGACTGGGGTTCGATGAAATGCATTTCAAAAGCCGAAGACGAACTGGAATAGGGCCGAAGATAGAACTCGCTGGTTGAAGAAGCAGAGGCTTCAAAACAGTTTGCCTTGAAGCCTCTTCAGATGGTTGCCTCAATGCCGGAAGCAACCGTGAGCGGTGCAATCCTTCCTTCCAATCACCCGCCGGAAAGGCGGGAGAGCGGCAGGTAAGCTAACGTTTTGGACCGAAGAAGGCGATGAGGCCGATGGTTGCGGTGGACTGCGCCTTGACGGTCTCTAAAGTTCCCTTGGGGAAGACGGCGTGGTCGGACCAGTCGCGCCGGTACTCCGCGCGCAGCAGGAGACCAACCGGCCACTTGTACTCATAGGTGCCGGTGAACTCGTTGAGCTTCTGCTCGGTTCCGGTGGCGTTTGGAGCGCCCTGATCGGCGAAGTACTCGTAGCGGGCAACCAGCGCGGCGTTGCCGGTGACCTGGCCGCGCGCTGAGGTGGCGACGCCCTGCCAGTGCTGCGACAACTCTGGAATTGCCGCCGACACGCCCTTGATGGCTGCCTTGAAATCGGTGTGGTTCTGGCCGTAGTCATAGTTGACGTACCAGTTGAACTTGGCGTTGGGGGTGAGCAGGAGGGTGGTGTCGATTAGGTTGCGATAGGTGTCCTGCGAGTCGACGGACGAGGGGCCAACGTAGTAGTTGGTGTTCCATGTGTACTTGGGCTTGACCAGGGAGCTGGTAAGGCCGACGGTGACTCCGCCATTGTTGCTGGAGACGTTGTTCCAGCCGTTGACCAGTTGCGCGCCTACGGTCCAGGTTTTGGTTGCGGGCAGCGAGGTGCGCAGGCCGAAGTGGTAGTAGGGAATGGCATAGCTGAAGAGCAGACCGTGCGAGTAGCTCCAGTTGCTCATGGTCTCGATGACCTCCTGGCCAGCGGAGGTGGTGAACTGGCCCATGTCGAGCTCGAATCCCTTGGCCTTGGGGGGCTTGATGCTGAGGTAGGCCTGCTCGATGTAGTTGTAGTTGGAGGATTCGTCCGCGCTGTTGGCGTGGATGAGGGTGTTGGTGCGTCCGAAGAGCAGATCGACGTGTGCGCCAACGGGATCGGGATCGTGGTTGAGGGTGAGCTTGGCGGCTTCCAGGTTGAACTGGTCGGTCTTGTCGTCGAAGTTGTAGTACTGGTTGAGCTGATCGTTGGCTGCAAGGCTGGGCCGGTTGGCGTTATAGCTGACGTAGCCGTCGATGTAGCCGCTGATGTCCACCGATCCGACGCTCCAGACAGGGGCTGGAGCCGGTGCGGCCGCCGGGGCAGGCGCGGGTGCGGCAGCCGGAGGCGGAGCAGGCGTGGCGGCTTGTGCAACTTGCGTATCCGCCGGCGCGGTGGAGCTTGAGAGGTCGCTTGCGGCGTAAGACGCGGCTGTGAAGGTTGCGAGGATGGCCAAAGTGGCGACGTGGCGAAGAAGGCGTCGTGAATTTGTCGGAATAATAATGGCAGTCTCTCTTTCATCCGCGATCGAAGTCTCGATGCAGGGGTCGGTCAGGGGCCAGTCAGTCTCGACGAAAAACGAACATGAGTCTGAATCTGAGACCTGAGTGGAAAGATCCATGATTTGCAGCAGCTACCCGGCTACATGCAATCATCATGCCAAAGTGAATGGCGAGGCTATGTCTTTACAATTTGCTGATGTCAGGGATTAAGCTGTGGATGAATATGTAATAAATACGACAATACAGGTGAAATATGTCGGAAATCGGACGGGACAGGGTCATTTTGTAGTAAATACGACAAAGTTGTCCTGATCTTAGGATATTGCGGCTCGAAGCCTGTCAACAGGCAGAGCGGCTCAAGGCAGGCGGCAGAGCTTGACTGCGGAGTTGGCGTAGGGACAGTCGAAGCGGGTGGTTGCGCCCGCCTGGAGTACGAGCCACGTTACGCCCAGCGGCTGGAGCGCGGCCACACGCTGGGCATCGGTGGTTGAGGGGGCGCTGAGGGATTGCTGCGCCGCCTGGCCGCGCACCCACTCGGCGGTGAGCTCGGGCGCGATGGAGGCCTCGCCTCCGTCCTTGGAGTAGTCGGGGAGCGCGCTGCGCTGGGCGATGGCGCGGAAGCACTGCGCGTCTTCGCCGGGTGCGTTGATGTAGTCGGCGTCGAGGGCGAAGAGGGCGTTCTTCGGGGTGTTGTCGCGGACCCAGAGGAAGGCCTGCGCCCACGGGTTGCGCGGCGCGATTCCGGGAAGCTCCAGGTGGTTGGAGTTGGGGAAGGCGGTGCGCGCGGCTGCGAAGGAGATGCCGCCAAGGAGCAGCATTGCCGCGGCCCATCGCCAGGGGATGCGGCGCAGGAGACGCTCGCCGAGGTACGCGCCGAGCGTGAGGGCGAGAACGAGGTAGACGATCTGAAAGGCGCGCAGAGGCTGCAGGCGCGCAATCAGGTGCGTGGTGGCTGCGGCGCGGGCGAAGAGGAGAGCGATGAGGCAGGAGGTTGCGCCCACGGCGATTGCCATGCGCGCCAGCGCGTGGCTTGCTTCAATTGGTAGGAAGGAGTGGGCGCTTGTTGTCTTAGCCAACTTGCTCCACGCGTAAAACGACAGAATGGCAAGAGGCGCGGCCAGGCCGAGCAACTCGAACCAGCGCCACTGGGCGGGGAACCAGTAGGTACGCGTCAGCGCGATGCGGATATAGGCTGCGTTCTCCGGCCTTGCGACGGCTTGCAGGCAGGCCGCCAGAGCCAGCGCCGAGGCTGCGAGGGCTGCGGTTGCGTAGAGACGCAGGGTGCGATTTGGCGCGCGCGCGGCGAGCAGCATCAGCGTGGCTCCGAGGGCGTAGGCGGCCATCAGGGGATGCATCGCGGCGGCTAGCGCAAGGCTGACTGCGCACAACACAAAGCCGCGCCGGCGTCTGATTGCGTCCTGCGCGCGCAGGCCGCTCGGCGCGATCATGTCGAGCGCACCGGCCAGTGCCAGGACCATTGCGGGAGTGGAGAGGCTGCGCGCGGTTGCGTACGGGTCCATGAAGAGCAGCGCGGTTCCGGCAATTGGGAGCGCCAGCCAGCAGGCCAGCAGAACTACGGCCCCGGCGCGCGCGGTGCGGCCCGTCCAACAGCGCGAGGCCAGCATCCACGCGGCGAAGAGCGTTGCCCAGACGCTGGCCAGATGGAGCGCGAGCAGAACAACTGGCAGGCTGAGGTGGGTCAGCCGCACTGCGGCGGCGACGGTTGGGGCGAAGAGGGAGTGGCGCATGGGTTCCAGCACGAAGGCCGTGCCGTGCGGGTAGAGGGAGGGGTCGAGCAGGCGCTTGACTCCGGCCATGTAGAGGCCGCCGTCCTCGGCGCAGGGATGGTAGCCATTGACGGCCACGGCGAAGAGCGTCAGGGCGCAGACCAGAAGCACGGCGAAGCTGCGTTCGCGGCGTTGCCGGTCGCGCGCAAGCTCATCCGCCTGCCCGCTCCGCTCCGGCGCGGTTTGCGATTCTACCTCTGCGACCCAGGTTGCCAACGCCTGCCGCTCCATCCGCCGGGCCAAGCCGGCAGTGTCTTTGCGTCCCACGATCAATGTTAAATGCAGCCGGGGTATAGTGGTTGTCTACCTGGCAACATTCGGCTGGTGAGTGGGAGAGTGCAGATGGACCGCAGGGAGATTGTTGCGAAGAAGGCGAAGTTTATTTATCCGGCTGTGGCGAACTACTACGGCGATCCGCTGCCGCTGGAGCGCGGCGAGATGCAGCATGTGTGGGACGTGGAAGGGAAGCGCTATCTGGATTTCTTCGGCGGCATTGTTACGCTGGGCGTGGGGCATTGCAACCCGCGCATCACCGGGCCGCAGATGGCGCAGATCGACAAGATTGGGCATACCTCCACGCTCTATCCGCACCAGGCGATGGTGGAGCTGGCGGAGAAGATCGCGCGCATCACTCCGGGGCGGCTGGAGAAGAGCTTTTTTACCAGCTCCGGCTCCGAGGCCAATGAGACGGCCATCGACTCGGCGCGCATGCATACGGGAAACCTGGAGATCATTGCGCTGCGCCACGCCTACTCCGGGCGGACTTCGGTGGCGCGTTCGCTGACCGGCATTGCGGCCTGGCGCAAGGCGTCGTACCAGGTGGGCATCGTGCATGCAATGAACCCCTACTGCTACCGCTGTCCGCTGGGCAAGAGCTACCCGTCGTGCGAGGTGGCCTGCGCGAAAGACATCGAGGCGGTCATCGAGTCGTCCACCTCGGGGGCGATTGCGGGGATGATTGCCGAGCCGATCCAGGGCGTAGGGGGAGGGATTACGCCGCCCAAGGAGTACTTCAAAATGGCGTTTTCCATTGTGAAGAAGTACGGCGGAGACTTCATCGCCGACGAGGTGCAGACCGGCTGGGGACGCACCGGGAAGGGATGGTTCGGCATTGAGCACTGGGAGGTTGAGCCGGACATTATTACCGCGGCGAAGAGCCTGGGCAACGGATTTCCGATTGGACTGACGGTGGCGACCCCGGAGATTGCGGACGCGTACCGGGGGCCGACCATCTCCACCTTTGGCGGCAATCCCGTGGCGTGCGTTACGGCGTCGGCGGTGATCGACCTGATCGAAGAGGACGAGCTGGTCCGCAACTGCGATGTGGTCGGCAGCTATCTGCGCGAGGGGCTGATGGAGTTGCAGAAGAAGTACCCATGCATCGGCGACGTGCGCGGGTTGGGCCTGATGCAGGCGATGGAGCTGGTTACCGATCCACAGAGCAAGGAGCCTGCGCCGGCGCTGGTTAACGCGGTGATGGAAGCGACGCGCGAGCGCGGCCTGCTGATCGGCAAGGGAGGAATGTACAACAATGTGCTGCGTCTGTCGCCCGCGATGAACATTGCCAAAAGCGACGTGGACGAGGCCCTGCGCCTGCTGGACCAGAGCTTCGCCGCCGTCAGCCAGATCGCTTCGTCCGCCGCCGGCGCCTGAACCAAACTCAATCCTCGCGCAGACGTCAGGCGAAGATACAATCGGAGTTGCATGTCTCCAACTCTCCAACCATCCGGCACGCTGCTCTCGGACGGCGCCCCGCCCGATCCCAGGGCGCACGGGCCATTCGCAGCGATCCGCCGCGCGCTGCCCGCGGGCGAGGTGATTCGCTTCCTGATGGTCGGCGTGTCGAACACGGTGAGTTCGCTGGCGATCTACTCCGCGTTCGTACTTCTGTTTGGCCACCTGCTTCCCCACCGCGGCAAGCCGCTGATTGCGGACATCGCGTTCGTCATTTCCACGCCCATCGGCATTACCATCGCGTTTCTCTGCTATAAGCACTTCGTCTTTCGCACCCACGGCAACTACCTTAAGGAGTGGCTGCGCTGCTTCGCGGTTTACAGCGTCACCTTTCCCATGGGACTCGTCATTCTGCCCACGGCCACCAATGTCTTCCTGCACCTCGCGCTTACGCGCCCCTACGCACCATTCCTGGCGGGCCTCGTCAACTCCGTGATTATTGCGTGCTACAGCTACTTCGGGCACAAGAAGTTTTCCTTCCGGCGCTAAATGCGTTCGAGGCAGAAACTGAATTCGATGCGGTTGAATTGGATGAAACCCTAATGAAATCCTTGACAGGCCCATACAAAAAATTGTATAAAGTGAGGATTGCATGGCAGAGATGAAGCCCATCGTGTTTCGCGGGGATTCGCGCGAAGCGCTCCGCAGCTTTCCCGAGTCCGCGCGACGGAGAGCTGGGCATCAGCTAGAAATGGTGCAACTGGGACGCGATCCAGACAATTGGAAGACCATGAATACCATCGGGGCGGGAGTCCGCGAGATTCGAGTCAGAGAAGAGCGTGGAATCTTCCGCGTTCTGTATGTAACGAAGTTCGTCGACGCGGTCTACGTTCTCCATTGCTTTCAAAAGAAGACGCAGCAGACGAGCAGCGGAGACGTAGAGATTGCCACGCGGCGATACAAGGAACTGCAGAGGGAGCGAATGCAATGACCGCGAAAATCAAAACAGTGGGCAAGCAGAACCGTTTCAACAGCGTGTGGGATGCCATCGAAGACACGCCCGCGCAGGCCGAAAATATGAAGCTCCGATCCGCGTTGATGCTGGCGCTCAAGGACCACATTGCCAAGGAAGGCCTGAGCCAGAGTAAGGCTGCCAAGCTCTTCAGCGTCACCCAGCCGCGAATCTCCGACCTCATGCGTGGCCGCATCGACCTCTTCGCCATCGACACGCTGGTCAACATGCTTACCACCGCAGGCCTCCGCGTCGAACTGCACATCGCCAAAGCCGCGTAAGGAAAACTTCCGCATCTTTCTGCCCACACTCGTTCTTACCGGACAAATCACACGCATGGTTCGCACAATTCAGCTCACGCTTCAGGCACGCATCCAGGCCATTCTGCTCGCCAGGTACGGGACCACGCCCGCGCAGATGGGGACATCGCAACTGGCGGTGGAGCAGCCGCCGAATATCGCACTGGGCGATCTGGCGTTGCCGGTGGCGTTTGAGCTGGCCAAGAGGCTGCGCAAGGCGCCGCGCGCAATTGCGACAGAGCTTGCCGCGGAGCTGAATGCGCTGATTGCCAGCGATCCCAATGCGCTCCCCGGGGTTGCGTCGGTCGAGGTTGCGGGCGCGGGCTACCTGAACATCCGGCTGGACCGCGCGGCTGCGTTGCGCGCGATTGCGCGCGACCAGCACGCGGAGATTGGCGGCGATGGATTTCGGCTGGTCGAGCACACAAGCATCAATCCCAACAAGGCAGCGCACATCGGGCACCTGCGCAATGCAGTCCTGGGCGACACGTTTCAACGGCTGCTGCGGCCGGACAGTTACAAGCGCGGCTACGCGGTGGGGGTGCAGAACTACATCGACAACACCGGCGTGCAGGTTGCCGACGTGGTGGTGGGGCTGGTGCATCTGGAGAGGAGGACGCTGGACGGGACGCGCGCTCTGCTGGCTTCGCTGGCCAGGAGCGGAGAGCGCATTGATTTCTACTGCTGGGACCTGTACGCGCGGGTGAGCCAGTGGTACGGCGGGACAGGTGCGGACGATGAGACTCCGCCCGCGTCAGCCGAACTGACGCGGCGCAAGCAGATTCGGTTGGACACGCTGCACGCGCTGGAGGCCGGCGGAAACGAGACGGCGGCGATTGCGGAGCTGGTCTCGACCGCCGTGCTGCGGCGGCACCTGCAGACGATGCAGCGGCTGGGCATTGAGTACGATTTTCTGCCGCGCGAGAGTGAGATCCTGAGCCTGCACTTCTGGGACGCGGCGCGCACGCTGATGCTGGAGCGCGGCGTGCTCTACCTGGAGACCGAGGGCAAAAACAAAGGGTGCTACGTGATGCGGCGGGCGGGAGATCAATCCGCAGCGGTTGGAGATTCAGCGGCAGCGGGAGAGAAGCACGCAAGCGCAGAGCAGGGTGGCGAAGGCCCCGACCAAGACGCGAAGGTGATAGTGCGCTCCAACGGGACAGTGACTTACGTTGGCAAGGACATCGCCTATCATCTGTGGAAGTTCGGGCTGTTGCCAGGCAAGGACTTCGGCTACGCGCGGTTTCATGAGTACCCGACGCACACCTGCTGGATCTCGACGGCTGCGGCAAGCGATGCGGCCGCGCCGAGCTTTGGGCACGCGGACGCAATCTACAACGTAATCGACTCGCGGCAGAACGATCCGCAGAACAATGTGGTGGCGGCTCTGCGCGGGATGGGATTC
>JBEKWE010000090.1:0-10969 GCA_049513335.1 Acidobacteriaceae bacterium | reverse complement strand
AGCTGTTGGAGGCCAGCGTGTGCAGACAGCCGCCGAAGATGTCGTCGAGTTGGCGCAGGCGGTCCAGGTCCAGATCGACCAGGGTGACGCAGGCGCCCATGCCGAGTGCGACACGCGCCGCGTTCGAGCCGACGATGCCGCCGCCCAGAATCACGACGTTGCCTGGCGGAACGCCGGGGACGCCGCCCAGCAGGACGCCGCGCCCGCCGCGTTCCTTCTCCAGATAGGCCGCGCCGACCTGGACGCTCATGCGGCCGGCGATCTCGCTCATGGGGGTGAGCAGGGGCAATGCGCCGGTGCGGTCGCGCACGGTCTCGTAAGCGATACCGGTGACCTGGCTGGCCAGCAACGCATCGGTGAGGGCGCGCGCCGGCGCCAGGTGCAGGTAGGTGAACAGAACCAGTCCCTCGCGAAAGTGCCGGTACTCCTGCTCAATGGGCTCCTTGACCTTGAGCACCATCTCGGCCAGCCGCCAGAGGTCGTCCGCGGAGCCGACGATCTCGGCGCCGGCGGACTGGAAGTCGTCGTCGGGCATGGCACAGAGCTCGCCTGCGTTGTGCTCTACCAGCACGGTGTGGCCGGCGGCCACCAGCGCGTGAACGCCCGCCGCGGTGACGCCGACGCGGCTCTCGTGGTCCTTCAACTCCCTGGGAACACCGAGGATCATGGTTTGGCTCGTCTCTGCTGGATAACAGCCATCCTTCTGCAATCGAATCTGCCCATTCCACGCCTGCAAAGCGCGAGAACGCGCTCCTGTTTCCCGCCCGATCTTGCCTGCTTGAAACAGCATAATCCAATTCCGCGCTCGCCATTGAGTCCGGGGGCGCGTGCCGCAGGCGGAACTGCCTTGCATCGGCCTGCTGATCGCCAGGCCGGAGCGACTCCTGCGTGGACAGACCAGTCCATCAGATGCCTGCGGGAGTTGTGCGGGCAGGTCAGGCGACGAGCCGGAGGTTGCGGCGCTCTTCGAGCCAGCCATGGACTCCCAGTCCCACCACGAGCAGCACCAGGGCCGAAAGCTCGGAGAAGATCCTGACCTCGCGCAGGACGCCGGTCATCGCCATCATGGCGATCCAAAGTCCACAGACCGCCAGTACGGTCAGCCGCACTTGCCCTGGCACATATCTCCGGAACAGGATCGTGGCGACGTACGCGAAGCCGAAGACCGAGGCCTCCGACAGCCAGAAGAGAGGATTGGTCAACTGGTGCAGATTCAAGCTCAACTGATTCTGGGGCATACCGATACAGGCCGGGCAGATGCGATGGATATAGGCCGTCTGCAGCAGCCGCACCGCGATGGCGGCGGCGGCCATGCAGCCACAGAGCGCCACCAGGCGCTTCCTTTGGCCCGGCCGGTAGCGCAGCCCGAAGTAGACCAGAACCGACACGATTGCCGTCTCTTTGTTGAGCATGGCGGGCACCAGGATCGCGGTGAACGCCAGCGGCCGCCCCATAAAGGCGAGATAGACCAATAGCATGAAGAAAAACAGGGCCAGCACGTCATAGGGGTAAAAAAGATTGCGTTTCAATACCAGGGCGGAATCGAAGTAGGCGGCGTATCCCATGCCGAGCGCCATCCACTCGAATCCCCAGCGCCCATGCTGCCCGTCGGCGCCAACAATGGCACTCAGCAAACGCCGCGCCACCAGCAGCGTTCCGAGCATTGCGCAGAAGGTGAGCAGGACCATGAACCAGGCCTCGTTCGAGTCGAACGGCTTGTTCAGGGCAGGCAGATGCAGCCCAGGAAAGCGGGCGTGGACGGGATGCAGCAGAAAGACGCAGGCCTTCCACAAGATCGCCGGCAACATGCGATAGGCGAAGACGCCGCCTCTCCCGTTCAGCTCCTTTGCGGGCTCAAAGGAGACCATCGGGGTGGTCAGGGTGTTGTAGGCGATGGCGAAGTGAGCCGAGAGCAGAACACAGACCCCGTTCAGAAGCAAGCGATTGGCGGGGCCCCTGATATTTGCCATACTGCACCGCATTATACTTTGCATCCGGGCCATGTCTGTGTTTTGGTCTGTGAGGCTGGGCGAGTACAATGAAGCCTTACCTGTTTTCACCAATCCTTACTTCGGAACACGATCCGCCCCATGTCTTCAGACGGTTATCAAACGCGCTATTCGCGCATCCACAACATGCGCTCGTTGTTCAGTCTTTTTTCCAACGACCTGGCCATCGACCTGGGGACCGCCAACACACTTGTCTATGCGCAGGGCAAGGGCATCGTGGTCAACGAGCCCTCCATCATCGCGGTCAACACCCAGACCAACGAGGTGGAGGCCGTCGGCAAGGAGGCCAAGGACATGCTGGGCCGCACGCCGGGCAACATTGTGGCCATCAAGCCGATGAAGGACGGCGTGATCGCCGACTTCCGCTACACCGAAAAGATGCTGAACTACTTCATCATGAAGGCGCACAACAATCGTAAGCGCATGGTTCATCCGCGCATTGTGATCGGCGTGCCGTCGGAGATCACGCAGGTGGAGAAGCGCGCGGTGATGGATTCGGCCTATCGCGCCAAGGCAAGCGAAGTCCACCTGGTCGAGCAGGCCATGGTGGCGGCCATCGGCGCGGGGCTGCCCATCACCGAGCCGGGCGGCAACATGGTGGTGGACATCGGCGGCGGGACCACGGACATCGCCGTGATCTCGCTTTCGGGCATCGTCTATTCCAAGTCGGTGCGCATGGCCGGCAACCAGATGGACGAGGCCGTGGTGACCTACCTGAAGCGCAAGTACAACCTGCTGATCGGCGAGCGCACGGCCGAGCAGGTCAAGATGCAACTGGGCTCGGCCTACCCGCTGGACAAGCCGCTGACCATGGAGATCAAGGGGCGCAACCTGATCGAAGGCGTGCCCAAGACGATCACGGTCGAGGACTCGGAGATTCGCGAGGCGCTCTCCGAGTGCGTCTCGACCATCATCAACGCCATCCGCGTGGCTCTGGAACGCACTCCGCCTGAGTTGTCGGCCGACATCTCCGACCGCGGCATCGTGCTGACCGGCGGCGGCGCGCTGATCAAGAACCTGGACAAGCGCATCCGCGAAGAGACCGGACTGCCGGTGTCGATCGCCGACGATCCGCTGGCGTCGGTGGTGCTGGGCACGGGCAAGATGCTCTCCGACTTCCCGCTGCTGCGCAAGATCTCCATCGACTGACCAGGCACTGCGTGAGACGCAGTCAGGACAGTTTTCCCGAAGGTGGTTTGCGAGGCGAATGACAAGTACGGAGATTCCGGCTTCGCCAGAATGACGACGCAGTGGTAAGCTAGTGAGTAGAAGCAGTCTGACAGGGTGAGATCGGGGACATGGTTCCCCGTGTGCCTGTCCCCTTCACTTTTCGGAATGGATCGATGCCGGGATGTTACCGTGCGCCGGGTGAAGGCCGCTGCAATTCAGGATTGGAGTTTCGCCATGGCAGCCAAATGCGAACTTTGCGGCAAGGGCCCGCAGTTCGGAAACAACGTCTCCCACGCCAACAACACCACGCGCCGCCGCTGGAACGTGAACCTGCACCCGGTGACGGCCAAGATCGCGGGCACGACCAGGCGCATCCGCGTGTGCAGCGGATGCATCAAGACGGGCAAAGTCGTTAAGGGCTAAGCAGAGTTTTTTTTTGAGAGAACAGTACGCCCCGGCTGGGAGTTTCGCAGCTGGGGTTTTTCGTGTGTCTACATTGTCGTTCTGCGCGGAGTTTGTCATTGCGCGGGGCTGGAATCTGTTTTTTTCTTTTACTACTTTACTTTTTCTCGAACGCCAGCGAGGCGCTGTTGATGCAGTAGCGCAGTCCGGTAGGCTCGGGGCCGTCGGTGAAGACGTGGCCCAGGTGCGCGCCGCAGGACGAGCAGGTGACCTCGGTGCGCCGCCTTCCCAGCGACAGGTCCTCATGCTCCTCGATGGCGCCGGGCGACTGCGGCAGCCAGAAGCTGGGCCACCCGCAGCCGGAATCGAACTTCGTGTCGGAGGTAAACAGAGGCGCATGGCACGCCCCGCAGTGGTAGCTGCCGTCCTCGTGGTGATCCACCAGCGCGCCGGTAAACGGCCGCTCGGTCCCCTTTTGGCGCATCACGTGGAACTGCTCGGGGGTGAGCAGCTCGCGCCACTCCGCTTCCGTCTTCTGCACCTTTTGCCTTGGCGCGGTCCCCGATCCGGGTTTCATATCAGCCATCTCTCCGGTCCTCTGCCACATTCGATGCGCCGATTCGCGCAACGATTGCGACTCGCGCCTAGGTTAACGGTTGAGTGGCGATGACTTCGATCTCCACCAGCGCGTCCTTGGGCAGGCGCGCCACCTCGACCGTGGAGCGCGCGGGCGGCACCACTCCCTCGGGCGCGAAGTAGCGGGCATAGATCTCGTTCATGGCGGCGAAGTCGCTCATGTTCTTGAGGAAGACGGTGGTCTTGACCACGTTGGCCATGTCCAGGTCGGCCTCCTCCAGCACGGCGGCCAGGTTGTCGAGCACACGCCTGGTCTGCTCGCGAATGCCTCCGCCGACCAACGCACCGGTGGCGGGATCGAGCGCCACCTGGCCGGATGTGAAGAGCGTATCGCCCACGCGCACCGCCTGCGAGTAGGGCCCGATCGCCCGAGGGGCCTGGGTGGTCGAGATCATGGTCTTGGTCTGTGCCATCGCCGTTTTATCTCCTTTAGGATGGCTCGATTGTCGCGCTTACAAAGGTCTTCCGCAAGCAATCTTCCTGTGCATCTTCCCGCTTGGCGCATTCCGCCGATTCGGCTGCCGGTACAATCAGGGCATACGAGTAAGATGGACGGAGTCTGTCGAGCCATTGTTGCCTGCAATGGAGGGAAATTTGCGTAGAGGAGACACTGCCGGCGATGCAAAAGCGCACGTGAATGGTGCGTTATTGGTCTATGCGTTGCTGGTGGTGCTGGTCACCTCGGCAAGCTGGTACATCTATTGGCTCAGCAATGTCTTTATGACACGCCCGCTGTTCGCCAAAATCTATCAATTTCGAGACTTGACGGACTACGCCGGCAAGATGGCGCATCTGCATGGCGGAGCAGCAGCGCTGGGCAACGGGTTTCCCATCTTCAACTATCCCGCTTCGGCTGCGTATGTGTTCGCCTTTTTCCTGAGCTTCGGATCCCACGCCATACAGGCTTACCTGGCATTTGTCCTTCTATGCGTGATCGGATTTGCCGTTATAGCGTGGCGCGCGAGCGGTGCTGGCGCACCGGGACGGCTTGGCGCGGCGGCAGCGATTGCCACCACTGCATTGCTTGGCTATCCGTTGTGGTTCGTCGCCGACCGCGGCAATACCGAGGTTGTCGTGTGGGCGCTGGCAGGGGCGGGCCTTTGCTTCCTGCTGCGCGGGAAAACCCTTGCAGCTGCCGTGCTGATCGGGCTCTCTGCCTCGATCAAGCCGTTTTCCATCCTGTTTCTGCTGCTTCTGCTTCGCCGCCGCAAGTACAAGGAGGCGGCGCTTGGCCTGGTGACTGCGGGCCTGGTGGCGATCGCGGCATTGACGGCCATAGGGCCGACCCCGTGGAAGGCGTACCAGGACCTAAAACCCGACATGTCTCTCTATGTGAGCGATTACGTCTTTAATCTGAAGCCAGTCGGCGAGATGCGCTTCAACCACTCCCTGCTGGACGGAATGAAATCAGCCGCGGTGACCGTCGAGATGGGCGGCATTCATCCGGTCAAGGCGCTTGTAGAGGTGACAGAATTGCGCTTGGAGCCTGGAGGATGGCACGGAGCGCGTCCGTTAGTGCGCATCTACCCGTATGTGGCGATCGCCGGGTTTGGGCTGTTGCTTGCCGTCTTCTACCGGATGCCCATACTCAACCAACTGACCGCGCTGGCAGTGGCTATTACGATTTTCCCGCCGGTTGCCGGAGAATATACGCTGCTTGCACTGTATCTCCCATTTGGTGCGCTGGTTGTGTTCCTCACGCGAGAGGTGGCGCCCGGCAAGGTTGCCTTCTCCTATGCCTCGATGCTCGCCTTCGCCGTGATCTATGCGCTGCTGTTCTCGCCCTTGACGTTCCTGATGCTCTACGAGGGAGACGCCAAGCTGATGCTGCTGCTTGCGCTGTTGTTTGTGGCGGCCCGTTCGCCCATGCTCAGCGAGTATTTCGACCAAGTGCCACTCGGAGTGATCCAATGACGGAGATTGAACTCAGCGTGATCGTGCCTTGCTACAACGAGGAGGAGGTATTGGGGGAGTGCCAGCGAAGACTTTCCGGCGTACTGGCGGGCATGGGAGTTCCCTATGAATGCGTCTATGTGGATGATGGTTCCTGCGATCGCACATGGCTGCAATTGCGCAAGATGCAACAGGAGCAGCCTGGAGCGGTGGTCGCGGTGTCTCTGTCCCGGAACTTCGGACACCAGCCGGCGGTGAGCGCGGGACTGACGCTGGCCCGCGGCAAGGCTGTGGTGATCATCGACGCCGACCTGCAGGACCCGCCTGAGTTGATCCCCGAGATGGTGAAACTATGGCGCGATGGCCACGACGTTGTGTATGGGGTGCGCGAGAGCCGCGAGGGGGAGTCGCACTTCAAGCTGCTGTCGGCAAGACTGTTTTACCGCATCATCAACCGGCTCTCCGACGTGGAGATTCCTTCGGACACCGGCGACTTTCGCCTGATCGACCGGCGCGTGGTGGATGTGATGCTGAGCATGCCGGAACGCCACAGGTTCCTGCGGGGAATCTGCAGCTGGGCCGGTTTTGTGCAGACGCCGTTCCCCTACAAGCGCTCCGCCCGGTTTGCCGGAGCTACAAAGTATCCATTCAAGAAGATGCTGACCCTGGCCCTGGACGGAATCATCTCCTTTTCCGTGGTTCCCCTGCGGCTGCTGACCATCGCTGGCGGGTTGACTGCCATACTCTCAGTTGCAGGCATCCTCTACGCGCTGGCCGCCCGGGTGTTTACCCACGAATGGGTTGCGGGATGGGCGACGCTCTTTATTGGACTCTTGTTTTTTAGCGGTTTGCAGATGATAAGCCTCGGAATCGTGGGAGAGTACATCGGGCGAATCTACACCGAGGTCAAGCAACGCCCTCTGTTTGTGATCCGAGACGTCATCCGCTCTGATTCAGCGATGAGACCGCCGGTGACACTGTAGAGATTCATCCGGAGAGAGGATTCATCCGCTGGCGCGATGCAGTTGTGGCATTCAGCGAACCGTGAAGGAAGGAATTGCATTGGAGATTTCCGAGTTCGACCGCTTTGCCGATGAGTACGAGCAGATGCACGAGCAGAATATTGCCGTAACTGGCGAGAAGCCTGAATTCTTCCACGAGTACAAGATCAAGATACTTGGCAGGTTGGCGCAGGAACGCAATCTACGGCCCGAAAGTATTCTGGACTTCGGGTCGGGCATTGGCAACTCCACTCCCTTTTTCTGCCGCTACTTCCCTGCCGCTCAACTTGCTGGCGCAGATGTCTCGCAGCGCAGCCTTGATCTCGCGGAATCACGGTTCCCAGGCATGGCAACGGGCTTGAGAATTGAAGGCCAGCGCATCCCCGCCAAGGATGATACGTTCAGCATCGCGTTTTCGGCGTGCGTCTTTCATCACATTCCCCCTGGGGATCACGTCCATTGGTTGCGCGAACTGCGCCGCGTCACGCGTCCTGGCGGGATGCTTGCCATCTTCGAGCACAACCCGCTGAATCCGCTGACCGTGCGTGTTGTCAACACATGCCCGTTTGACGAAAATGCCCGCCTGGTGCGGGCAAAAGAACTTTTGCGGAGCTATATCGAGTGCGGATGGACAGATCCCAGGGTGCAGTATCACCTTTTCTTTCCCCATGCCCTGTCCGGTCTGCGGGTGCTGGAACCGTATCTCACCGGGATTCCGTTCGGCGGTCAGTATTCGGTGACTGCGATCAAGTCCGATTAGCGGCTGCACTTCCACGGTTCCAGTTGATTCAAAGTCCCCTTAGATCTTTTGTACGCGCTGGACATCGTGGACGACCTGCACGCGGCGCAGCTTGTCCACCAGGCGATTGAGATGGCGAACATTGACGGTTCGACGGGCGGGACGCACCCATAGCAGATGGGTGGGCCGGATACACCTACTGTGAAACCGCTCCAATCAGGAGAGCGTCGAGGCAAGTTTTTCCCAGTTGAGGACGCTCTCGATCCCATCTTCTTTGCTGGTCAGGGGAGCCCACGCAAGAAATGTATGGGCCTTGGAATTGTCGGCAACGAAGAACTTCTGGTCGCTTTGCCGCCAGGGCAGGTGGGTGTAGTTGAGCTTGATGCCGAGGCGGTCCTCGAGATAGCGCAGCAGTTCGATCAGGCTCATGCTGTTCTGCATGCCTCCGCCGATGTTGAAGGCCTGGCCTCGTGCGGCACTCATGTTCTGGTATGCAGCGAGGTAGCAGCGCACCGCGTCAGAGATGTGGAGCAGGTCGCGCACCTGCTTGCCGTCGCCCGAAACGGTGAAGGGCGGGCGCGAGGGGTCGGCCTTGGATTCGATGGCCTGGCGGCAGAACCAGCCGACCCAGCCCTGGTCGTAGGTGGCGAACTGCCGTCCTCCGTAGATGGTGGAGTGGCGGAAGACCACGGTGTTGAGGCCGAAGCTGCGGGCGTAGTCCAGCATGTACTGGTCGGCGGCGCCCTTGGAGCAGCCGTACGGAGTGTGGAACTCGATGGCCACCGACTCGTCCACTCCGTTCTGCGCGGCGCGCGGCTGGTAGCGGGTTGCTGTCTCGACCAGATCCAGATGCCCAAGGTTGCCATACACTTTATTGCTCGATGCGTAGATGATCGCAGTCTTCGGCGTGTAAAGTCGCACTGCCTCCAGCACGTTGATGGAGCCGAGGACGTTGATCTCGAAGTCGCGGCGGGGGCTCTCGATGGAGGTGGTCATGGCAACCTGACCGGCGAGATGGAAGATGACGTCGGGCTGGAGCGACTTGACGATGGCCTCGACGCCGACGGCGTTGCAAATGTCGCCCTGGAGGAACTCGACGGGGTTTTGTCCGGCGGATGAGAGCGTGCGCAACCATGTGAGGTTTGCTGAGGCGCCGTGGCGGGAGAGGTTGTCGAAGACGGTGACCTTGTTGGCCTGGTCTTGATCGATGAGGTACGCCGCCAGATTGCTACCGACGAACCCGCAGCCGCCCGTAATCAGTGCGTTCATTGGGACTCCATCTCGGCACGCGCCGACTTTTGAAACTTGCGCAGCTTGCGCAGTGTGGTGAGATAGCCCAGCGCGAATTGCAGCAGCTTGCGCTTGCTCTCGCCCGCCCTGCGCCGGCCAAAGGTGACAGGCACCTCGCCCACTCGCGCCGGCGGACGGTGGGTCACGGCTTTGATCAGGATCTCTTCGAGAATATCGAAGTCGTTCGAGTCCAGCCGCATCGGCTTCAGAATCGCGGTGCGATAGAGGCGGAAGCTGTTGGTCACGTCCCTGGCGCGGATGTTGAAGACAACGCGGAAGGTGAGGTTGACCACATAGGACATCCAGATGAGGATTGCAGGGTTTTCGGTGTGGCCGCCGGCGACATAGCGCGATCCGATGACGATATCGAAGCTCTCGCGCTTGGCCCACATCGACGCAAAGTACGAGGCGTTGTGCGAGCCGTCGGCATCCATACACAACAGGAACCTGCCGCGCGCCTCGGCGATGCCGGTGCGGATGGCGTCCCCATATTGATTGCCCCCCGATCGGCGGATGTGGCGCACTCCGTTGAGGGCACAGACCTCCTCGGTATCGTCCATTGCAGTCTGGGTGTCGAGGATGAGCACCTCGAAGTCTGGCGTCAGGGCTGTCGCCGCCTGTTTGATCGCAGGCAACAGTTCGCGCAATGTGGCTGCCTCTTTATATGCAGGCAACATCACGGTCAAGTCGAGAGGATCGAGCGGGCCGGCCGATTCAGTCATCGATATTGCTCCGGCTCGGTGACCTGAAGCTCCGGGAACTGGGAGCGCGCGAGCTGCCAGACGGCATAGGCGAGGTTGGTCCTTGGCTTCCAGCCAAGCGACCGCACAAGGTGAATATCGGCCACCAGGTTCATCGGCTCATAGGGATGGAACGGCATCTCTCCGAGACGAAGCTCGACATCGAGTCCAAGCTGTCGGCAGACCGAACCAACGATGCCGCGCAACGAGATCGACTGGCCGCTGCCGAGATTGAACACATCGCGACCGGGCAGCGTTCCCTCTTCGAGGATAAGGCAAACCGCCTCGGCCACATCCTGCACGGCACAGAAGTCGCGAATCTGCGTGCCCGCCGACATGCTGAACGGCTCTCCCTTCAGCGCGCTGCGAAGAAGGGATGGAAACAGGCGGTCGCCTCCATCGTGCAGGCCGGTGAAAGAGAAGGGACGGAGGACGGTGAGGTGTCGCTTCAGCCTTTCGGCTCCGGCGCGCAGCAGGCAATCCGCCGCGGCCTTGCTTGCCCCATACGGGTGCAGCGTGTCGATGGGATCGCCCTCGCGGCATGGCCGGTTCTGCTCGCCGTATACGAGGCCGGTACTCATATGGATGAAGTGACAGCGCTCTATCTCGCAGGATGCCTCGAAGAGGGCGACCGAGGCGGTGACGTTGAGCCGGATGAGGTCGAACCAGCCGATCTTCGATGGGCGTACGCCGCTGGCTGCGCAGTGAATGATGGCATTCGGCTGGAAGTCCAGAACGGCCTGCGTCATGCGCGGGGTGTCCGTGATATCGACCTGTTCAAGACTCACATTTGCGAGGTCCGCGAAGAGCGCAGAGTCCGGCCGTCGCATCAGCAGACGAATCAATGTCGCGGGATGCGTCAATCCGAGCTGCCGGACGATGTTATACCCAAGAGTTCCGGAGGCCCCTGTCACAAGAACTCGCTCTAGATGGGAACGTGGCATTGCTAAGCTCAACCCTTTCGGAGTCTTCAACTTTATCATCATGCAAATATCGCGCAGGAGGCGGATCAAAGTTGCGTATCAAGACCCACTATATCTTCTGCACGCGCTGGACATCGTGGACGCCCTGCACGCGGCGCAGCTTGTC
>JBEKWE010000089.1:0-11130 GCA_049513335.1 Acidobacteriaceae bacterium | reverse complement strand
AGATCGGGAGGCATCAGTTCCATCCACCACTGCATTACCCGGTCACTCTTGGAGAAGAAGCGGTGGCCGCCGATGTCCATGCGGTTGCCCTTGTACCGGATGGTCCGCGAGATGCCGCCAATCTCGTCGCTCGCCTCCAGGATCACAGGCACAATCTCATCTTCGCCATCCGATCCCCTGCTCCCTCAATACTGGGTTGCCGATGTGAGTTTAGCAGGCTGGGAATGAGTCGGAATCACGGCGAACCACAGTCGGCATCGGAGTCTACACCTCCTCGGCAAACCGAGGGGCCCAAGCCACAGTTCCATGCTGTAGCCGCAGGCCGAAGGACCAAGCCGAAGGTATCTGAGAGGAATCTGCGCGAGAAACGTCTAAGATGGACAGGGACTTTGCGGGCGAGCGCGGCGATGCTCTTCGCTGGCAGATGGTGATGCGTTTCTATGGCTGAATTCGTAGTCCGGTTGGCGGATGAGCGTGGGCGGGTGCAGGAGCAGACGCACTCGGCGGCCACGGAGGAGGAGCTGCGCGCGCGATTCACCCAGGCTGGGTACTACGTCTACTCGGTGAAGGCGCGCGGCCTGCTGGCGGGCGCCGGCAAGGCCAAGAAGGTCAAGCTGGAGACCTTTCTCGTCTTCAACCAGCAGTTTCTGACGCTGGTCCGCGCGGGGCTTCCCATTCTTGGGTCCGTTGAGCTGCTGGCCCGCCGCCAGAAGCTGCCCCACTTCCGCGCGCAACTGGAGGATGTTGCCACCCGCGTCAAGAACGGCGAGTCCCTCTCCACCGCGTTCGAGGCGCAGGGCGGGTTTCCCATCGTGTATACCACTACGCTGCTGGCGGGCGAGCGCTCCGGCAATCTGGAAGAGGTGCTGCAACGTTACCTCGACTTCCAGCGGGTGAGCCTGACCTTCCGCAAAAAGCTGACCGCCAGCCTGATCTATCCCGCCGTGCTGGTGGCGATGGTCATCAGCCTGTTCGTCTTTCTGATCACGTACGTCGTTCCAAAGTTCGCGGAGCTGTACGAGCAGCTCGGCACCAAGCTGCCTGCGATTACCATCTTCCTCCTGGAACTCGGCAAGCAAGCGCAGAGCTATGGGCTTTACTTCGGCGGCGCGCTGGCGCTGGCGATCTTTCTCTTCGTCCGCTGGATCAAGACCGACGCCGGCGCGAACACGGTGGACCGTATCCGCATCGGGCTGCCGCTGGTGGGCAACGTCTGGCTGAAGTACCAGGTCGGCCTCTTCGCGCGGACCCTGGCGACGCTGCTGACGGGCGGCCTGCCGCTGGTGCCATCGCTGGAAACCGCGGCCCGCTCCATCGGCAGCCGCCAGATCAGCAACGCCGTCTTCCGCAGCGTGGAGACGGTGCGCGAGGGCAAGGGCCTTTCCGTCAGCCTGGCCGCCACCAAGCTCATCCCCGAACTGGCCGTCGAGATGATCGAGGTGGGCGAATCCACCGGCGCGCTGCCCCAGATGCTCAACTCCGTCGCCGAGTTCTTCGAGGAGGACGTTCAGACCAACCTGACCGCAGCGATGAGCCTGATCGAGCCCATCATCCTGGTCGGAATGGGCATCGTTGTCGCCACCATCCTGATCTCCCTCTACCTGCCCATCTTCAGCATGAGCGCGGGCGTGGGCGGCGGCGGACAGTAAGCAGCCAGCCGTCGGAGGGATTACACCGGCTGCACGGCGGTGTCGCGCCCGATGGCGATGACAAAGTAGTTGGCCATCGTCTCGCCCACGTTCGTCAGCCCATGCATCACGTTGGACGCGGCAAAGAAGACCCCGCCCGGCCCAGCCCGCTCCAGCGTCCCGTTGTTGTTGAACTCGATGGTGCCCTCGCGCACCATCATGAACTCTGAGTGCCGGTGCTGGTGCGGCGGATGAGGCATGTGCCCCGGCAGCAGCGTCGTCTCATGCATCTCCACCGCCTCGCCGGTCGGCAGCACGCCGCGGACCACGGCGCGGGTCTCGCCATTCGCGTTCTTCACCACGGGAAGTTCGTCGAAGCGAAACGTCCGCTGCGTGGAGAGCACCCGCTCGCCGGGCGATGCCGGAGGGGCTGGGACGGGCGTTCTGTCCTGGGCCTGGGTTGGAGTCTGGCCCTGGCTGGCGGCCACGGCGAACGCTGCAAAGCTCGTGAGGGCGGAACACAGATCGCGACGGTTCATGGGATTCATGCGCAAGATCGTACACCGCGCCAAGGTACTTTGGCACCCACTCCTACCTCGCGTCGCCGCCGATGGCGACGACGAAGTAGCTCGCCGGAACGCCGCCCGCGTTCTTCACGGTGTGCCGGGTGCCATAAGCGACATAGAAGACGCCGCCCGGCCCAACCCGCTCTGTGACCAGTCCCGACGCGGCTTCGTGCTGGAACTCGAGCTCGCCCTCGCGCACCAGGATGAACTCCGAGTGCTGAATGACGTGCAGCGGATTGGGCTCGGCCTCGGCCACCTGCATGGACTGGTGCAGATTGACGGTCTCGCCCGTGGCCAGCGTGCCATGCACGATGTCGCGGCTCTCCCCGCCATTGGGCATGGTGCGCACAGACATCTGCTCGAGGGCGAAGGCGCGCGAATAGGCCAGTAAGCCGGAGGCCGCGCTTGGCGCCGCGGTTGTTGCCGCGGGGGGTGCCGCAGCCCCCCGCCGCGCTTGGCCAGGGTCGATATGCTGTTGCAATGCGAGGGCCTGTGGCGCGCCCGCTCCGATGGCGGCCAAGGCTGGAAGGGAGGCACAGAGATCGCGGCGATTCATGTTTTTCATGGCTTCAATCCTAACTCACGCGCGGTAACGCGGGCTGTCTCTTGCACGCCGAATCTTGTACCCTGAACCCTGAACATCGAAACCCATGCATCTGACCGACTCTCACGCGCACCTCGATATGTTCCCCGGCGATCTGGCTGGCGTGCTGGCACGCGCGCAGGCTGCCGGGGTGGGCACGATTCTTGCCATCGGCATCGGCGAGGGGCCCGACGAGATGCAGCGAGCATTGGAGATTGCGCAAGAGTTCAGCGGCCAACCGGCCACGCACGCAATCTATGCCAGCGCGGGTATTCACCCGCAGGAGGCGCATCGCGTTGACGCCGGCTCGCTGGCCAAGCTGGCGCGGCTGGCAGAGGACGAGCGAGTGATCGCCATCGGTGAGATCGGCCTCGACTACTACCACGTAGACAACCCCGCGGTCGAGCTGCAACGCGCCGCCTTCGTCGCGCAGATGCAGGTGGCCGCCACGGCGCGCAAGCCGGTCCTCATCCATTGCCGGACATCGGAGCTGGCCACGCCCGAAGCCAAAGAGAAATTCGGCCCCGCCGACGCATGGGAGGAGCTGCTGGAGTTGCTCGTCGAACACTGGGCGGCAAGCGGCCTGGGCGGAATCCTGCACTGCTTTTCCGGAACGGTGGAGCAGGCGCGGCGCGCGCTGGACTTCGGATTTTATCTCTCCTTTGCCGGCAACCTGACATACCCCAGGGCCGCCGGGCTGCGCGAGGTTGCGGCGTATGCGCCCGCCGACCGCATTTTGCTGGAAACGGACGCGCCGTTCCTCGCCCCCATTCCCCACCGCGGCGCGCAGAACGAGCCCGCGCTGATGGTCCACACTGCGGAGTGCCTGGCCGGTCTGCGCGGAGTTTCGCTGGATGAGATCGCCGCGCTCACCACCGCCAACTTCCATCGCCTCTTCCCCACCACCTCGGACCCCGAACCTTGAACCTCGAACCTGCAACTCTCAACCGTCCTATACTGTCCTCTATGGCATCCGACAACAGCTTCGATGTAGTCAGCAAGGTGGACCTAGCCGAGGTGAAGAACGCGGTCGACCAGGCGACCAAGGAGATCAACACGCGCTTCGATTTGAAGGACACAAAATCCCGAATCACCATCGAGGGCGCCGACGCCCTCCAGCTGGCGTCGCAGGACGAGTACAAGCTGGAGGCGGTCAAAGAGATCCTGCGCCAGAAGCTGGTGAAGCGCGGCGTCTCGCTGAAGAACCTGGAGTACGAAAAGATCGAGCCCGCAGCCAGCTCCTCTGTCCGGCAGAAGATCAAGCTGGTGCAGGGGATTCCGACGGAAAAGGCCAGGCAGATGGTGGCGCTGGTCAAGGAGATGAAGCTGAAGGCGCAGGCCAGCATCCAGGGCGACACCGTGCGCGTGTCGAGCAAGGACCGCGACACGCTGCAGCAGATCATGGCCAAGTTGCGCGCCGGGGACTTCGGCGTGGCGCTGCAGTTCACCAACTACCGGAACTAGCGCATCATTCCGCATGAAGAACGCAGCAGATTCTTCAGGCTGAGGACGAATCTCCGAATCCCTGGCTCCGACCTGCTACTCTAACTTGGAATGAGCGCTCTCTCCATTGCGACGGCGAAAGAGGTCTTCGACCTGCTGCGCGACGACCTGGCCGCGATCGAGGAGGAGTTCACGCGGCAGTCGGCGTCGGACGTCGACGTCATCACCGACATCGCGCAGTACCTGATGGCGGGCGGCGGGAAGCGCATCCGTCCGCTGCTGTTGCTACTCTCGTCGAAGGCGCTGGGCTGCACCAGCCACTCGCGCATCCGGCTGGGTGCGGTGGTGGAGATGCTGCACACCGCGACCCTGGTGCACGACGACATCATCGACGAGGCGGAGACGCGGCGCGGGCGTCCCTCGTCCAACACCACATGGGGCAACGCCAAGTGCGTGCTGGCCGGCGACTGGCTGTACATGCAGTCGTTTGCGACCGCGCTGGAGGAGCGCAACTTCCGCGTGCTGGAGCTGCTGATCTCGCTGACCCAGCAGATGGTGGAGGGCGAGCTGCTGCAGATGCAGAAGCTGGGCCACCTCATCAACGAAGAGGAGTACTTCGACCTGATCTACCGCAAGACGGCGTGCCTGTTCAGCGTCTCCATGCAACTGGGCGGGGCCATCACCCACGCCGACGAGGAGACCGAGGCGATGCTGGGCGAGTACGGGCGCAACCTTGGGCTGGCCTTCCAGATCGTGGACGACATGCTGGACCTGACCGCCAACGAAGAGATCCTAGGCAAGCCGGTGGCCAGCGACCTGCGCGAGGGCAAGGCCACGCTGGCTGTCATCCACGCACTGGAGCGCGGCACCGGGGCCGACCGCGAGGCGATCCGCACGGTGCTGGCGGAACGCAGCTTCGCCAACGTCTCGCACCCGGAGATTCTGGAGATTCTGGAGCGGCATGGCTCCATCGCCTACGCCATGGACACGGCGTGCGCCTACGCCGAGGCCGCGCGCCTCTCCATCGCCGAGCTGCCCCACAGCGAAGCCAAGCGCGCCCTGCTGTGGGTCCCGGGCTTCGTCACCTCCCGCGACCGATAATTCCGTGGCGATACCTTCGCCCGTGGCGACCCTCATCCGTGACGATACCTTCGTCCGTGGCAAGGCACAAATCGCGCTGAAGGCGCGACCTATATTAGCCTGGGGCGCAGCCCCAGGTCACGGCGCACCACGTATTTGCGGGCTGATGGCCCGCGCTATAGAGCTAACCGGGTAATCATCCCCGTATTTCACATCTAGCCTGCCACCCGCAGCCTCCGCCGCATCACTACTCCAACCTCAACCCCATCGCCTTGAAATCCAGCGTCACTGCCCTCGTCTGATTCAAAATATCGTTGCCCAGATTCCCATCGAAGCTGCCCAGGCTATGCGACGGAAACACATGCGGAGCCTTCAGCGTTACATCGTACCCACCCACCTGAAACACCACCGGGCCCAGCAGAACCGAATCGTATTTGTTGCTTCCACCCATCCCTGTTATGGCACGGCTCTCCTTCTCACCTGTTGCCACTAATTCTGGAAACTTCTTCGCAAAACCCTCATTCAGGTCGGTATCCACTGCGCCAGTATCCAGGCTGAATGTCAGCAGCTTGTCCTGAACACCAGTCTGCACCACCATCGTCGACCCATGAAACAACAAATTCTGCGTCACTGGTCGCTTCAGCTCCGCAACCTTGCCAAATTCGAACAATCCCGCCGGTGCCCAGCGTACGGCCCGCATCGCAAGAAGCACAGGAAGACCGATCAGCCCGCGGCTGCCCACCGGGACCTCTGCGAACGGTACACCCGTATCCTGCAAAACAAAGAACGCTACGTTGCGCAGATGCAGTCCGCCGATCTCCAGGTCCTTCGCGAACGCCAGCCGGATACCCGCAATGTCGCTGCCGCTCGCTTCACTCAGCTTCATATCCACCTTCACTACCGTCAGTCCCAGCAACTTTGCGTCTGACTCGCCCATCACAGAGAGCGCCGCGCCCGTATCGAACCCATACATCACTTCTTTGCCATTGATCATCACTGGCAACGATCGCTGGTCGTCGCCCACCCGCATCAGCCGCGTACTCTTTAACCGCACCACCTGCATGTCCGGCGATTCGCTCAACGCCCGAAACAACGGCAGCATATTGTTGATGTCCGCAGAGTCCGGCCTCTCCGCATGTGCCGAGACGATCTGGGCGTAGGCCTCACGATACCGCCCTTGCCGGAAGAAGAGATTCCCAAGCATCTCGTGAGCGTCTTTCGCATCCTTCGAGTGCGGATCAGCATGAATGACCTCGTGCAGATGTTTCCGCGCCGGCCCAGTCTCGTTCAACGATTCCTCAACCGCACCGCGATAGAACAGCGGGGCATGACCATGCTCCACCGCATCGCGCAGCGCAAACGCCTGGTTCGAGTCATACATCGCACGCAGCGCGTCCGGCGTCTGTGCCCGCAAAGTCCCGGCACACACCAAAACACATAGCATCGTCACAACACGAAGTCTCATTCGAGTCATCCTATTCATAATAAGTTGGTTATAGCGGACGAGCGTCCTTGTCGTCCTCAGCCTCGTTCAGCTCCAGGTCGGCGGGCTGCATCTTTCCGGCTTTGCCCTCCACCAGGACCTGGATGCGGCCTTCGGCCTGCTCCAGCTCCCGCTTGCAAGCGGTCGAGAGCTTCATGCCGTCCTCGAAGAGGCGCACCGATTCATCGAGCGTCAGGTCGCCGCGCTCCAGCTTCTCCACCACCTTCTCCAACTGCGTCAAATGCTCTTCAAAGTTCGCCATGGCGGTTTGCTCCCTCCCGTTACTCTCAAAGTGCGCTACGTCAGCCCGAGGACCTGGGCGGCGGCGGTATATTTTCCGAAGGGCGCGCTGACCTGGCATCCCTGCACCATGGTCCGCGCCTCGGCCAGCATCTGCTGGGCGATGAGGATTCCCTCGGCGCGCGCGGCCTCGGGCGTGCTGGCGGCAGCCATGCGGGCGAGGATCGCGTCCGGCATGGAGATCTTCAGGTCGTTCTTCAGGAATTCGGCGTTGCGCAGGCTAATCAGCGGCCAGATGCCCGCGATGAGCGGGATGCGGAAGGCCTCGATGCGGCGCAGGAACTGCTCCAGCAGGCGCAGGTCGAAGACCGGCTGGGTGATGGCGTACTCCGCGCCCGCCTCCACCTTCCGCGCGAAGCGGCGCACCTCGAAGTCGATGTCACTGAAGCCGGGGTTGGCGGCGCAGGCCAGGGTGAAGCCGGTGGATGCGCCGATGGGGTTGGTGCCCAGGTCGAGGCCGTAGTTGAGATTGCGCACGATGCCGGTGAGCCCGATGGCGTCGACATCGAAGACGGCGGTGGCGTCGGGATAGTTGCCCATCTTGGGCGGATCGCCGGTGAGGCAGAGGATGTTCTTCAGTCCGATGGACGATGCGCCGATCAGGTCGGACTGGATGGAGAGCAGGTTGCGATCGCGGCAGGTGTAGTGCAGCACGGTCTCGATGCCGACCTTCTGCTGGATCTGGATGCAGAGGCTCTGCGCGCTCATGCGCGCGCTGGCCCGCGGCGAGTCGGGGACGTTGATGGCGTTGACGCCGAGCTTGTGCAGCAGCGCCGCGCCCTCGATCTCCTTCGAGCAGTCGATGCCCTTGGGCGGAACGATCTCCACCAGGGTGCAGAACTGGCCGGAGGCGATCAGCGCGCCGACCCTGGAGCGCTCGGCCAGGGGCAGCGGCTCCACCTGGCTGACGATGGGTTTGGGGCGGTAGCTTGGCCCAGCGGCCTCCACAGCGGCCTCGGAGTCTGCCTGCAACGAACTCTGGCCTGCTGCGGCGGATTCGTGTCCAGCCACGCCCAGTCCTGCCGCGTCGCGCCGGGCCGAGTCCTCCTGCGCCTGCAGGGCACGCATCGCGGACTTCATGGCGCGGATGTGGTTGGGCGTGGTTCCGCAGCATCCGCCGATGAGGCTTGCGCCTGCGTGGATAAACTTGCGCGCGAAGCTGGCCATGTACTCCGGCGAGGCCATGTAGATGTTGCGGCCCTCGACGGCGCGGGGCAGTCCGGCGTTGGGCATGGCGGCCAGCGGCAGGCGCGTCGCCAGGCGCATCCGCTCGATGACCGTGAGCACGGTGGCGGGGCCGTCCGAGCAGTTGCAGCCAATGACGTCCGCGCCCCACTTGGTCAGCCGCTCGGCGGCGATCTCGGGTGTGGCGCCGTCGAGGCAGTTGCCGTCCTCATCGACCGTCATCATCACGACGATGCGCAGGCCGGGGGCCACCTCGCGGGCGGCGCGAATGGCCTCGCCCGCCTCGGCCAGCGAGGTCATGGTTTCGACGATGAGCAGGTCCGCGCCCACGCCGGGCCCGCCCTCGGCCAGCGCGGCAATCTGTTCGGCGAAGGCTGCGCGGGCCTGGTCGAGCGAGAGCTCTCCCTTCGG
Source organism: Acidobacteriaceae bacterium (assembly GCA_049513335.1). Taxonomy (GTDB): domain Bacteria; phylum Acidobacteriota; class Terriglobia; order Terriglobales; family Acidobacteriaceae; genus Edaphobacter. Next base: position 2,451 of record JBEKWE010000089.1, on the reverse strand, counting down.
CGCCAGCGGAACACCGAGCGGGCCGATGGCCCCGGCGATGTAGGCCTCGGTGGCCTGCTTCTCGGCGATCTGCGCCACGCACTGGCGGGCGATGCGAACTCCGGCGAGGTTGATCTCGCGCACCCGGTCTCGCAGGCCGTAGCGCTCCAGGCGGAAGGCGTTTGCGCCGAAGGTGTTGGTCTCGACGATCTGCGCGCCGGCCTGTAGATACTCTGCGTGGATACCGGCGACGACCTCCGGCTGCGAGAGGTTCAGCTCATCGAAGCAGCGGTTGATGAAGATGCCCCGGTCATAGAGCATGGTGCCCATGGCGCCGTCCAAGAGCACGCGTCCGCCGGCGAAGAGCCTGTCTACCGCAGTTCCCGCCGCACTCAATCCCGCACCTGCCATGGCATGTCCCCGAAGCCTTATCGCTGAAACGTATTGCTCCATCCTAAGCTAGGTTCTTAGCCAGCACCAAACCGCCGCTGGACGGGCTTCGGAGCCTGCATCCTTTGGTATACTCGGAGGGTAAGTCAGGCGAAACCACTGCACGACGAAGGTTGGAGTTGTCCACGTTGAAGAATCGAAGTCTCTTTGTCCGCGGGGCCGGCGCCCAACTGTTCCCCAGCCCGTTGCCGCAAACTCCCTTGATCCAATCCTCGTGCCCTGCGGAGAAGCCCTCTGGCGGCGGCACCCTGGGGTCCCGGCTGCGCAGCTCCCGGATGATCTGCGGGCTGCTGCTTGCGCTTTCCACGCTTGGGCTCTGCAGCTGCCACTCCGCGGCCTACTACTACTACAAGTTTCCGGAGTACAACTATGCGGGCCGGCCCGTGCCGCCCAGCAAGCTGGCGCAGCGGGTGATGATCGGCGTGAGCGCGAACGGCACCTCCGGCAGCCTGCAAATCGTCGACGCTTATCGCAACATTCGCAGCAACGTCGAAGACACGATTCCGAACTATTCAATCAGCGGCTATTCGTCGGGGTATCCCGGCACCATTCTGAACTTCCCCGCGGAGCTGCGCGGATACGTCTATTCCAACAGCGATGGGAGCCTTATCTCCATCAATTATTCGACCGAAGCGTCCTCCGGCTCGGTCGGTTCGTTCCAGTCCGGAGAGGCCTCGGTCGCGGTGCCTCCGTTGATCGGGCACTACTACGCTGCCGAGGAGACCTCGGGAGTACTGGAGATCATCGACAACCTGACGGGAGGGAGCTACGTGCTCAACCTGCCGAATGTCTTCAAGGTGATGGTGAATACGGGGGACACGGTTGCGCTTGCCATGGTGCACAACTCGAATGTGCTGTACCGGATCTTCAAGTTGAACCAGAACCAGTACCTGACCTCGCAGGCGGCCATTACGGCGACCGGATCGGCCGACTGCCAGCCGATCCTGCTCCCCGTCTACTGTGCGGTCTCCGTGCCGGGGACGTACGACCAGCCAACCAACGTCTACTTCTCGCAGGATGGCACAACGGCGTATGTGCTGAACTGCGGGCCGGAGTGCGGCGGAAAGACGGCCAGCATCACCCTGCTGCAGCAGGGCCCGCTGAACGAGAACGTGATTCCCTCGTCGCCCGTGCAGCCGAACCCGCAGATCGCCAATGTGCCCGTGCCGGGCGGGGCAACCGATGCCATATCTGACGGATCGACGCTCTACCTGGCCGGGCAGCAACTTCAGCCGGACGGTCTCTTCGCCGGCTTCCTGACCACCATGAACCAGGCGACCAACACCATTACGGGGCAGTACTCCATCTCCGACGGCAACCACTCCAAGATGCTGTTTGCCGACAACAACACGCTGTGGATCGGATCGCAGTTCTGCGCCACCGGAGAACGCGCCAGGCAGGCGTCCCTGGGCTTCACCACACAGGCCGCAAACTACGGTTGCCTTACGCGCTTCGTCCCTGGGACCGCTGCGATCCTGCCCGCCTGGAGCCCCGGCACAGTCTATTCCGTGAGCCAGCAAGTCACGGATGGGACCAACACCCAGGTAGTGCAGAGTGCGGGAACTTCCGGCAGCAGCACACCCTCGTGGAAAACTGCCGTCAATGGCGCGACTGTGGACGGCGGCGTCGTTTGGGTCAATATCGGTCCCACCACCCGCGCGGAGATTATTCCCGCCATCACTCCCAACGTCTCCGGCAGCACCGCCCTTACCGTTTCCTATCCCAACCAGAACGACGATCCGTACTACTACGGCAGCCTCACCGGCATCTGCTGGGTGCAGAACTTCAACAAGATCTACACCGCATACGGCGGACAGGTGCACATCTTCAGCACCGTCGATGGCTCCGAGATCGACAACGAGTACGTCACGGTGCAGGGCACGGCGCTCGACGTCGCGTACATGGACGCGCTGAGCGACGGCGCCGACTGAGCATAGCCTAGCGGGTCGTCATTCTGGTCTGAGCTTGCCGAAGGCCAGAATCTCCGTAGTTGTCTTTCAAATCAATAACCCAACTCAGCCT
>JBEKWE010000088.1:0-11005 GCA_049513335.1 Acidobacteriaceae bacterium | reverse complement strand
TCGATCAAAACCACGACTACTTCGTCGGGGAAACCGGCTTCCTCGTTCATAACATAGATTGCGGCTGCAATCCGGTTTTTGATCCAAACGATTTACATCCAGATACAGTAACGAACGGGAACCCTGAGGGGTTGTATCCGATTAAACCGACTGGAAGCTACTCCGGGGATAGGCAAGCACTGCTTGACGCAGCAGGGATCGACAACCCTGGTCCCGGATGGGCCGCCCACCATCAGAGCTTTGACCCTGGATCGGGAATGATGATGATGCAGCTTGTGGATGGTGTTATACATAGTTTCTTCACACACAGAGGCGGAGTAAAAGATTGCGGAATGAAGTACATTCCGTGATGAACACCGGAGAGGGAAAGCTTATGTTGCAGGAAGATTTCTTCCGGGACGCTGGGGCACATTTCTGTATCGTTGGACAGCAGATTTCGGAGTCTGAAATAGACGCGGTGTTTCCGGAGCAGTTTCCGGGAAGGGATGCCTTAGTGCAGTTCTATCTTCGCTATAACGGAGGTAGCCGGACTGAACTTGGCGGTACGGTCTATTGTGGGAATCCCGAACATCGAGTGTCGCGCGATCATCTGGAAAAGATCAGAGTGGAGGGTTTTTTCTCTATATCGCGCGATCCTCAGAAGCGGATGCTCGGCTTTCACTCTATGCTTGGTTGCCGTGCGACGCGATTGCGCACGTTCTCCGGTGTCCCAGAGATGAAGACCTTCCTCGAAGGGCACATGCCGATTGCCTTCGATCACAGCGGAAACTATCTTTGGATCAATTTGCAGAGTGGCCATATTCAATTCCTCGACTGGAATGCGTATCGGGAGGGGCCGGTCGAGGTCGCGGCCTCGTTCCGGGAGTTTGTGACCAAGTTCTGGAATAGTGGTTCTGGCGGGTGCCCGACATCAGACCCGCCGGTAAACTGAGGTCGACCGTCCCCGCCATCCATCCCTGATCCAGCATCGCAAAACCCGTCCATGCTTCGCATGGGGATTAGGGGGACACATCACCCCAGAATGGGAGCTGCACAGTAACCTTCGGTTACTGTGCGGTAACAACAACAGAATCAATACTCTAAAGGGAACAATCTCAATAAATAAGGCGTTTACAGGTTACCGAGCGCGAACCATAAGAAAACAAGCGACTAAAGAGAAAAAGTCTGTGAGCCGGGGTATTCTATAAGCACGTTCCGGTTGCTGATGGGTAACTAGATGATTTTCCAGCCTTTAGCTGAAAATCGCCGTGTGCAGCCGCGAACGCGGAGGAATCCATGGACCAGTCGAAACAGCCCCCGGCCAGCCAATCGGAGCCAGCCGCAACGCCATCGCCAGCGACAAGCGAGCGCCCGCCGAGCCTTCGACAATCGGCCTCGGTGCGGGAACACATCACGCGGATGGTTGCGGCGTTGAACAACTTCAAGGCGAAGGAGTGAGGCATGGTGAAGGCATCTCTGCGCACAAAGTCCGTTGGAACCAAGGTCAGCGACGCGGAGTACGCGGCGCTTGAGGCGCGAGCGCGAGCGGAGAATCTGACGCTTTCGGAGTGGGTCCGGGATGCACTCCTTGGGAGCAGCCGCGCCGAGAAGGCCGAGGCGGCGGGCGATCTTGTGGGCGAAGTTTTGCTGGCGGAGGTTCTTGCGTTGCGGACGCTGTTCTTGAATCTTCGCCCGCTTCCCGATCATGCTGTTCCGGGCGAGGGCGAGGTACGGGCGGAGATCGCGCGGGCGGATGCGACCAAGATGCAGCGGGCGCGGGAGCGGTTGGCGGCGCAGAAAAAGGCGAGCGAGGCGGGGCGATGAGGGACTGGTTCGCTCCGCGCAGGTACTGGACGTGGACGCGCTGGACGCTGATCGCGGCGGGCGTTCTCTTCTGTGTTCTCTACGTTCAGTCTTACCGGAACGACTGGAGCGCGGCGGAGCGTCTTTACCTTCGGGTTTACCTGGAGAGCGGTGTGAGGGGCAGTCTCTCGGAGGACTCTTGGACGAGTTACAAGCTGCTTGAAGGCGTGACGGCGAAGAAGGTTTTTGTGCCCGTCGATGGCGATGAGATCGAGGCGGTGACGGGGCCGGATGGCAATCCGGCGTACCGGCTGACGGCGGCAGGCAGCCGCGCGTATGTGCGGCTGGAGTGGCGGACGGGCGAGCACAACGACCGCTGGCTGCATGGTTTTTTGCGCCAGTGGATCTTCCACGACGATCTTTACGAGTCGGCCCGGAGTTCGTTTTTCCGTGTGTTGGTGCTGCTGGCGGTGTTGTTGCCGGTGGCCATTCCGAAGGACCGCTGGCCGAAGTTCTCCTACGAAGAACAGTTGCAAAAGCTGATGGATTTTATCGAGCGCAGGCGGCGCGCGGCGGCTCCGGTACAGGCCGCAGCGCCCGCCGTACAACCGCCGGTTGCGGCGCCGGTTCCGGTTCCGGTTGCTCGGCTGCAAACGTCTCCGAATCCGCCGCCGGTTGCAGCGGCAAAACCGCCAGAGGCGCGTCCCGCCGTGGCGAAGAAACCACGTCCCCGTTTCGAGTAGACAACTATGATTTCCATGTCCAAACCGATCAGCGCGAGCCAGGCGCAGGAGTACCACAAAGAAGAGTTCGCCAACGCGCGCGACAACTACTACACCGAGGGCGACCAGGTGCGCGGCGAGTGGCAAGGCAAGCTCGCCGAGCGTTACGGACTTGCGGGCGAAGTGGGCGAGGAGCAGTTCGCGCGGTTGAGCGAGGGCCAGCATCCGGCGACGGGCGAGCAGCTTGTCCGGCATCAGACGGCGCGGGAATATGTGAACAGCCAGGGCGCGACGGTGAGCACGATGGAGCACCGGGCGGGGTGGGATGCGACGTTCAGCGCGCCGAAGTCGGTCTCGTTGACGGCGCTGGTTGGCGGCGACGACCGGATAAGAGAAGCGCACCGGGAGAGCGTTCGAGTTGCGCTCACCGAGATGGAAAAGTACGCGCAGGCGCGCATCGGCGGCAACCATCCGGCAGAGACGACGGGCGCATGGGTGGTGGCGAAGTTCGAGCACGACAGCAGCCGTCCGGTCGATGGCTACGCCGCGCCGCAGTTGCACACGCACACGGTGATTTTCAATATCGCCGAGACCGCCGACGGGACGACGCGGGCGTTGCAGCCGCAGGAGCTTTACAAGACGCAGCAGTACGCGACGGCGGTTTACCGTTCGGAGTTATCGGCGCGGTTGCAGACGCTTGGTTACGAGATCGAGCGCGGCGAGCATGGCCAGCCGGAGATCAAAGGTTACACGCGGGAATACCTGGAAGCGTCGAGTCCGCGGCGTCAACAGATCACGGAACAACTTGCGGAGCAGGGCCGCAGCGGGCCGGAGGCCGCGCAGATCGCGGCGCACAAGACGCGCGAGGCGAAACTGGATTTAACGCCGGAGCAGGTGCAGGCGCAGCATCGGGCAATGGCCGCAGAGTACGGGCATCAACCGCAGCGCGTGATCGAGGCGGCGCAGCAGCGGCGTGGAGTAGAGTTGCAGCCGGAAGAGTCGCGGCGCGTGGCGCAAACTGCCGTGAGTTATGCGCGGGAGCGCGGCACGGAGCGCGCGGCCATCGTCGATGAACGGACGCTGATGCAAGATGCGTTGAAGCACGGCATGGGCGCAACCAGGTTGCCGGAGGTGCGGGCAGAGTTCGAGCGGAGCGTCGCCGCGCATGAGTTGATCGAGGTCACGCGCAGGCCGGGGCTTGCGGGCCGCGCGTTCACAACCAGCGAGATGCAGGGCTACGAGCGCGAGATCGTCGAGCGGATGCGCGCGGGCCAGGGCAACCGCGAAGTGCTTGCCGATGGCGCGGCACGGCAGCGGGTCGCGGTAAACCATCCGCATCTGAGCGTGAGCCAGCGGCGGGCGGTTGAAGACGTGCTTGAAAACCGCGACCGGATGATGGCTCTTGAGGGCGTGGCCGGAGGCGGAAAGACTACTTCTTTAGCCGCCATCCGGGAGGCCGCTGTCAGTGCGGGCTATGAGGTCAAGGGGCTTGCGCCCACGTCCGGCGCGGCAAAAAAGCTGGGCGAGTCGGGCATGGAGACGGAGACCTTGCAGCGGCACTTGACGCGCGGCGACCGCGCCGACGACGGACAGAAGCGGCTCTATGTGATCGATGAATCGAGCATGGCTAGCACCAAGCAGATGCACACGTTCGTAGAGCGGCTAAAAGAAAATGATCGTGTGTTGTTCGTTGGCGACGTGCGGCAGCATGAAGCGGTCGAAGCTGGCCGACCGTATGCGCAGTTGCAAGAGGCCGGGATGCGCACGGCGCGGCTTGACGAGATTATCCGGCAGAAAGACCCGGCGTTGAAAGAAGCCGTGGAGCAGCTTGCGCGGGGCGAAGTCAAAGAAGCAATCGCCAATCTCGACAGCCAGGGCCGGGTACATGAGATCGAGAACCGCAGCGAGCGCATCCGCGAGATAGCCCGCGAATATGTGCGCCAGCCGGAGAATACGCTTGTCGTCTCGCCCGACAATGAATCCCGCCGCGAGATCAACCGGCACATCCATCGTGCGATGCAGGAGTCCGGCCAGGTCAAAGGCGTCGAGCATCCGGTACGAGTGTTGAATGCGCGGCAGGAGTTGACCGGCGCAGACCGGCAACAGGCGTTCCACTATGAGCCGGGCGACATCGTGCGTTATGCAAAGAGCAGCAAGGCGCACGGCTTCGAGGCCGGAGAGTACGCGCGCGTTGCGCGCGTGGACCAGGCCGCGAACACGGTCACGGTCGAGCGCAAGAGCGGCGAGCAAGTGAGCTACGATCCACGGCGGCAGCAGGGCGTGACGGTCTACCGGGAGGCGGAGCATCGCTTCTCGGAAGGCGACCGCGTACAACTGACGGCCCCTTATCATGCGCAGAAACTCGCCAGCCGCGAGCTGGCGACGGTCGAGAAGATCGACGGCGACGGCAATCTGAAACTGAAGATGGACTCAGGCCGCGAGGTCGAGTTCAACGCGCGGCAGCATCCGCATCTCGATTACGGGTATGCGGTGACGAGCCACAGCAGCCAGGGCCAGACCGCCGACCGTGTGCTTGTCCATGTGGACTCGGAGCAGGCGCACGGCCAGCTTCTCAATAGCCGCATGGCGTATGTGTCGGTATCGCGGGCGCAGTTCGATGTGCAGATGTACACCAACGACGCCGGGACGCTGGGCCATGAGTTGAGCCGGGACGTGTCGCATCAGTCAGCCATCCAGCAGGAGCCAGCGGCGCGGCAGATCGAGCCGGTGCCAGTCGTGCAGAAGGTGGAGCCGGTTCCCGCTCACGCGCATGAGTTCGATATGGGATACAGTCTTTAGCCGCTGACGCGGCTATATCCTCCGCTCCGGCATCCGTAAAGGCTCTCCGCTTCGCTCCGCCCGCTGCGGCGGCGCTTCGCGGCCTTGACTGATGCCTCCGCTACGGATGTTTTTCAGCTATGAAAAGAATGTCTTCTTTTCATGTTTCCACGGAAACCTGCACTCTCCGGCCACTCATCGCGCGACCGCAGCCCCGCGCAGCATGGAATCGAGTGCGCTCAATACGAGTGTCTGTTGACGTGGCGGCAGCTTCTCAATCTCTTCCATGCGGCGCACGAGCTTAAGGCTTGGCTGCTTGCCATTTTTTCGATTAGCTGCCGTCTTGGGGGCCAGCAAGTCATCGACGGTGATGTCCAGAGCCATGGAATACCGCACGGCCATCTCAGCCGACAGGCGCAGCTTGTCCAGTTCGTAGTCGGAGATGAGCGTCTGAATGATCCCGATCTTTTTGGCGAGATCGACTTGGGTGTAACCGCGTTCCTTGCGCAGCCGAGCAAGACGCTGGCCTACGGTTTCGTTTCCGTAGTCGAGCGGGGGAAGTTGTCGTGTTGGTTTTCTTGGCATGGCAATGTCAGTCTATTGCTTACCGGGAATACGGCTTGACCGCGTAAGCTATGATACAGTATTTTTGCAGGCGTTAAAAAGTTCATTTTCCTCTTGACAGGTTTTTCAGGAAGGCGGTCGAAATGGCGCGAATCCCAGAATCCGAGGTCGAGCGGCTGAAACGGGAGGTATCGGTGCAGCGGTTGGCGGAGGCGCGGGGCATCAAGTTGCACCGGCACGGTGCCGACCTGTTGGGCCTCTGCCCGTTCCACGACGACCGCAGCCCGTCGCTGGTTATCACTCCGGCGAAGAATCTCTGGCACTGCCTTGGAGCTTGCAACGAGGGCGGCACGGTGATCGACTGGGTAATGAAGGCCAACGGGATCAGCTTCCGCCATGCCGTCGAGCTTCTCAGAGAGGACCATCTTCCCTTAGCCGCCGATCCGGGCACACTCGAATCCAGGCCGGTCAAGCACGGCACGGTGCGGAAGCTGCCGCCGCCCGTGGCGCGGGAAGCGGACGAGCGCGAGTTGCTGTCGCAGGTCGTGGGCTACTACAGCGAGACGCTGAAACAGTCGCCGGAGGCAATGCGGTATCTGGAATCGCGCGGACTCAAATCTTCGGAGATCGTCGACCGCTTCCGGCTTGGCTTCGCCAACCGGACGCTGGGTTATCGGCTTCCGGCGAAGAATCGCGCCGCCGGCGCGGAGATGCGCGGACGGCTGCAAAAGCTGGGTATCCTGCGGGAGAGCGGGCACGAGCACTTCAATGGCTCGCTTGTTATCCCGATCCTGAGTCCAGCGGGCGACGTGCAGGGGATGTACGGGCGGAAGATCAACGACAATCTGCGCGAGGGAACGCCGAGCCACCTGTATCTACCGGGCGAGCATCGGGGCGTATGGAATGAAGAAGCCCTCATCGCCTCGAAAGAAATCATCCTGTGCGAGGCGCTGATCGACGCCTTGACGTTCTGGGTTGCGGGGCACCGCAACGTGACGGCGAGTTATGGCGTGAACGGCTTCACAGCCGATCATCGCGCGGCCTTCGAGAAGCACGGCATATCGCGGGTTTACATCGCATACGACCGCGACGAGGCGGGCAACAATGCGGCGGCGAAGCTGGCCGAAGAACTGCGGCAGATGGGCATCGAGTGCTTCCGTGTTCTCTTCCCGAAAGACATGGACGCGAACGCCTACGCCTTGAAGGTGCAGCCAGCGGCAAAGAGTCTGGGCGTGTTGCTGAATAAGGCGGAGTGGCTGGGCAAGGGCCAGCGGCCAGCGCCGCGCACGTTGGAGCCGGTCATCGAGGCCGCGCCGGAGCCAGGCACAATGCCAGAGCCAAGCATCGAGCCACTGCCAGCAGAGACAGAAGCAGCAACTAAAGAAAAAATCATCGAAGTTACTCCAGAGCCAGCCCCCGCCGCATCCATCCCCGCCGAGATCGAAGAACAGGTTTTTTCCTTAGCCGCCGAATCGGAGCCGGTCCCGGAGCCGGTTGCGCCGACCGTGCCGGAGCCAATCCCGGCAGGACCCGCGCCGACTATCGACGTTCCGGTCGAGATGCGCGGCGAGGACATCTTCTTGCAGCAGGGCGACCGCCGCTATCGTGTGCGCGGGCTGGCCAAGAATATGAGTTATGAACTGTTGAAGGTCAACTTGCTTGTCTCAGGCAAGACGCCGCGCGGCGAATCAGCCTTCCATGTCGATACGATGGACCTTTACTCGGCGCGGCAGCGCAGCGTCTTTACCAAGCAGGCCGCCGAGGAGCTTGGCATCAAGGAAGATGTGTTGCGCCGCGATCTGGGCCGAGTGCTGTTGAAACTGGAGGAACTGCAAGACGAGCAGATCAAGCGGGCACTTGCGCCGAAGGAAGAGGCGGTCACGCTGACTGACGACGAGCGGGCCGAGGCGCTGGCGCTGCTGCGCAGCCCCAATCTCCTGGAGCGGATCGTCGAGGACTTCGCCCGGTGTGGAGTCGTGGGCGAGGAGACGAACAAGTTAGTCGGCTATCTGGGCGTGGTCTCGCGGCACTTGGAATCGCCGCTCGCGGTGATCGTGCAATCGTCATCAGCTGCGGGCAAAAGTTCGCTCATGGAAGCTGTGCTCGCGTTCCTGCCCGAAGAGCAGCGCGTTCAATACTCCGCGATGACCGGCCAGTCGCTCTTTTACATGGGCGAAGCCGACCTCAAGCACAAGGTGCTGGCCATCGTGGAGGAAGAGGGCGTTCATAGCGCGGCCTACGCGTTGAAGCTGTTGCAGTCGGAAGGTGTGTTGACCATCGCCTCGACCGGCAAAGACCCGGCGACGGGGCGGCTGCTGACCCATCAATATAGAGTCGAAGGCCCGGTGATGATCTTCTTGACGACCACGGCCATCGATCTTGACGAGGAGATGTTGAACCGCTGCATGGTCCTCACGGTCAACGAGGACCGGGAGCAGACCCAGGCCATCCACCGAGTGCAGCGCGAGGCGCAGACGGTCGAAGGGCTGCTCAGACGGCAGGACCGGAATGCCATCCTTGCCGTCCATCGCAACGCGCAGCGGCTCTTGAAGCCCGTCCCGGTCGTCAATCCCTACGCGCGGGAGCTAACCTTCCACGACTCGCAGACGCGGACCCGGCGCGACCACATGAAGTATCTGACGCTCATCCGCAGCGTTGCGCTGTTGCATCAGTATCAGCGGCCACCGAAGACGGTCCAGCACAATGGCCGCGCGGTCGAATACATCGAAGTCACGTTGAACGATATAGCCGTGGCCAACCGGCTCGCGCATGAAGTGCTGGGCCGCTCGCTGGACGAGTTGCCGCCGCAGACGCGGCGGTTGCTCCTGGCCGTCGATGAGATGGTCACGGCGGAATGCGAGCGGGCTGCGATGGAACGCTCCGATTATCGCTTCTCCCGGCGCGATGTGCGCGAGGCGACGGGCTGGGGCGATACGCAGTTGAAGACGCACTTGCACCGGCTGGAGGAGTTGGAATACCTGCTGATCCATCGCGGCGGCCGTGGCCAGAGCATGGTTTACGAACTGATGTTCACGCGCCCGAAGGACGGCGGAAAGCCGGTGTTGGGCGGGCTGATCGACGTGGAGAAGCTGGGCAAGAAATGAGTACGACGAAAAGAAGTCGGGGCCGGATGGCGAGAAGTCGGGGCCAAGTCGGCCCCAAGTCGGCGGGGTGTCGGGTTCACTAAATGCCACTCTTCGCCAATGCTGATGCGGGCTTTATGTGGTTCGGTATCGGAAGCCGAAAAAACACATATACGGGGCAGGAAGAAACTCCGCTCCGTCGTAACCATGCTTCGAGCAGAAAGGAGGCGCACGAATGGCGCGCATAACCAAAACCCGTAAACCGCAGCCGCTCCCGGAGACACCGCTCGAATCGCTGCTGCTGGAGCATCTGCGCGAGATGTCGGTCAAGAACTTCTCGGCGCACACGGTGCGCAATCGCCGGATTTACATCAACTTCTTCCTGGGGTGGTGCAAGGAGCGCGGCCTGATCGATCCGGTCGAGGTTACGCGGCCCGTGCTGGAACGCTATCAGCGGCACTTGTTCCACTACCGCAAGAAGGACGGGGAGCCGTTGAGCTTCCGTTCGCAGCACTCGTATCTGGTTCCGTTGCGCGTGTGGTTCCGGTGGATGACGCGGCAGAATCACATCCTGCACAATCCGGCGTCGGAGATCGAGTTGCCCAGGCTGGGCCGCAGCCTGCCCAAGAACATCTTCTCCGCTGCTGAGGTCGAGCGCATCATGCAACTGTGCGAGATCGAGGAGCCAATCGGCTTGCGCGACCGCGCCATCCTCGAAGCGCTCTACTCGACGGGAATGCGGCGCATGGAGGCCGTCGAGTTGAAGCTGTACGACCTGCAATTCGACCGTGGTCTGATCCTGATCCGGCAGGGCAAGGGTCACAAGGACCGCTATGTGCCCATCGGCGAGCGGGCGATAGCATGGCTTCAAAAGTATCTCCGGGAGGGCCGTCCGCAGTTGGCTATCGAGCCGGACGACATGACCGTTTTCCTGACGGCGCAGGGCGAGCCGTTCAGCCGCAATCATCTGACCTTCGTGGTCAAGGAGCGCATCGACGCGGCCAAGCTGGGCAAGACGGGATCGTGCCATCTGTTCCGGCACACGATGGCCACGCTGATGCACGAGAACGGAGCCGACATCCGCCATATCCAGGCGCTGCTCGGCCACGAGGACATCAAGACCACGCAAATTTACACGCAGGTTGCTATCCGAACCCTGCAACAGGTCCATGCAGCAACCCATCCGGCGGCGATGCTCAAACATGGCGAACATCCAGCCATAAACGCCAGCAATCCAGACGCCGAAGCCCTGTTCTCCGTTCTCGAAGCGGACGCCGAAGACGACTGCGAATAGATATATAAAGTTCTTCTTTTAGTAGCTTCTTTAGCTGCTAAAGAGGGGCCGTTCCCTCCCGGAATCGGCCCCCGATGCGTTACAGAATCGCCGCCGATCCGCGCCGCAAGCAAATCCGCAAACGCGCACAATCTGCGCTCTTCCGTCGCGCAATGCCGCGCACAATGTCGCGCACGGTCCGCTGCTCTTCCGTTGCGCAGTCTGTGTGCAATGTCGCGCACGGTCCGCTGCTCTTCCGTTGCGCAGTCTGTGTGCAGTGACGCGCACAACCCGCAGCACTTCCGCCGTGCAATCCGTGTGCAGTGTCGCGCACCATCCGCTGCTCATCTGTTGCGCAGTCCGTGTGCAATGCCGCGCACGGTACGCCGCTCTTCTGTTGCGCAATCCGCAGCACTGTCGCCGTGCAATCTGTGCGCAGTGCCGCGCACAACCTGCTGCCCAATGTATCCCCTCAAGTCGTACAATCGAATGCAATGGAGCCAACACCGAACCATGCGTTCTGTGAATCGCTTCTAGCTGCAATGCCGCAGCTAAGAAAAAAACCGCATCTGGGGGTTGGGAGTAAAAATCCGGGACTGCATCAGGGGGATGATCTTGTTAAGGCGATTGCGGTGTAGGGGTTGCGTGGAGTGTAGTGTGAAATCGGCGTCTGGTCGTTCTCTCTCGATCAAAACCACGACTACTTCGTCGGGGAAACCGGCTTCCTCGTTCATAACATAGATTGCGGCTGCAATCCGGTTTTTGATCCAAACGATTTACATCCAGATACAGTAACGAACGGG
>JBEKWE010000087.1:0-11379 GCA_049513335.1 Acidobacteriaceae bacterium | reverse complement strand
GACATGATCCCGCATTTCTCCAGTTGCAAGTCGCCGCACGCCATGGTTGGCGCGCTCTCCAAGACCTACTACGCAGAGAAGAAGGGGCTCGATCCGGCCAAGATCTTCGTGGTCTCGGTGATGCCCTGCACGGCGAAGAAGGCCGAGATCATCCGCAGCAAGGAGATGTTCTCCTCCGGCTATCAGGATGTGGATGTGTCGCTCACCACGCGCGAGTTTGCGCGCATGATCAAGCAGTCGGGAATCGACTTCATCACCATTCCCGACGAGCCGTGCGACCATATTCTGGGCATGTACACCGGCGCGGCAACGATCTTCGGCGCGACCGGCGGCGTGATGGAAGCAGCGCTGCGCACGGCGTACTTCTATGTCACCGGCGCGGACGCTCCCAAGGTCGAGTTCAATGTGACGCGCGGGTTGAAGGGGGTCAAGGAAGGCTCCATCGAGGTGGCCGGCAAGACCATTCGCATCGCCGTGGCGCACGGCCTGGCCAACGTCGAACAGGTGATCGATAAGATACGCGCAGCCAAGGAGGCAGGCGAAGAGACGCCGTATCACTTTGTGGAAGTGATGGCCTGCCCGGGCGGATGCGTCGGCGGAGGCGGCCAGCCCTACGGAGTCACCAACGAACTGCGCATCAAGCGGGCCGCGGGGCTCTACAGCGAGGACCATGGCGACCAGTTGCGCTGCTCCCACCACAACCCGTTCATCAAGCAGCTCTACGACGAGTTCCTGGGCGCGCCGGCCAGCCACAAGGCGGAGCAGCTTCTGCACACCGGCTACCAGGTCCTGCCCGAATACAAGCGGTAGGATTCAGCAGCCAGGACGCACTTCCAGAGACCCTCTACCACGCCAGGCAGAGGGTCTCTTGCGTTGGGCGCTGAGGGATGGGGGATGAGCGAGAAAGCGGGCCAACCAACACATCCGGCACGCGACCGATTGGAAACAGTTTATTGATTTTGATGTGAGTCCTATTGGCCGCAGGGCTCGTCTATGGATTGATTGCGCTCAACAAGGAATCGAGTGCCCGCGGCGCGGAATCGATTTTCCTCGACTCGCCTGGGTTGGAAGCGGGCATGAAGTTGGCGCTGATGCGCGTTGAAGACGGTTTGATTTGCCTCAATTAGAGTGCAAGCGCGAGGGTTCACGAAGAGAGTGATCCCCGTCACTGGTCAGGGCGGGCACTCACGCATTACAATTGCTGGGCAGGCACGAAGCCCCAACTACACGCTTTTGGCGTCTGAACGACGCGCCTCATCGAAGGAGACTCATCGCCCCATGAAATTGACTGCACGAATTATGGTTTCGGTAGCACTGCTGGTGTTGCTTGGAACATCGACTGGATGCGACAAGTTGAAGTCGCGCGACCAGATTAACAAGGGGGTTGCGGCGTTCAAGAACGCCCAGTATGAGCAGGCGGTGAACAACTTTCAGAACGCTGTGAGGCTCGACCCGACCTCCGATAACGCCAAGTTATATCTGGCTACGTCGTACGCCTACCAGGTGGTGCCGAACCTGAAGACTCCGGAGAACCTTGCGTTCGCGCAGAAGGCGCTGGATGGGTTCAATGAGGTGCTGAGGAAGGACCCGACCGACCTGACGGCGCTGAAGCAGGTGGCTTCGATTCATTTCAATATCGGCATGCTGGACCAGGCCAAGGAGGACCAATTGAAGGTCATCCAGGTGTCGCCCAAAGAACCGGAGGCCTACTACACCATCGGAAGCATCGACTGGATGACGGAATACTACAAGAATGCGCAACCAATCCTGGCCGCGGACGGCCTGAACGACGATGGCGCGGGCAACAAGAAGATGACCAAGGGCGCATGCGCCAAGATGCAGGCGGCCAATACGGCGCTGGTGAATGATGGCCTGAAGAACCTGTTGAAGGCAGTCGAACTTAACCCGAACTACGACGATGCGATGCAGTACATCCAACTGACGTACCGGCGCAAGGCTGACCTGGAGTGCGGCAACGACGCGGCGCGCAAGGCCGATATGGCGCAGGTGGACTTCTGGACCCAGAAGGCCATGGGCACGCGCAAGATGAACGAGCTGAACAAGGAAAAGAAATTGGGCGGCGGCGTCACGATGTAGGGCCTGTTCGCTTCAAGCAACAGGAGAAGCCTCCCGGCGAAATGCGGGAGGCTTTTCTGTTTGTGCTGGCGGCGGAGGCGGATTTGCCCACGCCTGCGGCCTGGCCGGGGTATGGAACAGAGCGCGCACCAGCGTCCTGCTCCTCAGCAAAGGGCCGCAATTCTGCAACTCCCCATGAATTCGCGGGATGCTCTACAATCCGAATGCAGCAGATCAGGCGGGAGGGACGTTATGGATGAGGTTGGGGTTGGGATGGATGGGCAGCGCGGCCTGAGCCAGGTGGAGCGGGTGGTGAACACGTTTGTCGCGCCGACGGCGACGTTCAAGGACATTCTGCGCAGCACATCGTGGTGGCTGCCGTTTGTGCTGCTGGTGGTATCGTCTGTGGCGACGGCCTTTGTGGTGGACCGGAAGGTGGGATTCGACCGGGCCTTCGACAACCAGGTCCGCATGAGCCAGAGTGCTCAGGAGCGGATGGCCGAGCTGACGCCCGCGCAGAAGGCACAGACGGTGAAGATACAGGTTGAGGTGACTAAATACATCTCCTATGGAAGCTTCGCGATGATCGCGATCTTTCTGGCGATTTATTCGCTGATTTTGTGGGCGTCGTTCAACGTCGGGTTGGGAGCTTCGACGAAGTTTGGTCAGGTGTTTGCGGTGACGATGTACTCGGCGCTTCCCTACTTGCTGACAGCGCTGCTGACGATTCTAGCGCTCACTTTGGGCGGAAACGCCGAGGGATACGACTACAAGAATCCGGTGGGCACGAACATGGGGTACTACCTGCCGGATGCGGCCCCGTGGCTGAGGGGGCTGCTGAGTTCCTTCGATGTGGTGAAGCTATGGTCGCTGGTGCTGCAGGCAATGGGGATGGCGATCATTGCGAAGAAAAAGATTGCGCAGTCGGCGATCGTAGTGGGGATCTTCTGGTTGATTGGCGTCGTCGTGACGGTGGCCGGCTCGGCGTTCAGTTAGAGCGAAGGACAACCATGCGAACGGCCCAGCGCGTGACTGGGCCGTTCTCTTTTTTGGCCTGTCGATGCTTACTCGGTCCAGCGGCGGAAGACCAGCGAGCCGTTGGTGCCGCCGAAGCCGAAGGAGTTGGAGAGGGCGTAGTCGATCTTTGCGGCCTGGGGCTTGTTGGGGACGTAGTTGAGGCGGCAGACGGGATCGGCCTGGTCGAGGTTCATGGTGGGCGGGGCGATCTGGTTGAGCATGGCCAGGATGGTGATGCCTGCCTCCAGGCCTCCTGCGCCGCCCAGCAGGTGGCCGGTCATGGACTTGGTGGAGCTGACCAGCAGGGTGTGGTTGAGGGCGCGCTCTCCGAAGACGTTCTCGATGGCCTTGGACTCGAGCGCATCGCCGAGCGGGGTTCCCGTGGCGTGGGCGTTGACGTAGTCAATCTTGTCCGGCGAGAGGCTGGCCGCCTTGAGGGCTGCGTTCATGGCACGGCGGCATCCCTCGCCCTCTGGGGCCATTCCGGTCATGTGGTATGCGTCGGAGGACATGCCGTAGCCGACGATCTCGGCGAGGATGCGGGCTCCGCGCGCGCGCGCCAGTTCCAGCTCTTCGAGGATGAGGATTCCGGCGCCCTCTCCGCAGACGAAGCCGTCGCGGTCCTTGTCCCAGGGGCGGCAGGCGTGGGTGGGGTCGTCGTTGCGTGTGGACAGCGCCTTCATGGCGGCGAAGCCACCGACGCTCATGGGGGTGATGGCGGCCTCGGCGCCGCCGGCGATCATGGCGTCGGCGTCGCCCCGCTCGATGATGCGGAAGGCATCGCCGATGGAGTGGGCCGACGAGGCGCATGCGGTTGCCGTGGCCTCGTTGGGGCCGCGCGCGCCAAAGCGGATGGAGACCTGGCCGGCGGCGAGGTTGATGATGGCTCCAGGGATGAAGAAGGGCGAGATCCTGCGTGGACCTCCGGCCATCATGGCCGCGTGTTCGCGCTCAATGACGTCGAAGCCGCCGATGCCTGAGCCGATGTGAACGCCGACGCGGTCGTGGTTTGACTCATTGATTTTGAGGCCGGAGTGGTCCATGGCCTCCTGCGCGGCAGCAATCGCAAAATGGATGAAGCGTCCCATCTTGCGCGCCTCTTTCTTCTCGATGAAGAGCAGCGGGTCGAAGTCCTTGACCTCGGCGGCGATGCGCACGGGATGGCCGGTGAGGTCGAATGCCGTGATCTCCGCCATTCCGCTGCGTCCTGCCAGCAGGCCTTCCCAAACCTCAGGCACGGTCCTGCCGACCCCGCAGACGAGGCCGATTCCGGTGACGACGACTCTGCGCCGCCATGGCTGCTGCTGCATCGAATGCGTGGCTTCCATTCTTACTTGGCCGCCTTCTGGTTCTTCTCGATGTAGTCGACGGCGTCCTTGACGGTCTTGATCTTCTCGGCGTCCTCGTCGGGAATCTGAATGTCGAAGGCCTCCTCGAACTGCATGACGAGTTCGACGACGTCAAGCGAGTCGGCGCCCAGGTCTTCCTGAAAGCTGGCACCGGGGGTGACTTCCGCTTCATCCACCTGAAGTTGCTCGACGATGATCTGTTTTACCTTTTCTTCTGCTGCTGCCATTTCGTTCTCCTGTGTCTTTCTTTCAAAATTCGATACGGGCGGTGCAAATATGGATGCGGGCCGGGCGGCGTGTCGCAGGGGTGCGCCGGATTGTGTGCGCAAGTCTCAAGGATACCGAGCGCCTAGCCGAGTGTAAAGCAAAGCGGGCCATATTGGCGCAAGGTTCGACTCGCGGAACCGCAGTCCGGGCTGCCGCATTTGTGGTGGATGAAACTTTGAATTGGGATTTGGCGAACAACTGGCGTAGATTTGTGAAATGCAGATAATGTTGGTGGTCTGGTTCGCGGTTGTGTTCGTAGCGGGTGCAGTGGCTGGATGGTTGATCGCGCACCGGTGGTTCGCGAGCGAACGCAGCATGGCACAAGGACGGTTTGTCGCGCGCGAGAGCGAGTTGCTGGCCCAGGTGAACGCCCTGAAAGAATCGGCGCGACAACGGACCGAGGACGTGCAGGCGCTGAAGGACGCGTTTGCCGCGCTGGCCGCGGACGCGCTGCATAAGAACAACAGCGTCTTTGTGGAACTGGCAAAAGAGAAGCTGGGCGAACAGCAGAAGGACGCGACGACCGAGTTGGAGATGCGCAAGCAGGCGGTGGAGGATTTATTGCAGCCCGTGAAGGCCTCTCTGGAAAAGCTGGGAGTTGAAACAAGCGCGCTGGAACTGAAGAGAGAAAACGCCTATGCGACCGTTCTGACGGAGATCGGAAATATCAAGCAGACACACGAAATGCTGCGCGGAGAGACCAATCAGTTGGTCTCCGCGCTGCGCGACTCCGGCACGCGCGGGGCCTGGGGCGGGCTGCAACTCAAGCGTTGCATCGAGTTCGCCGGAATGGTCCAATACTGCTCCTTCGAGCTGGAGAAATACGTGCAGAATGAGTCCGGCGAATCGCAACGGCCTGATTGCGTGGTGATGCTACCGAACAATCGAACCATCGTCATAGACGCGAAGACTCCGATGGACGCATTTCTTCAGGCGATTGACGCCTCGGACCCGGAGGAGCGGAAGAGACAACTGTTTCGCCACGCCGCGCAGGTGCGCGCGCACCTGGATGTGCTGGAGACGAAGGCATACTGGAAGCAGTTCCCGAATTCTCCCGATTTTGTTATCTGCTTCCTGCCCAAGGAGGCCTTGTTCAGTGCGGCCCTGGAGGCAGACCCGACGCTTATCGAACATGGCTCGGGAAAAGTCATCCTGTCGACTCCGACGACGCTGATCGCGCTGCTGAAAGCCATCGCGTATGGGTGGCAGCAGGCAGATTCGGCGCGAGATGTACAAGTCATCAAAGAGACTGCCATGAGCCTCTACGACAAGGTGGCAAGCCTGTATGACGCGTTCTCGGCGATCGGCGAGAGGCTGAAGAGTACAGCCAAAGCATGGGAGAAGGCGCGGACCCAGATGGAAGGCCGGGGCGGGGTTTTTTCCTTGGGAAGAAAGCTGCAAAAATATGGCGGCAACGGCGCCGAGTTGACAGAGACAAACGAACTCGTTCTGGAGATGCACTCGCTGCAGGCGGAAGATTGGAAGCCGAACCAACCGTTGTCGATCGCAGCTTCTACAGAGGACGCTCCGTTGCCGGGCGAGGACATCGAACCAATTTAGCGGGTGGCGAGGATGCGGTCGGCGATTGCGGCGGCGGCGCGGACGGGACGGACATCGTGGACGCGGAGGATGTGGGCCCCGGCGAGAATGGCCGCGGTGTTGGCCGCGGTGGTCGCAGAAACCCACATCTCAGAATCGAGATGTGGGGCACCCGTAACCTTGGCAGGGACATTGTCTGCGAGGGCGTGGCGCAGGAAGCCTTTGCGCGAAAGGCCGGCGAGCAGCGGGAAACCGAGGGTGCCGAGTCGGTCGAATTGCGCGAGTAAAGGGATATTTTCATCGAGAACCTTGCCGAAGCCGAAGCCGGGATCGAGGACGATGGACTCGCGCGCGATGCCGGCGGCGAGCGCGGCGTTGGCACGGACGCGAAGTTCACGGAGAACAAGCGGGACAACTTCAGTGGGCGCGAGAGCGGGCAGCGTGCGCCACTGCTGCGGGCGTCCGCGGGTGTGCATGAGGATCGTTCCGCAGTTGAGCGCGGCGCAGGTTGCGGCCATCGCTTCGTCCCAGAGAAATCCGCTGACGTCGTTGACGATCTCTGCGCCGCAGTCGATGGCGAGGCGCGCGGTCGAAGCGTGGTAGGTGTCGATGGAGAGAATGGTGTCGGGCCGCGCCGCTAGAATTGCGCGCAGGATGGGCAACACACGCGCCTGCTCTTCGGCTGGCGTGATGGGCGTGGAGTTGGGACGCGTGGATTCGCCGCCCAAGTCGAGGATGTCTGCGCCGTCGTCGAGCATCTGCAGCGCGTGGGTGAGCGCGGCGCGTGGATCGAGAAACTGTCCGCCGTCGGAGAAGGAATCGGGTGTCGCGTTCAGGATTCCCATGATCAGCGTGCGCGGGCCGAGCGCGAGGCTGCGCGTGCGAAGTCGCCAGTCGAATTTTCGGCGATCGGCAAAGGGCATACGAACTCCAGGCTCAGGACTCAGGCGAAGATGACGGTCTTGTTGGCGTAACTGAGGATGCGGTGGTCCAGGTGCCACTGCACGGCGCGCGAGAGGACGAGTCGCTCCAGGTCGCGGCCCTTCTGGATGAGGCTTGGCAGCTGGTCGTTCTGCGAGATGCGGGTGACGTCCTGCTCGATGATGGGGCCTTCGTCGAGCTGCTCGGTGACGTAGTGGCTGGTGGCGCCGATGAGTTTGACGCCGCGCTCGAAGGCCGCGTGGTACGGCTTTGCGCCGGTGAATGCGGGAAGAAACGAGTGGTGGACGTTGATGATGCGGCGCGGATACGCGGCGACGAACCTGGGCGAGAGGACCTGCATGTAGCGCGCCAGAACGACGAGGTCGATCTTGTGCTTGGCGAGCAGGGCAAGCTGCGCGGCCTCGACCTTCGCCTTGTTGTCGCGCGCGACGGGCAGGTAGTGGAAGGGGACCTTGTGGAAGTCGGCGAGCTGTCGCGCGGCCTCGTGGTTGCTGACGATGAGCGCAAGGTTGCAGCGGAACTCGCCGGCCTGATGGCGCAGCAGCAGGTCCGCGAGGCAGTGCAGATACTGCGAGACGAAGAGCGCGACGTTCTGCTGCGCGGCTGCGAACTCGATGCGCCAGTTCATCTGGAAGTCGCGCGCGATGGGCTCGAAGGCCGCGCGGAATGCGGCTTCCGTGAAGCCAGCGGCGTCGGTGGCGAACTCGACGCGGATGAAGAAGAGGCCGAGCTCGACGTCCTGATGCTGGTCGGCGTTGAGGATGTTGATGTCGTAACGCTCGACCAGGAAGTTGACGATGGCGGCGACGATTCCCTTGCGGTCGGGACAGTCGATGAGCAGGATGGCGATCTTTGGATTCGGCATGACGGTTGGAACCAGATTACCTGATTGGGAGATTTTGGCGCAGAGCTTCGAGCTGCGGGCGAGATTTTAGGGCTGGGGTGGGAGAACGGTCCGGGTCGTTCCGCGCTTCGCGCTCCACTCCGGCGTTTCCACCCCAGCCAACAAGTTGGCCGGGGACCCCGGGCTTCGGCAGAGCGGAAGCGTCCTGCGGACGCGTCTATTATGGCCCGCGTGAACGCGGGCCCTTCCGGGATTGAAGGTTGACGCAGTTGTCCAATATCTCGCGAAGTTTGATCCCACGTCTCAAACGCGAGACGTGGGGCACCCGCTTCAGTGGGGAATGAAGAGATGTGGGCCACCCGCCACGCGTGAACGCGTGCCCTTCCGATTGACTGCATTCATCAACGAAAGGCCCGGGGCTAAAGCCCTTCCGTCCATGAGGCCATTCTTCGTGGGGCTGAAGCCCCACGCTCCCTCCGGGTCGCGCATACGCGCGATACCCACTCATCGCGATAGAGCCGCGATGAATGGGGCACCCGGCATGGCGCTTGGAATCAGATTACCCGCTTTTGTGGAGGATGTCAGAGAGGAGCACCCAACCGCCCCAAAACCCAGGTCTCAAAATCGAGACCTGGGGCACCCGCACCCGCACGCAGCTACTAAACGACATCGCTGGATGGTGTTTTCCTCAATGATCGGTGTCCAATACCCCAGCTTTTGTCGTAAAACCAGCCATAGTGATCGGTGATTCTCTTGTATACACGTGTTATCGCGGCTTCAACATCGCAGAGGATCTCATCTACGCGGTCGTCGGTTAGGGTCCTGTCGATCAACGCCCGGTGGATAAGATTATGCCTACTCACCACAAGAGCTTCGATTGAGTCGAACAGCGAAAGCTTCCGTCGCCGGTAGGGTTTCCTTAAGGTTCCTGCGAGGTCGAGAGACGGGTCGAGAGACGAAAAGTGGCGACATACAGCGCTGATATTTTGGAACGGCAATGTCTCGGCAATCTGCTCCTCGACAGATGAGCCTCCAGCAACTATGTAGGAAAGCTGTTCGCCCTGTAGGCGGAAACCCTTAAGAAATGCTTCCCGCCTTGGTGAATATCTCAGCAAAGCTACAAAAGTCGACTTGAAGTAATCTTCGTTTGTAGCGACGACGAAGGGTATAAGGGTGTTGTTTGCAATGACGCGTGGGTCGTAGTCATCCAGGAATCCAAGGCGCTTATTCGGTTTGGGATAGCGCGCCGGGAACGACCGCGATGTGTGACAGTGATGAGCCTTTATCAGATTCCCGCCGAATCTGCTAAATGCCAGGAAACAGCCTGACGCTGCGGGCGGAGGCGGAGCCGACTCGGATCTCATGTATCGCCCTCGACCTTCGTCTGTTATGAACGTTCCCCCGAAGTGACGGCGCAGGAGTGAGATGGTTCGGTTCTGGTGGGCTAGGTCAAAGAGGCTCCGCCCGGCTGTGCTGCGGGTAGAAACTACGAGTCTATTTGTTTCGTCTCTATAGATCGCAAGTTCGACACCGGACCACGACTTGTAATCGGTCGCGTCAGACCACCAGTACTCTTCGAACGGACCTTCGCCGCCAAACTTAACCACCCCTCCCTTCTCGTACCCCAGCAATCGCACAAGATCACGGACATTGTCGACGTTGGTGGTTTTCGCGAGAACGCTTTCGGACGAATAGCTCATTTGATATCCCTCCAGTTGGGGCCGAGGGCTACTTCGGCGAGGATGGGGACGCTGAATTCGGCGACGTGTTCCATCTCATGTTTGACGAGGGTTTGGAGTTCTTCGGCCTCGGCGGGGAGGATGTCGAAGAGCAGTTCGTCGTGGATCTGGAGGGTCATGCGGGAGCGGAGATGGCGCGCGGCGATCTCGGCGTCGATGCGGATCATGGCGAGCTTGATGAGGTCGGCGGCGGTGCCCTGCAGGGGCGTGTTGATGGCGGTGCGCTCGGCGAAGCCACGCTGGTTGGGGTTGCGCGAGCTGATGTCGGGGATGGGGCGGACGCGGCCAAACCAGGTGCGGACGAGCTGGTCGCGGCGGACGGCTTCGAGGGTGCGGTCGATGAAGGCGCGGACGCCGGCGTAGCGCTCGAAATACTTTTCGATGTAGGCGCGGGCCTCGCGCTGGTCGATGCCGAGCTGCGCGGCCAGGCCGAAGGGCGAGATGCCGTAGACGATGCCGAAGTTGACGGCCTTGGCGCGGTTGCGCGTCTCCCGGTCGAGCTGGGCGACGGGGATGCCGAAGACCTCGGAGGCGGTGAGGGTGTGGATGTCCTGGCCGGTGCGGTAGGCGTTGAGCAGCAGCGGGTCCTGCGAGAAGTGCGCCATGAGGCGCAGCTCGATCTGCGAGTAGTCTGCCGAGAGGAGCAGGTTGCCGGGGGCAGGGATGAACGCCGCGCGAATCTCCTGGCCGAGCGCAGTGCGGACGGGGATGTTCTGCAGGTTCGGGTTGGTGGACGAGAGGCGGCCGGTGGCCGTGCCGACCTGGTTGAAGGTGGTGTGGACGCGGCCCTCGGAGTCGACGAGCGCGGGGAGCGAGTCGAGATAGGTGGAGCGGAGCTTGGCGAGCTGGCGATGCTCCAGGACGAGCGCGGGGACGGGATGATGCTCGGCGAGTTCTTCGAGGACATCCTGCGCGGTGGAGATGACCTTGCCCTTGCCGTGCTTGGTGGGCCTGGGGAGGGCCATGCGGTTGAAGAGGACATCGCCGAGCTGCTTGGGCGAGTTGAGATTGAAGCGATGGCCGGAGGAGGCGAAGATGCGCTCGGCGAGGGTGTCCATTTCGACGGCGAGGCGCGTGGACATGGCGGAGAGAACGGCGGTGTCGATGCGGACGCCGGCCTGCTCCATGCGCAGAAGGACGGGAACGAGCGGGAGATCCATGGTGCGGTAGAGGTGGAGGAGGGGGTGCGACTGCACGGGGCCGAGGGTTGAGTCGGAGGACGCGGCGGCGGCGTCGCTCTCGGCCATTTGCTGGGCGAAGACGCGGGCGAGGCGGACGATGGCGGCGGCGGCTTCGGGGAGGCGATTGGGGTCGGCGGGATTGGACTTCGTCGGCTGATGGACGAGCGCGCGATTCGTCGAGCGCGCGGCGATGTCGGGGAGCGTGTGCGAGGCATGCGTGGGATTGATGAGGTAGCTCTGGAGCATCACGTCGGTGATGTCGCCGCGCAGGGTGATGTTGTGCGGGGCGAGCGCGCGCAGGACAGACTTGAGATCGTGAACGAGCTTGGGGAGGGTCGCGTCTTCGAGGGCGGCGCGGAGGTCGGGGGCTTCAAGGGTGGTCTCGATGGCAGAGGCTCCGTCGATGGAGAGGCCAAGAGAACAGG
>JBEKWE010000086.1:0-11444 GCA_049513335.1 Acidobacteriaceae bacterium | reverse complement strand
CGAGTCCTCCGCCGCGCTGGTCAAGGTGGCGCGCAGCAACGTCGATCTGGCCGCCCAGGCGCTCGCCGACACGCGCGACCGCTTCCGTGCCGGCGTCGCCGACAACCTCCCCGTCGTCGAGGCGCAGGCCGCGCTTGCCGCCGCCCAAAGCCGGCTGGTGGCTACTGAGTTCCAGTTCAACCAGGCCAAGCTCACGCTGGCCCGCAACACTGGCGTCGTCGAATCCCAGTACAACCAATACCTGGGGCGACAGCGCCAGTAAGTCCTATACAAGCTGCTGGATACTATTTGTTTTGCGGTTGTGTGCAGCTTCTCCCATGCCTGTGCCGTCTACAATGTGAAAACAAAGGCGCATATGGCTGAGGGCAGGGCTGGACTGGCGGAGGCTGGATCGGAAGCGGCAGCGGGCAGCGCGTTTCTTTCGCGCGACTTCGGACTCTACCAGACGGCGCGCCTGCTGGTGATCCTGGGCGCGGAGGCGCAGTACATCGCGGTGACCTGGCAGATCTACCAGATCACTCATCATTCGCCGTTCTATCTGGGCCTGACCGGGCTGACGATCTTCGCTCCCGGTTTCTTCTTCATGCTTGCCGCCGGGCATGTGGCCGACCGCTACGACCGGCGCTCGGTGATCCTCGCCTGCTATTCGCTTCAGGCCCTTTGCACCGTCGCGCTGATCCAGTTTGCGCTGCATCCGACCGGCCATGTGTGGCCGATCTACGCGGTGCTGTTCGGCGTGGGGACAGGCCGCGCCTTCAGCAGTCCGGCGTCGGCTGCATTTTTGCCCAGCCTGGTGCCCAGCAATCACTTCGTCAATGCGGTCATCTGGGGGTCGATGGTCTTCCAGGTTGCCAACATCGCAGGGCCTGCGGTGGGTGGCCTGCTCTTCACCCTGCACCTGAAAGGCGTGCCGGCGCGTTGGAACGGCGGAGCGGCGGTGTACGCCTTCAGCCTGCTGACGCTGCTGGCCTTCCTGGTGCTGGTGGGAATGATGCGCACCCGGCCGGTGCGCGTGGTCAAAAACGCATTCAACCTGGAGACCATGCTGGCCGGATTCAAGTATGTATTGCGGACCAAGCTGCTGCTTGGGTCGTTCTCGCTGGACCTGTTTGCCGTGCTGCTGGGCGGCGCCACGGCGCTGCTGCCCATCTTTGCCACGGAGATTCTGCACGGCGGCCCGCGCGCCCTGGGGCTGCTGCGCGCCATGCCCGCCCTGGGCGCCATGGTGGTCCTGCTGGCCTTGAGGGTGCGGCCCATCCGGCGCAACTCCGGCAAGATCATGCTCTTTTGCGTGGGGATATACGGTGCGGCAACCATCGTCTTCGGCCTCTCGCGCACGATGTGGCTGAGCCTGCTGGCGTTGGTGATTGTGGGCGCAAGCGACACGGTCAGTGTGGTGATCCGCGCCAGTATGCTGCAACTGGCGACGCCGCCCAGGCTGCGCGGACGAGTCAGCGCCGTCAACGGCCTCTTTGTGGGGGCCTCCAATGAGATTGGCGGATTCGAGAGCGGACTCACCGCGCTGTGGTGGGGGGCCGTCCGTGCCGTGGTCATCGGGGGCATTGGATGCCTGGCTGTCACCGGGCTGGCCGGCGCACTCTTCCCCACGATACGCAACGCCGATGAGCTCTCGTCGGAATCGCTGATGGAGACTGATCTGCAACAGAGCGTCGCGGAGCCGGTGGATTAGAATCAGGAGAGCAGCAACGAAGAAACGAGGGATTCGATGATTTCAAACAAACAGATGGCGATCGGCGGAACGGTGATTTTGCTGCTGGCAGTGGGCGGTGATCTTGCGTGGCTGCACCACGAGCGCAATGAGCCGGTGCCGGTGGCTCCGACCGCAAAGATGGACCCGGACGATCTGGTCTTCCTGAAGCAGCAGCGGCCCTCGTCGCTGGCCGACGTGAAGCAGTTGGCCGGCACAACGGTATGGATGGAGGCGGGCGGCCAGCTCTACTACTACCCCTGCGCGGGGCGGCGGGCGGACTACTCGAAACCCGTCGGCGCGCTGCTCGGGGCCGAGCCTCTGGCCATCAAGGACGCCTTCGAGCAGGTGGCGCCCCAGTCGGCCAGCCTGCGCATACAGCGCGGCGACAAGCAGGTGCTGCTCTCCTTCACCTTGCCCAGCTCGGCCGACCCGGCCAAGTTGTACGCGGTGCCCGTGGGCTACAAGCTGGGCGGCGACTACTCCTTCGCCAACGACCAGATCTTCTTCTATGACGACCCCCATGTCCTGTTCCAGCACTGGGGGCCGAAGATATGGCAGGCGGTGGATGCGCACCAGGTCATCCTGGGGATGAACGAGCGGCAGGTCGGGCTCTCGCTTGGCCAGCTCACCCGCGAAGAGGGTAAGGACTACGGCAACCGTTCGGTGGTCTACGACAACCTCGGCAAGCCAATGGTCGTGACCTTCGTGGGGAACCAGGTCACTGACTTCCATCCCGGCTCAACCGCATTCTGAGCGGGTCTCTGGACCTGGGCTGTGCGTGACCGTCCATTCCGTTCCCTCTGCGGAATGGGCGGCTTTCCGCCTCACATGGGTAGCTTCCGATCGACCCACCGCCGCAGCCTCGTTTTTGTTGCACCGTCCAACTCCCGCTATACTCAAATCTCCCATGCAGCCAATCCAGACCACCCACTTCGAGCGCGCGGCACTGAAGAACTATCTGCTGGACCGCGCCTACGACGAGATGTTCTCTGGCCCTGGCGTGCTGCACCCCCACTACCAGCCGTTGCTGGAGCACTTCAGTTCCCTGCCCACCGACGAGCTGCGCCGCCGCAAGCAGGCCGCCGACCTCAGCTTCCTCAACCAGGGCATCACCTTCACCGTCTACGGCCGCGACGAGGGAACCGAGCGCATCTTCCCTTACGACCCCGTCCCGCGCATCGTCACCGCATCCGAGTGGGCCGCCGTCGAGCGCGGCCTCACCCAGCGCATCACCGCCCTCAATCTCTTCCTCAAGGACATCTACAACGAGGGCCGCATCCTGAAGGACGGCGTCATCCCACGCGAGATCGTATATAGCTGCAAACACTTCCGCCGCCAGATGGTCGGCCTGCAGGTGCCGCGCAACGTCTACGTCGCGGTCTGCGGCACGGACCTCATCCGCATGAGCAACGGCGAGTTCGTCGTCCTGGAAGACAATCTGCGCGTTCCTTCCGGCGTCAGCTACATGCTCACCAACCGTCGCGTGATGAAGCGCATCTTCCCCCAGCTCTTCCGCAGCTACAACGTCCGCCCCATCGAGCAGTACACCCAACTGCTGCTGGGCACCCTGCGTTCCCTCGCGCCCGAGGGCCGTCCCGAGCCCAACATCGTCCTGCTCTCGCCCGGCGTCTTCAACTCCGCCTACTTCGAGCACGCCTACCTCGCCCGCCAGATGGGCATCGAGCTGGTGGAAGGCCGCGACCTGGTCATCCACGACAACGTCATCTATATGCGCACCACCAGTGGCCTGCGCCGCGTCGATGTCATCTACCGCCGCGTGGACGACGACTTCATCGATCCCATGGCCTTCCGCTCCGACTCCATCCTGGGCGTCGCAGGCCTCTTCAACGCCTACCGCGCCGGCAACGTCACCCTGGCCAACGCCTTCGGCACCGGCGTCGCCGACGACAAGGCCATCTACGCCTACGTCCCCGACATCATCCACTACTACCTCAGCGAAGATCCCATCCTGCCCACCGTCAAGACCTACCTGCTCACCGACCCCAAATCTCGCCAGCACGTCCTGCAGAACCTCGACCAGCTGGTGGTCAAGGCCGTCGGCGAGAGCGGCGGCTACGGCATGTTGATCGGCCCGCAGTCCACCGCCGCCGAGCGCGAGGAGTTCGCGCGCCGCATCCAGGCCGACCCGCGCAACTACATCGCCCAACCCACCATCAACTTCTCCCGCGCCCCCTGCCTCATCGGAGATGTACTCGAGCCGCGCCACGTCGACCTCCGCCCCTACATCCTCTACGGCGAGAAGGTCACCATCGTCCCCGGCGGCCTCACCCGCGTCGCCCTCAAGCAGGGCTCCCTGGTCGTCAACTCCAGCCAGGGCGGAGGCAGCAAAGACACCTGGGTGCTCAGTCAATAACTCAACCGGAGGAAGACAAAATGCTATCCCGCGTCGCCGACAGCCTCTACTGGATGAGCCGCTACATGGAGCGCGCCGAGCACACCACGCGCCTGCTCGACGTCAACCTCAACCTCATGCTCGACGAGAGCGCCACCAGCGCCGACCGCCGCTGGCAGCGCATGTTGCACGCCCTCGGCAACCCCAAGTCCGTGGTCTGGGCCGGCGACCCCTACGCCCTCACCCGCCAGCTCATCTTCGACACCGCCAACTCCGCCTCCGTCCTCTCCTGCATCATCGCCGCGCGCGAGAACTCCCGCCACGTCCGCGAGCAGATCTCCACCGAGCAGTGGCACCGCATCAACAGCCTCTACCTCCAGGTCACCCGTCCCGAGCTGCAACTGGCCGCCGACACAGGCGCCGAGCAGCCCACCGAGTTCCTGCAGCAGGTGATGGAGGCAGTCCACCAGTTCCAGGGAGTCACCGACTCCACCATGAGCCACGGCGAGGGTTGGCAGTTCATCCAGGTCGGTCGCTACATCGAGCGCGCCACCGCCACCGCACTCCTGCTGGAGGCCTACCACGCCGACCTCTGGAGCCAGCCCGAGCGCATCCCCGAGGGCAACGAGTACCTGGAATGGATGGGCCTCCTCCGCTGCGCCACCGCATTCGAGGCCTACTGCAAGGTCTACACCGCCGACCTCACGCCCGACCGCATCCTCGAGTTCCTGCTCCTCAACACCGAGTTTCCCCACTCCCTGCGCTTCGCCATCGACAACCTGCAGCACGCGCTCGAAGGTATCGAAGGCGAGAGCGGAGGCAGCCGCTCCGAACCCCTGCGCCGCCTCTCCGGCCGCCTCCAGGCCATGCTCAGCTACTCCAGCGTCGACGAAATACTCTCCGGCGACGTCGTCGCCTACCTGCGCGGAATCCAAATCGAGTGCCGCACCATCCACGAGGCCATCTACAACCTCTACATCGACTACTCCGTCCAGGCCGCGCTGGCGGGGTGAAGCAGTTGTGAGTTGTGAGTTGTGAGCACCTGGTTGAAAGACACGCGCGACCCGAGGAGGAATATGTACTATTCGATCCGTCATCTGACCAAGTTCCTCTACTCCAACCCGGTGAGCGAGAGCATGATGGAGACGCGCATGCATCCGCGCAGCGACCAGAACCAGCGCTGCCTCACCTTCCATCTCTCCGTCAGTCCGCGCTGCCGCGTCTTCAGCTACCGCGACCACCTCGCCAACCAGGTCCATCACTTCGACATCCCCGGCCAGCACCGCCAGTTGGTCATCGTCGCCGAGTCGTTGGTCGAGGTGCAGCCCGCCACGCCCGTCCCCGCCGCTCTCGCGCCCACCGCCTGGGACGATCTCGACCGCCTCATCCAGCAGAGAGACTACTGGGAGATGCTTCTGCCCAGCGAGTTTACCGAGCCCACCCCCGCGCTCGACGCCCTCGCCGAACTCCTCGACGTCCGCCGCCGCGACGATCCGCTCAGCGTTCTCCACCAGATCAACCTACAGATGTACAACCACTTCGAGTATGTTCCCAAGTCCACCAAGGTCGACTCGCCCATCGACCTCGCGCTGCTCACCCATGCCGGCGTCTGCCAGGACTTCGCCCATATCATGATCGCGCTGGTCCGCAGCAAGCTTCGCATCCCCTGCCGCTACGTCAGCGGATACCTCTTCCATAGCCAGAGCGACCACGACCGTTCGGCGACCGCGGCCACCCACGCCTGGGTCGAGGCATTCCTGCCGGAGCTCGGCTGGGTCGGCTTCGATCCCACCAACCACCTCGTCGCCGGCGACCGTCACATCCGCACCGCCATCGGCCGCGACTACTCCGCCGTGCCGCCCACCCACGGCATCTTCCGCGGCCACACCAGCAGCGAGCTCACCGTCGCCGTCCGCGTCACCCCCAGCGAAGGCACTCCCCCGCTCGATCAGGCCCTCCCCGTCCCTGAGGAGTGGTCCATCCTCGTCGAGCGCGCCCAGGCCCTCCCCGACCTGCCCCCACCCCCCACCCGCCAACAACAGATGGCCCAGCAGCAGTAACAGTAGTTGTCAAAGGACTCAGGGCTTCGGCGTATCGGAACTCGCAGGCGGTTTGGGCGCGTAGGGATTGCTGGTGCTGGGCTTTCCACCAGACACGCTGAAATCGAAGACCACGTCAGGGTATTGATTCACATCCTTAGGAAGAAATGCGACGGCAAACTCGCCCGGCAGCAGCGGGTCCTTTGGCGTGATCTTCAGCCAGTTGGTTCCCTCGATCATCTCCGTGTCGCAGGGCACCTCATCTACGTCGCGTGTGCGTTGGCCGCCGAAGATGTTCATGCTGAAGTCGGAGATCTCTCGCCGCTTCTTCCCTGGCTGCAACCAGAGCAGATGAACGCGCGTTCGCATGATCTCCGCTTCTTCGCCAGTGAGTCGCACGAAAAGGATTGCCTTCTCCGAGGCCAGAGTGGTCGGCGCTTTGGGGCCTTCCACCGCGAAGCTCATGTGTGGCCCGCTGTATACCATGCCGCGAAGAAAGTTTGTCGCTGCGTGGGACGCGGTGAGAACTTCATGCGGCTGGATGTGCAGCAGAACGGGTCCGCTGGCTGGTGTGTCAAGGATAAAGACAGTGCCGTCGCCACCGGCCGGCAACGTGATGCCAGGAGCAACTTCTGTGGGTTTGGGGGTCTGCGCGTTGCACGGAATCAGGCCGAAGAGAGCAATAACAGCAAAGAGCGTTCGTGTTCGCATGGTGAGAATAATATCGCAATCCATCGAACGGCCGGATGATTTTCTGTTACAGATTCAGCTTCTTGAAGATGCACTCGGGAATGTGGCGGACGACGAACATGATGGGCAGGAAGATCGCAGGAACATAAACCACATCCACGCGCTTGTCGATGGCTTTGACAATCGTCGCGGCCACCTTGTTCACATCGGCCTTGCGGATGTTCATGTGGGCCGTCATCGCGGTATTCACTGGGCCCGGCTTGATCGTCATCACGGTCACGCCTTCGCGGTCGATGCGGTTGCGCAGCCCGGAGAGGAACGCGGTCAGCCCTGCCTTCGACGAGGCGTAGATGTAGTTCGACTTGCGTCCGCGTTCGCCCGCCACCGACGAGAGCACCGCGATCACACCCGCATGGCGCTGCATGCAGTAGTTGGCCAGCCAGGTGAGCAGCGAGACCGGCGCCAGAAAGTTGGTGTAGATGATCTGCGCCGCGTGCTGGAACTCCTGCTCGCCGCGCGCCTGGTCGCCCAGAATGCCGTGCGCGAGGAAGGCAATGTCCATGCCGGTGAGCGAGTTCACGGCGTGCGTCAGTAGCTCGGCGTGCCGGTCCGTGTCGTCCAGGTCGGCCACGGCGGCGCCAACGTACGACGCGCCGCGCAGCTTCAGGTCGGCGGCCACGGCGGCAAGCTTCTCCGCGTTGCGCGCGACCAGAAAGAACTGCGCGCCCTGGGCCGCCCAGATGCGGCAAGTCGCCTCGGCGATGCCGGAGGTTGCGCCCAGCACCAGAATCTTCTTCGCAACCACTGCTTCGGAGATTGTGGCAAGCGCTGCATCCATAGGCCGCGTAACAAGTGTGCTCATAGGGTCATTCTCCTCCCGTGACGCGCTCCCAGAAGCTGGAGTTCAACGCTGGATCGCGGAACTGCGCAAACCGTTGCCACTGCGGGTAGAAGGCCTGGAACTGCGCCGGAGTCATGGCCGCGTCCTTGGCGGAGTAGAGCCGTCCGCCGAACTCCAGCGTCATGTCACCGAGGCGTTGCAACAACGGAAAGGTGAGGTTGGGTTTGATGGGAAAGTCGAGCGCCAGCATGATGCCGGGCTGGGGAAAGCTCATCATTCCCAGCGAAGGGACCTCGCCGAAGGCCTTCAGCACCGCCAGGAAGCTGGCCAGGCCGGAGTTGGCGATCTCGCGCAGGATGGCGACCGTGCCCTCCTTGGCGTGCTGCCACGGGATGGCGTACTGGAACTGCACCAGCCCGCGCCTGCCGTACATCCGGTTCCAGTGCAGCACCGCGTCCAGCGGATAGAAGAACGGCTCGTAGTCCAGCACCGTCTTCACATGCGGCTTCATCTGCTTGTGGAAGAAGACCGAGTTAAACAAACTGACCGTGGTATGGTTCAGCGCGAAGCCAGGCAGATCGAAGGGGAAGACAAGCTTCGGCTCAGGCGATGGCTTCAGCTCGCCGGGCGCCTTGGAGTGCTCGCCCAGCATGAAGATACCGCGCGCGAAGTTCCTGCCAGTGGAGGCGCAGTCCACCCAGCTCACGGTGTACTCCACATGCTGGTAACGCTGCTTGAGGTCGAGGAACTCGTCGATGCCGTGGAACTGGATTCCCTCGTAGTCGATCTTGCGCGAGACGATTGGCCGCAGCTTCAGTTGCGCCCAGGTGATGACGCCGGTCAGGCCCATTCCGCCGATCGTCGCGGCGAACCAGTCGGAGTTCTCGGTCGGCGAACAGAGTCGGCGGCTTCCGTCCGAGCGCACCAGCTCGAAGCTGGGAACGTGGTTGCCAAACGAGCCGGCGACCTCGTGGTTCTTGCCGTGGATGTCGCAGGCGATGGCGCCGCCCAGGGTGACATACTTCGTTCCCGGAGTCACCGGCAGAAAGAAGCCGCGCGGCATGGCGAAATCGAGAACCTTGGCCAGCGAGACTCCGGCCTCGGCGGTCAGGATGCCCGTCTCGGGGTCGAAGTTGAGCAGGCGGTCCATACCCGTGGTCAGCAGCAGGTTGCCGTCCTTCAGCAGGCACACATCGCCGTAGCTGCGGCCCAGTCCCACCGGCAATGCGCCTCCGCGCAACCCGGCCAGCACGCTGGGAAAATCGCTCTGCCAGTTTAGGGGAACGAGCTTCGCGTCGTACCTGGGATACCGCCCCCACGACTCGAATGCGGGAGGCGCGGTCGTTGCTGGTTGCGGATCCGCTACAGAGTGGGGCATGACTGTAGGATACAACCTGCCTGGAGGAAACAGTTCGGAAGCTCATCGGGAATCAACGACAAATGAGTGAACACTGTGTCAAAAAGACACGCCCGGATGGCCGTGTCCTTTTGCCATTCTTCGAACGAAACGGCAGACCGTGTATTCAATGCCGTTCAACCAGCTCTCAGTAGTGCGTGTGGTTGGCGATGAGTTTGCGGCACTCGGCATCGCATTTCTTTGGGTGCGGAACGACGTTGGCGTTGCCGTAGACGCGCAGCGTCTGGGTACCGCCTGCGCCGGGACCACCGCCTCCGCCCTCCAGCGTAATCACCTGGTCGGCTCCGGTGTGCTCGAAGTCGAACATGTGGTAGGCCTCGCCCTTGAAGAACAGCGTGGCGTTGCCATCGGGTTCGAGCTTGAAGCGGAACCAGAAATAGGTGCGCTTGCCGGTGCCGTACCAGTCGCCGCGCACGAAGTTGGGGTTGCCGTTCAGCGGATGGGCGGGCCAGCGCTCCAGCAGCCGGCCGCGATTGTCGAACCAATAGAGCTGCGCAGCCAGCCCGCCGCTAATGGCGATCTGGTCGGCGGGAGCTTGTTGCCGTCCGAAGCCCGGCTGCGGGGCTGCTCCTGCCGCCACGCCCGCGGGGCGCGCACCGGGTTGCAGACCGGCGGGGCGCGGAGTCGGCGCGCCATACGTCCGCCCGTTGGCCACAGCCTGCGGCGTGGGTGAGTTGGTCAGAATATAGCCCGCGGTGATCTGCTGCGTGTGGTCGGATTGGTTCTGCCACAGGATCGCGCCGGTCTGCGCGTTGTACTCCATTGTGCCCGCGTCGCTCTGCCCGACGACCAACTCCGGCTTGCCGTCGCCGTTCATGTCGAAGAACTCCAGCGCGTCCATGTGGTCGTGGTTGTCCTCGAAGTACTTGGCGTTGTTCCACACCTCGTGTCCGTTCGCATCGAGGCACAGATGGCTGATGGTGACCTCGTCGATGCCGTCGCCGTTGACATCGTACGGATAGATGTAGTGGCCGAAGTAGTCCTTGGCGCGGTGCTCGGCGTGCTGCCAGAGTTGGTTGAGGTCCTTGTCGTAGGCCGTCAGCGTGATCAGTCCGCCGGTGTCCGAGAGCACAAGCAGCGTGTCCGGCCCGTCCGAGTCCTTATGAAACTTCGCCACCGCCATGCGGTAGTTGTTATCGACGTGGGGCAGCGGCTGCGAGGGCCAGGGAACCTTTTTGATGGGTTCGCCGGTAAGGCCATCGGCCAGCACCAGCCACTCCTTGCCGTCGATCTCGCGCCAGTGCGCCAGTTCGTCGCGCCCGGTATGGTGGAAGTCCCACAGAATGGCGCCGGCCTCGTTGCCGCGCGATTCGCCGGGCACCGTTGGCGGGGCTGTCCAGCGCCACAGCTCGTGCCCGTCGTTGGCGTACATGATGGTGGAGTAGTCGCTGGTGATGTCGAGGATGGCGTACTTGCCGCTGCCGTCCACATCGCCGAACTTCACAATGTTCGACGACGCGATCGTGTACTCGTGCAGCAGCTTGACCTCGGGCGGAAGCTCCAGCGCCTTCAGGTCATCTTCCTTGAAGTCCGCATTCCTGGTCAGCACCAGCACGTTGAGCGAAGGCCGCGGATGGATCGACGTAAGCCGCACCTCGATCTCGCTCCCGCCCTTCAGCGTGAAGTCGCCGCCGCGCTGCCACGCCAGCTTGCCCTGGCCGTAGGTGCCAGCGTCTTCCCTGCCGTCGATCTTGACGTGGAAGGAGCTGGTGGGTGTGCCGATGCTGCGCACAAAGAGGTGATAGACGCCGGATTCCTTCACAGGAACCTTCGCCGCGACGTCGTCGGCAGCGCCCAGGTTGATGGTGTTGTTGTTGAAGAACCACGTGCCGGCGGGAAAGCGCCCATCGTTCGAATCGCCTTCGGGAATGTTGAGGTAGAAGTCCGACGCGGGAACAACGATGGTGCCCGCAGGCTGGTGCGCGGCGTCGTGGTGGTGCAGCACAAGCGGCTTCTGCGCGAAAACAATCGCGCCCGGCAAGGCGAACAGAAGAGCCACGGAAGTGAGCGAAAGACGATTCATGGGCGGGCCTCGCTGGAGAGCGCAAACTCGGGAGTAATGTCGATGGGAATCTCGCGGGCGGATTCGAGCGC
Organism: Acidobacteriaceae bacterium; assembly: GCA_049513335.1. Lineage (GTDB taxonomy): Bacteria > Acidobacteriota > Terriglobia > Terriglobales > Acidobacteriaceae > Edaphobacter. The sequence continues at coordinate 299 of JBEKWE010000086.1, read as the reverse complement.
GCGGGACAGAGACTGCGGCATCGCGTCGTACTTGGCGAACCACGCTTCGACCCCGGCGCGGTCTCCCTGCGCCTCGAACGTCAGCAGCTTCGTATCCAGCGCCGCAATCGCCGCGGGCATCGCCGCGTAGTCGATGGCGAACCTGCCGTCGGCCCCCTGCGAGATCGCGTTGTGCTCCAGCAGGACGTTGAACTCCATCAGCTCCGCGCGACCGTGCGCCTCTGCCGTGCCGAAGCGCAGGGTGCGAAAGATTCCCGCCACGTACGACGCGTAGATGCCGTTCAATTCGGCGGCAGGAA
>JBEKWE010000085.1:0-13184 GCA_049513335.1 Acidobacteriaceae bacterium | reverse complement strand
TGAAGGCATAGATGGAGGAGCGATGATCAGTTTTACGGTACGGATGAAGTTTGCCGAGGCGGACCACGATGCGGTGGCGGAGATGCTGCGCAAGCTGACCCTGGCGTCGCGGCAGGAGCCGGGGTGCGTCACTTACGTTGCGCACTTTCTGGCGGGCGACCCGGCGACGGTGTTTATCTACGAGCAGTATGTGGACGAGGCGGCGCTGGACGCGCACCAGAATTCGCCCCACTTCCGGGAGTACGGGGCGGAGGGGTTCTTCCGGCTGATGCGTGCACAGCAGATCAAGTATCTCGACGCCATCGTGTAAAAGCGCCATTGTCGCCGGGAAATGCGCATTCATGCGAGATTGTTTTGACTCCACAGGGAGAAGCGGACTAGTATCCGTCACGACGCAGTACGAGACGGATTGACCCATGGCGCAGCACATCTCCCAGCATCGCGTGTTTCGGCCCGGCGTCGGTCTTGTGACACTGGCGTCTCTGGCGGCGATTCTCCTTGTTTCGGCCGTGCCGGCCAGGGGGCAGCACCCGCGGCGGAACGAACAGTTCAAGCACCAGGTGGAACAGTTGGAGCAGGCGTGGCGCACGGCCGAGATCAACGGCGACGTGGATGCCATGGGCAAGCTGCTCAGTGACGACTACGTGGGCATCAACATGAGCGGGCAGGTGGTGACCAAGATGCAGTTGCTGGACCGGATGCGAAGACGGCGAACGGTGCTGACGCGGCTGGACCTGGACGAAGTTCATGTGAAGCTGATTGGGACGACGGCGGCGATCGTCACCTCGCGGGTCGAGGTGGATGGCACGAATGAAGGCGTGACGGTGCATGGGACGTATCGCTACACCCGGATCTATTCGCGGCTGGCGACGGGGGGATGGCAGATCACGCACTTTCAGGCGACGCGGGTGGGACCACCTCCACCTCCGCCGGGGCCTCGTCCGACGCTGCCGGAGAGTCGTCCCAGCCCGGCTGAACCGGCCGCTCCGGTCGCACCGGCTGCTCCGGCCGCGAAGCCGGAGTGAGGAACGAGGGGCTGTCCTGCTGGGTTGCGGCTGGGATTTTGCTGCTTGAGTTGCGACAAAATCTGTCTGGGTTGCGGCACAGATCTAGATTTGGCTTGCGTGGGCGCAGGCAACGCGGTGGCAATGCGTGGGGTTAGTTTTGGGCGGGGACGGCTGCCGACCGGGAGATGGACAGATTCAGCGCCAGCAGACGGCGATCGAGGGAGCGCGTTCCGCCGGTGATGCGTGCGTCCTCGGGCTCCCTGGACAACGCGCAGAGGACGGAGAGACGCGGCGCGGGGGGATGGATCGGGAGTTGGCGCTGCGGAATCTGGCGCGGATCGGATACGGATGCCACCGGTTTGCCCAATTCAATATTGGAGGCTGACGCGCGTGGCTTGAAGTCTGCGTATGAACTCGGAATAGCGGACATATGTCCCTCCGCGAAGTGGAATCTGTTCTGGAACAGTTCTCGAATTCCCGGGCAGCTATCAGAGTTGTACGATGCGTTTTCTGGAGGAAAGAGCCACTCTAGGCCTGTGGTTTTCCTCTACACCAAACTGAGCGATGCTCAATTGTGATGTACATCACAATATACAGGAGTTTTGTCCTATTATGACTAAAAAACTATAAATGTTCCGGGAATTTCGCATGAGAGGCGGTTGACGCTACCCAAAGGCGGGCGGGGTAAACATTTGTAGTAATTGATGAGGTATCAACAAAATTCAATTGATTACATTGATGTTACGGTATTGATAATAGAACCAAGAGTACTTCCGGGTGGAAGACGGTCGATCCTCCGAGGGTTGGGACGCCGCGGAATTCAAGGGTTGCGGAGTTTCGTGGGGTGGAGGCTCCGCGCCAGTGCAACGCGGCGAGATTTCCACAGGATGTGGAAATTCGTTCCTACGCTGGAAGGCGAGATGGCGGAGTCATTTTGCGGTTGTCAGGCGTGCCAGGCCTGGCGAATGCGGGCCCAGGTGGTGTCGAGGTCTTCGGGCAGGACGCGTGTTCCGGCGGTGACGGTCATGAAGTTGGTGTCGCCGACCCAGCGGGGCAGGGCGTGCATGTGGATGTGGCCGGCGATGCCCGCGCCTCCAGCCTCGCCGAGGTTGATGCCGTAGTTGAAGCCGGAGGGGTGGTAGACCTCGCGCAGGACGGATTCAACGCGCTGGGCGTGGGCCATCATCTCCTGCGCCTCGGTGGGCGGGAGTGCGGCCAGCGAGTCCAGATGGCGGTAGGGAACGATGAGGATGTGGCCGGTGGTGTAAGGGAAGGCGTTGAGGCAGAGGAAGCAGGAGGGTTCGCGGGCCAGGAGGTGCGCGGCCTTCTCGGCGTCGTCGCGTGCCATGCCGTGCGCGATGGCGTAGTCCACGGCGGCGATCATGTTGCAGAAGACGCAAGCGGTGTCCTCGGCACCGGAGTCCGACCAGGCACTGAGCGCGGCGGGAACACCGGGGCGGGAGGAGTCTTCGGCGCGGCTGACGTAGTCGTAGCGCCAGGGAGTGTAGAGACGGTCCATGGGACGCAGTATACAAGCAGAGAGATGGGCCGGCGGCGCGCGGCATGGCGGGGGACACAAGAACCGCCGTCATTGGCGGAGATTGCGGGTCGCGGAATTCATTGACTCAGGCACTGCCAACCTTATATTCTTTAGGGGAGATGCTGCGTGTGGGACCCAGTGCAGCAGCTCCTCTGCATGTTGGTTCATTCCCACCCTGCCGAATCTGTTTCGGGGTAGCGGGCAGCGCGTCTTTCTCCGGACCGTTGCCTGGGACGCCGACTGTGCGGCGCGAATGGAATGAAGCTTGATGCAGTATGGGTCCCGGAGCAACACATCAATGACCGTAGACGTCCACAATCCTGACCAAACCGAGAGTAAACCCCTGAATACCGAACTGGAAACCCTAGCGCCCGAAGCGACAGCGGAGCAAGCCGAGCTGTCAACCGAACCCACCTCAACCATGCAGGAGCCGGACGCAGAGGCTGCCGCGGCAGCGGAGAGCGATGTTGCGTCCAGCAGTATAACGACAGCGCCCCCCGCCGGCGATTCTGTGCCGTTCGGCGAGCCGGACTACGATGCGGCGGACTTTGCCGCGGCGCTGGCCAACTTCGACCGCGAGCAGGCGGCGGAGACGGCAGCCGCGCAGAACCTGACCGCCGAAGAGGTGGTGGTCACCGGGACCGTGGTCAAGATCACGGACAAGCATGCGGTGATCGACATCGGATTGAAGTCCGAGGGCCTGATCCCCATCGATCAGGTGCTGGACCACGAAGGCAAGCCGAAGTTCAACGCCGGCGATACGGTCGAGGTTGTGGTGGAGCGCGAGGAGCCCGAGGGCGGCTACCTGGTGAGTTACGAGAAGGCCCTGCGGCACAAGATATGGGACAAGCTGGAGAAGGCCGCGAACGAGAAGGTCCCGGTGAAGGGCATGGTGGTGAGCCGCGTCAAGGGCGGGCTGACCGTGGACATCGGGATCAAGGCGTTTCTGCCCGGCTCGCAGATCGAGGTGCGTCCCGTGCGCAACCTGGACGGGTACATCGGCACAGAGATCGAGGTCCGCGTCATCAAGCTGAACAAGAAGCGCGGCAACGTGGTGATCAGCCGCAAGGAGATCCTGGAAGAGGAGCAGAACGCCAAGAAAGCGGTGACGCTGGCCCATCTGGCAGAGGGCAGCGTGCTGACCGGGACGGTGAAGAACCTGACCGACTACGGCGCGTTCGTCGATCTGGGCGGGCTGGATGGTCTGCTGCACATCACTGACATGAGCTGGGGCCGGCTGACGCATCCGCGCGACCTGGTCAACGTGGGCGACGAGATACAGGTGAAGGTTCTGAAGTTCGACAAGGAGAAGCAGAGGGTTTCGCTCGGCTTCAAGCAGTTGACGCCCGATCCATGGCTGGATGCGACGGAGCGTTATCCCATCGGGGCGCAGGTGCGCGGGCGGGTGCTGTCCGTGACGGACTACGGCGCGTTTGTGGAGCTGGAGCAGGGAATCGAAGGGCTGGTGCATGTCTCCGAGATGACCTGGTCGAAGCGCATGAAGCACCCGTCGAAGATGGTGAAGCCGGGCGACGAGGTGGACACCATCATCCTGAGCGTGAACCCCAACGACCGGCGCATCTCGCTGGGCATGAAGCAACTGCAGGACAATCCCTGGGAGCAGTTGGAGAACAAGTACCCGGTCGGCGCGATTGTCGAGGGCCGGGTGCGGAATTTGACCGACTTCGGCGCGTTCGTGGAGATCGAGGACGGCATCGACGGGCTGGTGCATGTGTCGAACCTGAGCTGGACCAAGCGCATCAAGCATCCGTCGGAGGTGCTGAAGAAGGGCGAGAAGGTGCGGGCGATCGTTCTGGGCGTGGAGCCGGAGAACCGGCGGCTATCGCTGGGCGTGAAGCAGTTGCAGCCGGACGTGTGGGAGACCTTCTTCGCGCAGCACCGCATTGGCGACGTGATCAAGGGCAAGGTGCTGCGCACCGCGCAGTTCGGCGCGTTTGTGGAGATCGCCGAGGGCGTCGAGGGACTGTGCCACGTCTCCGAGGCGGTGGACAAGAACAACGTCTCGGTGAAGCTGGAGGTTGACGCGGAGCACGAGTTCAAGATCGTGAAGATGAACCAGGAGGAGAAGAAAGTCGGGCTGAGCATTCGCGCGGTCGGCGAAGAGGCAAGCCGGGCCGAGGTGGAGAGCTACAAAGAACGCGGCAGCGAGAAGGGGCACAAGGAGCAAAAGGAGCACAAGAGCTCGTCCTCGTCGAGCAGCAGCACCACGCTGGGCGACCTGATCAACTGGAAGCGCTCGGAACGCGAAGGCGAATAACCTCCCGCAACGTTTTTCGGGGGAAATGGAAAAGCATCAACGCAGCAAGGCCGTTCCTTTGGGGACGGCCTTGCTGCGTTGGGAAGCCAAAGACAAAAGACGACCTTTGATGAACGCGTATCTTCGCGAAGAGAGTGTTCCGGCGGCTTAGAAAATAGGAGAAACAGAACTAATCGTGAGAACAGGTCACTCTGGCCGAACTACTCCTCCGAATGCTTCTGGATAGGCTGCGGTGTGAATCCAATAAGTTGCGATCCAATGGTAGCCCGATTCTGGCCCTCGAATCTGTGTATTGCGACCGAGAGTGGGAGCTTGGGCGGGGATTTTGTGCCAACCGTCTGGTTGCGAAACGTAGATCAACTCCGTACCGTCCGGTTGCGGTAACTGAGCGAGGGCGGGAACAGGAGGATTCAAAACAATAATCTGAAGAGCCTTCTTCCCTTTGCCGCATCGAGCGACTCCTGCTACACGGTAGGGACCGGGAAGACCCGCCTTGCGCAGTGCATCCAGCACATGTGCCTCAACTACATCTGTTCCCGCATAATTTAGACAACCGCCACCGGAGTAACCAATACGCGGCGGTTTCGCCGCACTTGCACCGGGAGTGGTTGGAATCACAAAGGCGACTGTGAGTTCCTGGTTGTGCCTTGCAAAGTTGAAAATCGGCGCTGGCAGGACCACCGCCAGCACCAACAGCACGGCTATGCTGACCAGAACGGTTCGTGTTCTGCGGGTCAGTGTCAGCAGCATGGCTAACGCGCCTGTTGCGATCCAGCACGATGCCATTTGAAATTCGAAGACAGGCGTGACCGGCCAAAGCGCATAACGCCCCGGGATGTTCTGAAGGCCGGTTGTTGCTGCATGATGACTCCACCACGCTATCCGTTCCTGGAGCACGTAGTAGCACAAGCACCCCACTGCCGCACCAACCACCGCCACGATTAAAGCATTGTGACGGCTGGAGAGCCATCGGCGCGGATAAGCGGCGGCGGCGATGCCAATGAAAGGGGCGAACTGCACGAGTTGCCAAAGGTATAACGGGAAGAAGAAGGAATCGGCACCTCCCACCAGCATGCCCGTTGTACTCGCAACGCCGATAATGATGCCGACTATTACGAGGGCGGCAATGCTCGCCAACCCAAATCGCAAAAGTCGACTCACAGGCCTCACTTCGGCCTGAGTTGAACGATTCTGTTCCAGATCGGATTCCATTGACCGAAATTATAGGCTGATCCAGACGAGCCACAGAATCTAACAAAACGCCAGTTGATCTTCTGCGCCTTCAAAACGGTGAGGGGCAGAGGCGCGAAGCGAGGTCTCCTGCGCGGGGCTTTGCGGGAGGGGGGAAAGGGACATTGCGTTTGTGATAGGATGCCCCTTCCGTGGCGTGTGGGTGGTTGTGCGCTCTGAACGCGAGTGGAAAGCTGTCTGAAAGATTGATCATTGACCAGGTCACAGGGGAAAGAGGAGCAGGGAATGAAGAACTATCTCGGACGGGACGTCCGGAACGTAGCGGTGGTTGGCCACGCGCACAGCGGCAAGACAACCTTGATTGCAGCGCTGCTGCAGGCGGCGAAGATGACCGCCACGCAGGGACAGGTGGAAGACGGTTCGGCGGTGACGGCGTACGACGAGGAAGACGTGGCGCGGCGGACGACGATGGCCAATGCGGCCGCGTTTGTGGAGTGGAACGGGGTGAAGATCAACCTGCTGGACACGCCGGGGTTCCACATGTTTCTGCACGAGACGCGCGCCGCGCTGTTGCCGGTGGAGTCGGCTCTGGTGGTGGTGAACGCGCAGGAGGGGGCGGAGGCAGTGACCGACCGGGTGTGGAAGTTTGCCGCCGAGGTGAACCTGCCGCGCATCCTGGTGGCGAACCAGGTGGACCATCCCAAGGCCGACAGCCGGCAGGGACGGCAACACATGATCGAGCAGATACAGGAACGGTGGGGCCGGCAGGTGGTGCAGGTGCAGTTGCCAATCGTGGATGAGAAGGGCTTCCACGGCGTGGTCGATCTGGTGACGATGAAGGCGTTTGTGTATGAGCCGGACGGCAATGGGCGCGGCGAGGAGATCAAGGTCCCCGAGGCGGTGCAGGCCGACGCGAAGGCCGCGCACGAGGCGCTGGTGGAGCTGGTGGCCGAGGGCAAGGACGAGCTGATGGAGGAGTTCTTCAACACGGGATCGCTGCAGGAGGACCACCTGGTGAGTGCGCTGCACGAGGCGGTGCGCGAGGGCAATCTCTTCCCGGTGCTTTACGCCAGCGGCCTGCGCAATGTGGGGACCGATCTTCTGCTGGAGTTTCTGAAGGCGTACGCACCGGCTGCAACGGAGCGCGAGCCAGTGGCGGCCAGAGGCAGGATCCAGACCACGGCGGGCAACGGAGGAGGAAGCAATGCGGTCGCCGTGGAGGGCGAGGACGAGATTGTGATGCGCGCAGTAGACGACAGCGCTCCGCTCGCGCTCTACGTCTACAAGACGATGACAGATCCATTCACCGGCAGGGTGACGTTCTTCAAGGTGATCAGCGGCAAGATGAAGACCGACACCACGGTGCAAAACTACACGCGCTCGGAGCCGGAGAGCCTGGGCCATCTGTACGTGATGCAGGGGCGCAAGCCGGTGGAGGTGAATGAGCTGCACGCGGGCGACCTGGGCGCGGCGGTGAAGCTGCGCGAGACCCTGACCGGAGACACGCTGGGCGACAAGACGCATGAGCTGTTCATTGAGCCGGTGTCGATGCCCGAGCCGGCGATGACCTACGCCATCGAGCCCAAGACACGCGCCGACGAGGACAAGCTGGCGCCGGCGCTGCACAAGCTGATGGAAGAAGACATGATGCTGCGCTTCTTCCGCGATCTGCAGACCAACGAGTTCCTGGTGGCGGGCGCGGGCCAGCCGCACATCGAGGCGCTGGTCTCCAAGCTGAAGCGGCGCTACCACACCAACGTGATCCTGCACGAGCCGAAGGTGCCGTACCGCGAGACGGTGCGCGCCAAGGCCGAGGCGCAGGGCCGGCACAAGAAGCAGACCGGCGGGCACGGGCAGTTTGGCGACTGCAAGCTGCGGATCGAGCCACAACCAAGGGGCACGGGCGTTGTCTTCGGCAACGAGATCTTCGGCGGAGCGATCCCGCGGCAGTATATTCCGGCGGTGGAGAAGGGCGTGCGCGAGTCGGCGGCGCGCGGCTACCTGGCGGGATACCCGGTGGTGGACATCAAGATCACGGTCTTCGACGGCAGCTACCACGATGTGGACTCCAGCGAGATGGCATTCAAGATGGCGGCGCGGATCGGCTTCCGCAAGTGCATGGAGCAGGCCAAGCCGTCGCTGCTGGAGCCCATCATGAAGATCGAGATCGAGGCGCCGGACGATTTTGCCGGAGCGCTGATGGGCGATCTGACCAGCCGGCGCGGACGCGTGCAGGGAATGGAGAGCGGCAGCGCGGGAACGATCATTCGCGCCGAGGTGCCCATGGCCGAGATCCTGACCTACGGCACGACGCTGACCGCGATCACACAGGGGCGGGGCAGCTTCCGCATCGAGATGGACCACTACGACCTGGTGCCGCAGGCGATTGCGGAGAAGATTCTGGCTGCCGCCAAGCAGCCGGTGGAGGACGAGGCGGAGGAATAGCGCAGAAACGCTACGAGAGGCGCGTTCCCTTCCGTCTGCGGCGGAGAAATTTGCGGAAAAAACTTAACACCGACCTGCATCGATCTTGCACCGATCGATAGGCAGCCACGGATTTGCACGGATAAGCACGGATCGAATAACAGGAAACCGCGAAGGTGCGGGGCTAAAATGGATGGGATACGCCCACGAACTTCAAGTCGAGTTCTTTGAGTTTCAAGGGAACGGACAAATTGGTTCTTTGCTTCTCTTCTTCCATAGCACTACGGACAGGTTGGGTCTCCAGGACATTCAATCGAGCAAAGTGTTGGATCGGTCGGGCATGTGGGAGTTGGGGGATCGCTGAGTTCAAGATCCTGCGGGCTGGACGTGCTCACAGAATACGTTGCGTCTCCGTTGTAAACCGCGGTGATACTGTTGTCGCCTTCTCCGAAGGACTGGGACCAGGCGGCCTTGCCGGACGAGAGAACGACACTCTGCAGCAAGCTGCCATTGTCGTAAAGGTTGACCTGCCCGGTTGCCGCCGAAGGACTGACGTTGACAGTCAGCGTGACCGTATCTCCGGTGGTGCCTGAGTATTCACTCAGCGTCAGCGTTGTTGCGGTTGGCGTTGGTCCCGGATTGCTGACGTTCAGAGTTACGGGGCTGCTGGTGCTCGATATATATGTCTTATCCCCGCTATAGAGGCCCGTAAGACTCTGGGGGCCTGCAGTCATGAAGGAATCGACGAACGTGGCCGTGCCCCCGGCGAGCGTGGTGACGTCGATCGCTCTGGTTCCGTCGTATAAGCTCACCGTGCCTGCCGCCTTCGCAGGCGAGACGGTGGCCGTCAGCGTCGCGGAGTAGCCGATGATCAGCGAGGAAGGCGCGACCTGTAGCACGACGGTGTCGGGCGTGTTACCGGAAACGAAGAGAGAAAGCTGATTCGATCCGCTCGCTTCCCACGAAGCGTTTCCGGCAAAGTCTGCGCTCAGGGTGATATTGCCTGAGGCGGAAAAAGTCGTATTCAGCGTGGCAACGCCTGCATTGACGTTCTCCGTACCGATCGCGGTCGATCCGTTATAAAACGTAACCGTGCCTGTGGCAGTTGCGGGAGTGAGATTGGCGGTCAGGGTGACGCTGCTGCCGATTGCGGTGGTGCTGGATGAAGCGTTCAGTGTTGTCGTGGTCACCAGCGGACCACTGACATTCATGGAGAGCGAATTCGAGGTGCTGGAAAGATAGTTATAGTCGCCGGAATAGACCGCGTGGAGTGTTGCCGTGCCTCCTGCCGCGAACGAAATTGTCAGACTGGCAGCGCCACCGTTGACGGCAGCGCTGCCGATATTGGTTCCCCCGTTATAAAAGGTGATCGTACCCGTGGCTGACGAGGGGGAGACCGCAGCGGTTAATGTCACGCTCGTTTGGTATTGCGGTGTCGTGGTGGAGGCTTGCAGAGTAATCGAAGATGATGCCATCTGATCGTTGTACACGCCGATCGTCATGGCTGTAGACGTACCTGCCGAATAGATATCGTTCCCGCTGTAGTCCGCGGTGATGCTCTGCGGACCGATGGCACTGAACGTTGTATTGAGCAGAGCAATTCCTGTGGTCGAAAACCCGGTGGAGTTGATCGCCGCAGTCCCGATCGCAGTCGATCCGTTATAGAAAGTTACGGTTCCGGTGGCAAGCGTCGGATTGACGTAAGCCTCCAACGTCACCGTCTGGCCTTCCGTGACGCTGATCGAGGAAGCGCTGACGGATACATTCGCTGACTCCTTGTCTTGCAATCCAGTGCTGCCGGAGCCGCCCATGCACCCGGCAAGCGACAAAAAGAAGAAGGGCAGCAGCGGAAGCAGAATACGGCGATGAGAACAAGGCATGACTTTCATCTTATATCTCCGTCTCGAAGCGACTACCAGCGATGCATCCATTCATGCAACCCCGATTTGAAGGCGATGTTGCGAAGAATAAGGAATTCCAGCGGACGACTCATTCTAGACCTCACGGTTCGCGTGCCCCGTCCTAGCTTGCCAGGGCGAAAAGCAATGCACACTGCCGGGTCACACCTTAAGCCGTATTCTCATCTGTTCGCGTCTGTGTGCCGTGCCTTCCGATTCGATCTCCACCGTAGGCGGAACTGGGTTCTTGTTGGCTTAGCGGTTATGCGGGAATGGAGCTGGCTCTCGTACACTATCTGGAGGAGAATGCGGACGCTACCATGGGCGATCTATTCAGCAAGGCGCAGGCGGCGGTGGGGGCGATTCGCGAGCGGGTGCGGAGCGAAGTGGTGCAGGACGACCCACGGGCGGAGATTGTGCCACGGGTGGGGATCATTCTGGGATCGGGGCTGGGCGGGTTTGCGTCGCAGGTGGTGGATGCGGTTGCGATTGCGTACGCGGAGATTCCCCACTTTCCGCAATCGACCGTGGTTGGGCACTCGGGCAAGCTGGTGCTGGGGACGATTGGCGGCGCGCCGGTGGCCGTACTGCAGGGACGCGTGCACGCCTACGAGGGCTACGCGATGGAGCAGGTGACCTTCCCGACGCGCGTACTGGGGCTGCTGGGCGTTCGCACGCTGATTGTCACGAATGCGGCGGGCGGGATTCGCGCAGACATTGCGCAGGGATCGCTGGTGGCGATCAGCGACCACATCAACCTGACCGGGACAAACGCGGCGCTGGGACCGAACGAGCCTCGCTTTGCGTGCGTGCCGGGAGCGGGGCAGCGGTTCTTCGATATGACGGCGGCCTACTCGCCCAGGCTGCGCAAACTGGCGCACGCGGAGGCGGCGCGGCAGGGGATTGCGTTGAGCGAGGGCGTGTACGTCGCGGTGCTGGGGCCGAGCTATGAGACGCCGGCGGAGATTCGCGCCTTCCGCACGCTGGGCGCGGACCTGGTGGGGATGTCCACGGTGCATGAGGTGATTGTGGCGCGGCACATGGGGATCGAGGTGCTGGGGATTTCGCTGGTGACGAACATGAGGTGATTGTGGCGCGGCACATGGGGATCGAGGTGCTGGGGATTTCGCTGGTGACGAATGCAGCGGCCGGAGTGCTGAATGAACCGATCCACCACGAAGAGGTGATGGAGATGGGACGGCGCGTGGAGCGGCAGTTCACCGGGCTGCTGACGGCGCTGGTGCCGCAGATCACGGAGAGTTAGCCATGACTGTTCGCGCGTGTCCGCTAGTGATTGGGATTGCGGGCTGCTCCTGCTCGGGCAAGACGACGCTAGCGCGCGAACTGGCGACGCAGTTGGACGCGACGCTATTTCCGCTGGATTTGTACTATCGCGACCTGTCGCAGTTCCCGCTGGACTCGCGCGAGAGACGCAACTTCGACCACCCCGACTCGTTGGAGAGCGAGCTGATTGTGGAGCATGTGCGCGCGCTGGCCAGGGGCGAGACCATCCAGCGGCCGGTGTACGACTTCAAGACGCACACGCGGATGGCGGGGAGCTTTGAGACAATCGCGCCGGCACGGGTTGTGATTGTGGAGGGAATCCTGGCGCTGCACTACGCGGAGCTGGTGGCGTGCTACGGGTTTTCCATTTACGTGGATGCGCCGCAGGGGGTGTGCCTGGCGCGGCGGATCGAGCGCGACATGCGCGAGCGCGGGCGCACGGAGGCGGCGGTGCGCGAGCAGTGGGAGGCCACGACGCGGCCGATGGCGGAGCTCTATGTGGTGCCGTCGGCGAAGCACGCGTCGATTACGGTGGAGGGAACCGATGCGCTGGACTGGCCGGTGGAGCAGATATTGAAGCGGCTGCGCGAGGATGGGCTGATTCCTCCGATTACGCCCGGCCGTGAGCGAAACGCCTAAGGGACGAGCGCCTCAGCCTCTGTGGCGCCGCGGAGTTGAAGTACCGCTGCGCGGGCCTCCTGGGCGGCGATGTGGCGGTCGCCGGCGGGTGAGAATGCGATGGGCGATTCGGCGAAGCGCAGCTCCACCTCGATTCCGCGCAGCGCGAGAAGGCGGAAGACGTGCCTGGCGAAGAGCGTGTCGTCCCAGAAGCAGAGATCGGCCAGCGAGAGATACGGGCCATTGTTCTCGGTGAGGCGATAGCGGATGTAAGCCGCCGTGATGGGCTGGCCGGCCTCCATTGCCTGGGCCAGCAGGCCGCTCCGAAAGGGGAGAACCGTGTCTCCGAGGCTGCATGTGCCTTCGGGAAAGAAGACCAGGGGAAGGCCGGCGTCCGAGGCCGCGCGCATTCCCTTCCTGGCGCGCTCGGCGGAGCCGCCGCGCCCGCGATGCACATACAGCGTGCCCGCCATGGTCGCCATCCAGCCCAGCAGGGGCCAGCGGCGGATCTCGGATTTGCCGATGAAGACGCAGCGGTGCAGCGCCGCGAAGGCGATGACGTCCAGATAGCCGAGATGATTGGCGATAAGGACGCCGCGCTCCGGGAACGGCCCCTGGCTGCGCACCGCGATTCCCATCCAGCGGATGGCCCGCACGCAGAACTGGTGCAGCCATTCGGCCCGTTGCCGGCGCGTGGATGGGTGCTTCGCGACGAGTTGCAGCGCGGCGTAGGCGAAGATCGCCGCCAGCTTCAGGCTCCTGCCCACAGACCGTCCTAAGTGCACTAGGTACAAGTTCTCCAGAGCCGACCTTTCATACGAAGTCCATGGGCACAGTTTATCCTGTCAGGGTGCCCCACTCCGTTCCGCCCGCGCACCACAACTGGATCTATCGCCGCGGCGTGTTGCCGACCCTGGCGCTGCTGCGCATGGGAGCGACGCCGC
>JBEKWE010000084.1:0-11529 GCA_049513335.1 Acidobacteriaceae bacterium | reverse complement strand
GGCCGGCGAGCAGCGGAAGGCTTTCGGGGGGAAGGTCGCTGAGGTCGGTGAGATAGGCGGCGGAGCCGAAGCGGAAGCCAGAGATGGTCTGGCGGCCGTGGGTGACGGGGACGCGCAGGAAGCGCGCGCCGAAGAGGACGACCTCCGCGCCGGGGGTGGTGGGGATGCGATGCAGGGCGACACGCGCGCTGGTGGGATAGTTGTGCTCGGAGCTGAAGGTGTAGTTGAAGATGCGCTCGATGGTGAGAGCAGTCTGCTCGTCGGCGTAGAGGGGAAGGTTGTCGAGGTTGTGAAAGCTGAGGGGGCGGAGGTCGTCCATGCCGAGGACGTGGTCGGCGTGGCCGTGCGTGTAGAGGACGGCGTCGAGGCGGTGGATGCCGGCGGCAATGGCCTGGGCGTGGAAGTCGGGGCCGGTGTCGATGACGACGTTGTGGCCTTCCCACGCAATGAGAACGGAGGGGCGGGTGCGGCGGTTGCGCGGAGATGGCGCCGGAACGCCGGGCGCGGGCGAGACGGCGGAGAGGCAGACGGCGCAGTCGCATCCCAGCGTGGGGACGCCCATTGAGGTGCCGCTGCCGAGGAAGGTCAGTGTTGCTTGCATTGGTCTCTAGCGAACGATGGTGGGGCGGCCGGGCGCGCCGGGTGCGCCGGGCGGGGGTGGGGGTTGGCGGCTGGCGGCGGAGCGGGCGAGGGCCTGGGTGACTTCGAGGAAACCCATGCGAATCTCGAAGAGAGCGTTGTCCATGAGCTGGGACTCGGCGGGCGTGAGGTTTCCCTTGGTCTTTTCGGCGAGGATGGCGAGCATGTCGATGCTCTGGCGCGCTCCCATGAGGTCGATCTTGGGCTGCTCGCCCGGCTTGGTTGCGCCGCCGAGTTGCAGGATGGCGGTCATGTAGATGGAGTGGACGATCTGCTCGAAGCTCATGGCGGGGGGATGGTCCATGCCGGGGTTGGCGGCGCGGACGGCGGTGTCGAGGTGGTCGGCGGTCTGCTGGTAGGCGGCGTTGGCCTGCTCCATCTGGCTGGCGGTTGGCGGAGGCGGGAGTGGGACCTCCGCGGGAGGTTCGGGGGCGGGCGGCTGGGGCGGGGCGGGCGCGGCGTGGGGGGACTTGAACTCCAGCGGAGGGGCTGGGGCGGATGGCGCGACGTGAATTTCACTCGACTCGCGGGCTTCGCGCTCGGGGGATGGGTCGGCGTCGGGGCGCGGGGTCCCGTCGGAGGTGAACTTGCGGCGGTCGGTGACGACGAAGGGCTTGTTCTGTTCAGACATGGTCAGCACTCTTTCGGTTGGTTCGGATTCGGCAATCTGGCTACGTCGAAATACGGAGATTCTGGCCTTCGACTTCGCTCAGGCCAGAATGTCGGCTTTAACTGCGCTAAGGAATTGCGTAGGGCAGGGCGATGGGCGTTGCTGTGCCTCCGGGATAGGTGAGGGTGAGGTTGCGGGCCTGCGCATTTTCGAGGGCCTCGCGGCGGATGATGCCGAGGGCAAGCTGCATCGGCGCGGGTTGGCCCGGGAGCGAGATGGAGGCGACGCTGGTGACCTCGGCGACGGGCTTGCCTTCGGCTTCAAGCTGCGTGCCGGGGGCGGGCAGTGCGCCGGTGAGGACGAAGCCGCTGAAGGCGCGGTGGACGGCGCCGCGCGAGTGGATGCGCTCGACGATCTCCTGGCCGAGGTAGCAGCCCTTGGTGAAGTGCAGGGCGCGAGACTGGACGCCGATGGGTGCGGTCTCCTGCGGGAGGTCTTTGTCGCGGATGTCTGTGCCGACGCGGGGCGTGCCTTCTAAAATGCGGAGGTCTTCGAGGGTTTCGGGGAAGACGGGGATTGCGCCAGCAGCGAGGAGGTCCGCGGTGAGTTGCTGGATTGCGGTCGTATCGGACCAGAGCTCGAATCGGGGGACAATGGGGCTGTATGCGTGGAGGAGATCGACGGGAGAACCGCGCCAATTCGCGGTCTGCGTGAACATGGAGGTGGGTGGAGCTGCCAGGCCGATCTGTTCGAGCAATGCGGAGGCGTGCGGGCCGGCGACGAGCAGGCCGCAGCGCTGGGCGGTGATGTCGGCCGACTCAACCTCGTCCATGATGATGAAGCGGTTGAGATGGGCGAGGAGCCCGGCGATCTGATCGCGGCTGGTCTCGAGCAGGAGGGAGTCTTCGAGCAGAAACGCGGTGAGGTCGCCCAGGATGTGGCCCTGGGCGTTGAGCGCGAAGTTGTAGCAGCCCTCGCCGGGGGCGAGCTGCGCGATGGAGTTGGTGAGCATTCCATTGAGCCAGCGCAGGCGGTCGGGGCCGGTGACGCGCAGCCAGCCGATGTCGTCGAGCGCAGCGAGACCGACGGCGCGCAGCAGGGCGGCAAGCTGCGCGGCGTCGGCGAGAGGCGCGGGCTGGAGGGACTGGCCGGATTGAATGGCGGCGGACATTTCGGAGTCTGTGCAAACCTGCGTACACTGTTGATTATAGCGACCGTGTACGCGGTTGCGCGGAGGTCAGGCGTGGGTTTGCTGCGGCAAGAGGATGGGTTGGCGGAGGGTTGCGGCGGGCTGCGCTTGCGCGGACGGCTGACGCTGGTTGCGGTTGTGCTGTGCATCTCGGCCGCGTGCGCCGCGCAGACGCCTGCCGCAGTGCAAACGAACACGCCGCCAACCTCGGCTGCACAGGGCGCGGCGACAACTGTGCAAGGCGATGCGACACCCGCTCCGCTGACCAAGGAGCAGGCGAAGGAGTTGTTCCGTTCGGTGGACGAGATTCTGTCGTTCGCCAGCGCGGACACGGGGCTGCCGATTGTGCACAGCGTGAAGCGGAAGCTGATTACGCGCGATGAGGTGAATAAATATCTGCGCGAGAAGTTCGACGAGGACCAGGGGGCGAAGCGGCTGGCGCGGGAGGAGATTGTGTTGAAGAAGTTCGGGCTGCTGGACCGCGACTTCAACCTGCGGCCGTTCATGATCTCGCTACTGACCGAGCAGGTGGCGGGATTCTACGACGACAAGACGAAGACGGTGAACCTGCTGGACTGGATCCAGCCGGAGGAGCAGAAACCGGTACTGGCGCACGAGCTGACTCATGCGCTGCAGGACCAGCGGGTGGGGCTGACCAAGTGGGCGGTGGTGGGTTCGGACGCGATTGCCAAAAACGCGCAGGAGGACAACGAACACATCCAGACGGACGAGGCGGACACGGCGCGCGACGCAGTGACCGAAGGGCAGGCGATGGTGGTCTTCCTGGACTACTCGCTGCGGCCAACGGGCAAGACGCTGGAGCATTCGCCGGAGTTGATGGAACAGTTGAAGGACAAGCTGTCGGACACCGGCGGATCGCCGATCCTGGCGCGGGCGCCGCTGCTGCTGCAACAGTCGCTGCTGTTTCCCTACGATGAAGGGATGAGCTTCGAGGACGCGATCCTGGTGAAGGGAGGCAAAGAGGCTGCGTTCGGCGCGGTTCTGGCCAACCCTCCGGCTTCGACCTTCGAGATTCTTCACCCGGCGGCGTACATGGCGCACACGCCGGTGCCCGTGCTGCGGCTGCCGGACATCCATCCGCTGATCGACGCCCAGTACATGCCGTACGACGTGGGTGTGATGGGTGAGTTCGACGTGCAGATATTGACGGAGCTGTTTGGCGGGGATGCGATCGCCTCGGCGCTGGCGCCGGAGTGGAGAGGCGGCATCTACTATGCGGCGCAGAAGCGGTCGGCGGTGACGACGGAGGCGAAGGAGTCGACGGCGTCGATTGGGCTGCTGTATGAGTCGAAGTGGAGGAATGATGACTCGGCGCGGTCGTTCCTGCGCGTCTACGCGGACGAGTTGCCGCGCAAGTACTCGACGTTGGTGCGGCGAACCAAGGATGAGGCGGACGATAATGAGCAGGTCTACTCGACCAACGAGGGCGACGTTCTGCTGACGATTGATGGAACGGGGGTCTTCGTCAGCGAAGGGTTTCCGCTGGAGCTGGCGCGCAAGCTGCGGGAGAGCATTACGAGCGTGCAGTCGGACGCGCCGCTGGAGCTGGCGGGCGTGAAGGCGCAGAAGCAGCCTGGCCATACAGAGACTGCCCTCCCGGACCCGGGGCTGTCGCTGGTGCAAATGATGTCGTCGGCGGGAGTGATGAAGGCTGCGATGGGCCGCGGAGAGTAGCGCGGCGGACGATATACTTTGGTGCAGCAATAGTGAAGTTGTAGATGGGCGATGCAGCGAAGATTTGATGGCACCGGCGTGCTGCGGCGTGGCCGGAAGAGGAGCAAGAGACTTGCAGACAGCGGAGATTGGCATCATCGGCGGCAGCGGCCTGTACGCCATGCCTGGACTTACGGGAGTGCGCGAACATGTGGTGGAGACGCCCTTCGGCGATCCGTCGGACGCATTCATTCTGGGCGAGCTGGAGGGACGCAGGGTGGCGTTTCTGGCGCGGCATGGGCGCGGGCACAGGATCCTGCCGAGTGAGTTGAACTTTCGCGCGAATATTTACGCCATGAAGATGTTGGGCGTGGAGCAGATCCTGTCGGTGTCGGCGGTGGGATCGCTGAAGGAAGAACACAAGCCGACGGAGTTCGTGGTTCCGGACCAGTTCATCGACCGGACGTTTGCGCGGGTGGGAACGTTCTTCGGCGAGGGGGTGGTGGCGCATGTCGGGTTCGGCGATCCGGTGTGCGCAACGGTATGTTCTGCGATTGCGGAGGCCTGCGCGGAGGTTGGCGTAGTGGGCAAGAGCGGCGGAACGTATGTATGCATGGAGGGGCCGCAGTTCTCCACGCGCGCGGAGTCGAACCTGTACCGCAGTTGGGGCGCGGACGTGATCGGGATGACCAACCTGCAGGAGGCAAAACTGGCGCGCGAGGCGGAGATTTGTTATGCCACGATGGCGATGGTGACGGACTACGACTGCTGGCGCGTGGGCCACGACGATGTGACCATCGAGCAGATTGTGGCAGTGCTGCACCAGAACGCGGAGAATGCGGCGAAGGTGGTGCGGGCGGCGGTGGCCCGGATGCCGAAGGAGCGGGGCTGCCCGTGCGCCAGCGCGCTGAAGTTTGCCATCCTGACCGAGCGGGAGGCAATCCCGCAGGCGGCGCGGGAGCGGCTTGGACTGCTGCTGGCGAAGTATTTGTAGCTTATTTTGTTGCATATATTACTCCGGTTCCATCAATTGCTTCTTATTTGGTTACATGTTCAATCAATCATTACGAAATTAGTTACATATTGTCCTTGGAAAGCAGGAGCATGGCGATTCTGGTGGTTGGATCGGTGGCGTTCGACAGCATTGCGACGCCGCATGGCAAGGTGGACCATTGCCTGGGCGGCGCGGCGACTTATTTTTCGCTGGCTGCGAGTACCTTCACCGATGTGCGCGTGATTGCGGTGGTTGGCGAGGACTTTCTGCCCGAGCACGAGGAGGTGTTCAAGGCGCGTGGGATCGATACGCGAGGCATCGAGCGGGCGCCGGGGCTGAGCTTCCACTGGACGGGCTCGTACGCGGGAACAATGAACGAGGCCGAGACGCTGGGCACGGACCTGAATGTCTTCGAGAAATTCGAGCCGAAGATTCCCGAAGCATATACCAACAGCGAGTACCTGTTTCTGGCGAACATCGACCCGCTGCTGCAGGCGCGGGTGCGCAGCCAGATGCCGCGAGTGGGCATGGTGTGCGGCGACACGATGAACTACTGGATCGCGGCCCACGCGGAGAACCTGGCGAAGGTGCTGCGCGGCCTGGATGTGCTGCTGATCAATGACGGCGAGGCGCGGATGCTTTCGGGCGAGCAGAACTCGGTGCGCGCGGCGGAGCGGGTGCTGGCGATGGGGCCGCGTTCGCTGGTGATGAAGCATGGTGAGTATGGAGCGACTGCGTTCTTCGGGGCGCGTTCGTTTGCCGGACTGGCAACCGTGCCGAGGCCATTTCGCGCGCCAGCGCTTCCGCTGGCCGAGGTGGTGGACCCGACCGGCGCGGGCGATTCGTTTGCCGGAGGGTTCTACGGGTACATCGCGTCGCAGCCGGAGCTGACGCCGGCGGTCTTTCGGCGGGCGATGTTCTACGGCGGCGTGATGGGGTCGTTCGCGTGTGAGCGCTTCGGCACAGAGCGGTTGCAGGCGGTGACGCGCGCGGAGATTGTCGCGCGGTTTGAAGTATTCCGGGAGATCTCGCATCTTGACGGCGCGTCGGTCTAAATCGGAGCGGACGATAATGGCTCCGCGCGGAGCGCTGGCCCTGCGGCGTGGGGGAAGTGGCACAGGCAAGGCGGTTGCGGCGGATTTCTATTCGGACAAGGTGCAGCCGGCGACATTCGCGGAGATGTATCCCGTGGTGATGGGCGCGGTGTTGCTGGGCTTCATGGCGCTGATTGTGTGCTTCTCGCGCGGATATGTTCTGTTGTATGGCGACGCGGTGGCGCACCTGGGGATTGCGCGGCGGATTCTGGACACGCGCAATCCTGGGCTGGTGCAACTGGGCAGCGTGTGGCTGCCGCTGCCGCACCTGCTGATGCTGCCGTTTGTACAGAAGCTGGCGTGGTGGCAGAGCGGGTTGGCGGGTGCGTGGCCGTCGCTGGCGTGTTATGTGCTTGGAGTGGCGGGGTTCTATCGGCTGTGCCGGCGGATGCTGGCACCGCGCTGGGCGCTGGCGGCGACGGCGTTCTACGGGCTGAACCCGAATCTGCTGTATCTTTCGACGACGGCGATGACGGAGCCGATCTTTCTGGCGCTGCTGATATGGATCACGCTGCTGACTGTGGAGTGCGTGGACGCGATCCGCGCGGAGCAGCCATCGCGCGCAGCGCGGCGAATGATCTGGCTCGGGCTGCTGATCTTTGCGGCGGTGTTTACGCGCTACGACGGATGGGTGCTGGGCGCGGCGGCGTGGTGCGTAGTGAGTTGGCAACTGGGTCGCGCGGGGGCGATGCGGCGGCGCATGGGCGCGGCGTTCGCGGTGTTTACGCTGCTAGCGATTGCCGGGCCGGTGCTGTGGCTCGGGTACAACCAGCACTTCAGCCATGATCCGCTGGACTTTTTGCGCGGGCCCTACTCGGCCCCGGCGATCGAGAAGCGGACTTCGCCGCCGGGCTCGAAGCACTACCGCGGATGGCACAGCGTGGGATGGGCTCTGCTGTTCTACACGCGCACGGCGCAGGTGGTGGCATCGGCGTGGGAGACGGGATTCGCAGTGATGGCGGCGGCGCTGGCGGGGCTGTGGATTGCGCTGCGGGGGCGAATTGCGCGCGCGTCGCTGATGCTGTGGGTCCCGTTGGGTTTTTATGTTTATTCAGTGGCGTATGGGTCGGTGCCGATCTTTATTCCGCAGCTCTGGCCGCACTCGTATTACAACGCACGCTATGGGATGGAGATGCTGCCGGCGTTGGCGCTGTTTGCATGCGTGGCTGCGGCGGCGATGGAGCGAAGATGGAGGGCCGCGAAGGGCGAAGGCATGTCCCGGGGGCTAAAGCCCCAAGCCGAATTGGAAGCCGGAGTGCCGGGACTGAAGTCCCGGCCTATCCAAGTGCGGGCGTTTTACCTGGCGGCGCTGGCGCTGGCGGTGGTGAATCCTCTGGCGATGATCTATGGGACGGAGCTGGCGCAGCGATGCGCGGAGCTGATGGAGCGCCACCCGAGCAATCTGCTGGCGAACTACGCGCCACCGCTGGTGCTGAAGGAGGCGCTGGTGAACTCGACGACTCGAGTGCCGTTTGAGCGGAACCTGGCGCTGGTGCTGGAGGACCTGCCGCAGGGCGCACCGATTTTGATACAGGAGTCGGACCATATTGGGGCATTGCAGGACGCGGGCATTCCGCTGCGGCAGACGATCAACGAGAGCGACTACGACAGTTGGCACGCGGCTTTAGAGGCGCCGGCGGAGTACGCTGCGTTCGTCGTCTCGTTCGAAGGCGATGCGGTGTCGAAGGCGGTGGAGGAGCATCCGGAGGGCCTGCAGGAGCTGACGATTCTGTGCGGGACGGGCCAGCCTTGCGCGCGGGTTTATCAGTCGGAACGTTATTCTGCGGCGGGTTCGACGACGGGGAGGTAATATCCTTCGCGGCTGTGGTGCTACCATCGCAGCGAAGAGAGAAATGCCTATGATTGCGACCTTACCGATTCACTTCAGCACGATTGAACAGATGGCGTTCACTCAGGGGACCACCACGCGGCTGCTGATGGCGTGCGCGATGGGCGGCCTGATTGGGGTGGAACGCGAGTGGCGGCACAAGGCATCGGGGCTGCGCACCAACATGCTGATCTGCATGGGCGCGGCGCTGTTCACGATGCTTTCGGTGGTGATTGCGGGCGATGCGGGCCCGAACCGGGGGCAGATCGCGTCGAACATTGTGCAGGGGATTGGGTTTCTGGGCGCGGGGCTGATTCTGCACACGCGCAGCCGGGTGCTGGGGCTGACCAGCGCGGCCACGGTATGGGTGGTGGCGGCGATTGGGATGGCGTGCGGGGCGGGGCTGTATATTGAAGCGGCGATTGCCACGGCGATCGTCTTCTTTGCGCTGCGGTTTATCGGCCTGCTGGAGGGGCGGTCGGGATGGAAGAGGTACCCGATGCTGTACGAGGTGCGCGGGAGCGACCAGAAGACGATGTATGAAGCGGTGCTGGCTGTGCTGGACCGCGAGCATCTGCGACTGAATATCGTGGAGCGGGACAGGCTGGGCGAGCAGGAGCGGGTGACGTTTACCCTTGCTGCGAATTGCACACGGCATAAGCAACTGCTGGCCGAGTTGGTGGCGAGCGACGCGGCGGACAAGGTGGTTGCATTCAGCGACGACGAGGAGGACTGAGATCAAGCAGAGTGGGCAGGCGACGATCCCGTTTGTGAAGGCGCATGCGTGCGGCAACGACTTCCTAATTGTGGAGGAGGCGGATGCGCGCGGTGCCTATGCGGCGCTGGCGCGCAGGCTGTGCGCGCGCAACACCAGCATTGGCGCGGATGGGATCGAGTTTCTGGATCGGCGGGCGAACGGCGATTTTTTTCTTCGGCTCTTCAACGCGGATGGCAGCGAGGCCGAGCTATCGGGCAATGGGACGCGCTGCGTGGCGGCGTGGCTAGCGCATAGCGAGGGATTGCGGGAGGTCGCGATAGGGACGCTGGGCGGGGTGAGAAGTTGCCGCGTGCTTCGCGCGGAGAGCTCGATTTATTGGATTCAGAGCGAGATGGGGGTGCCGCGGGTTGAGGCGCGGACGATTGAGATTCCCGGGGTGGGCGCGGTGGATGGGGCCGTGGTGAATGTGGGGAATCCACACTTCGTTCTGTTTGTGGAGCGGGAGGACTTTGGCGCGCACGGGATGAGCTGGCAGGAGCTGGGCGCGAAGATCAGCGCTAGTCCGCTGTTTGCGCAGGGAACGAACGTGGAGTTTGTGCAGGTGCGCGGGTCGGGCGAGATTGCGTTTCGGATTTTTGAGCGCGGGTGCGGGCCGACGATGTCTTCGGGAACGGGGACGTGCGCTTCGTCGGCGGCTGCGATGTTTCTTCGTGGCACGAATCGCGAGTTGACGGCAATTGCGGAGGGCGGAGAGCAGAAGACGGTTTGGCCCGCGAACGATGCCGTGATGCGGCTGACCGGGCCGGCGGAGATTGTGTGCCAGGGCGAGGCGTTTCAGGTGGAACCGCATGCGGCGGTGAGGATTTGAGCGCGGCGGCGCGCGCGAGAGTGAAGCCTGCCGCGCTGCGGGCCGGGGCGACGCTGGCTGTGCTGTCGCCGGCGAGTGCAACCAAGTCGGAGCTGGTGCAGGCTGGGATGGACGCGCTGCATGGGCTTGAGTACAGGACGGAGCTGGCGTCGCACGCGCTGGATTGTGGGCCGCTTTATTATGCGGGGACGGTGGAGCAGCGGGTGAGAGATCTTCATGTGGCGTTCGCCGATCCGGGGATCGATGGGATCGTGTGCACGCGGGGCGGATGGGGATCGGCGGAGCTGCTGCCGTATCTGGATGCGGGGTTGATTCGCGCCAATCCGAAGGTCTTTGTGGGATACAGCGACCACACCGCGCTGCATGTGTGGCTGGCGCGCGAGGCGGGACTGGTGACGTTCTACGGTCCGATGGTGGCGGCGGACTTTGCGCGGGCGGATGGGTTCGACCGCGCAAGCTGGGGCCATGCGCTGGGCGGCGATGCGGGCTGGGCGCTGACGTCGAACGATGGGCTGCGCGTGCTGCGCCCCGGAGTGGCCGAAGGAACGCTTGCGGGCGGATGTATTTCGATCCTGGCCGAGGGCTTGGGCACGCCATATGCGATGCGGCCGGCGAGCGCGCAGGAGCCGCGAATTTTATATCTCGAAGACATTGGGACGAAGCCGTACCAGTGGGACCGGATGCTGCTACATCTTCGCTACGCGGGCTTGCTGGAGAATGTGAGCGGGATAGTCTTCGGCGACATGCGGCAGTGCGTCGCGGCGGAGGAGGAGCCGCTGCTGGAGGCTGCGATCCTTCATGCGCTCGCGGATTTTGCGGGGCCGGTGGCGATTGGACTGCGCTCTGGGCATGTGGATGGGGCGAACCTGACCGTGCCACTGGGCGTGCGCGTGCGGCTGGAACTGAGCGATCCCGAGGACCCGCGGCTTGTGTTTCTGGAAACGGCGGTTGCGGTCTAACTTTACTGTGGAGTTTGGTTGACATCGATGGCAAGCGACTTGGAACTTCGCGCGGCAACAGCGGACGAGCAAGATTGGTGCGCGGACTTGATGGCGCGATCGTACCCTTGGCTCACCTATCGGTTCTCCATCGAGTGGTGTCGCAATGTACTGAAGTGGCCTGGGAGTTCTCTATTTGTCGCCATGGGCGAGGAACCGCTTGGCTTTTTGTTATTTCACTCTAAGGGATTTCTCGGCAATCCCTATATCGCAGCGATCTGTGTTGCCCCTCAACACAGGAACCGCGGGATCGGCAGCCAGTTGCTGTCGTTTGCCGAGGGAAGGTTCGTCGACAGCCGTCTTGTGTACTTATGCGTGTCTTCCTTCAACGCCAAGGCAAGCGCGCTCTACGTGCGACACGGATATTCAAAGATCGCCGAGCTTCCCGACTTCATCGCCGATGGCTTTTGCGAGGTACTCATGCGAAAGCGACTTGCGGACGGGACCTAGAAAATTATGGGGAAAAAGAAGCACATACATCTGATTGGAGTCTGCGGAACGGCGATGGCGTCGCTGGCGGGGATGCTGCAGGCGCGGGGGCACAGGATTACGGGCTCGGATGCAGCTGCGTATCCGCCGATGAGCGATCTGCTGGCCGGGCTGGGGATTCCGCTTCACCAGCCTTATGCGGAAAGTAATCTTACGCCACGTCCAGACCTGGTGATTGTCGGCAATGCGATCTCGCGGGGCAACGTCGAGCTGGAGTTTGTGCTGGACGCGCGGATTCCGTTTACGTCGATGGCTGCGGTGCTGCACGACGAGTTTCTGATGGGGCGCGAGTCGCTGGTGGTGGCTGGCACGCATGGCAAGACGACCACAACCAGCATGCTGGCGTGGATCTACGAAGTGGCCTCGCGGACGCGGCCGGAGCTGGCGCCGTCGTTCCTCATCGGCGGTGTGGCGGAGAACTTTGGCAC